>NCCT01000076.1 GCA_002279795.1 Hydrogenophilales bacterium 12-61-10
AAACGCCATTAAGCAGGATGAGGAACAGGAGTAACGCAATATCCACGGTGAAGTCGCCCATCGCCTTAATGGCGCGCGCCCCCGGATTGAAGGGGGATGGATTTTATCATTCGCGACGGGGTGCTCTAAATTACCTTGCCAGTCAGCTTTTAGCCTCAAATTCGGGCGTCCGCTTGGGTCGGAAAATCAGACATGTAAACTTTATCCCGGCAGGCCGTAATGGGTCGAAAGCACTCAATCATCCCCCCTGCGGCCCAATCAATGCGCGCGGTTTTTAACCCCCACGCCAAAAAATTCACGCTTCAAAAAATCCTCAAGCTCGGCCGTGTCTTCTTCGCGCGCCGACAGCACGACAACCTGCCCGAGCCGTTGCGATTCCCAGTTGAAATCGCCCTTGAAGTAGCCGCGTATCAGGCCAATCATGCGGCGGATGATCGCCAGCTGGATATCTCCGTCCGGACCGGCGCTGACGCTGATGGTTTCGCGTTGCGGGTTGCTGGCGTTGGTGGTCCAGGAACGGAATGAGAAACGCGCGGTGCGCGGTTGAATATCCAGTATCTGGAATATGCCGTTGGTGCCGGGGGGTTGCAGGTTTCGGCGAATGTTGGCCATGCGGACCTCATCTGCGCTGGCTTGCCGGGCGCTGCTGCCCGCATCTGATTCTTCGGCCTGGCGACGCGCTCTTTGCGCGTTGATGTAAGACATCATGTCGGTCGGCGCGGGGTCGGTTGGGCGATCCAGATCGAGCGGCAGTGTGGGCCTGGCAACGGGTTCGGGGGGCGCGGGAGGCGCGGGTTCAGGCTGTGGCGGTTTGGGACTGGGCGGCGCGAGTCGGGGAGCACGCAGTTTGGGTCTGGGCAGCGCACGGGGTTGCGGTTTCACGGCGGCGATCTGCGCCGGTTTAGGTGTCTCCTGGTCGTCGACCAGTTCGACCAGTCGCGCGTCGATGGCGGCGGGCGGCGGGGCCATCGGAGGCGACTTCATATAAAACCCCACCCCCCACAACAGCGCCAGCCACAGCAGCGTCGCCAGCGGAACAGGCCACCAAAATGATGGCTCTTTCGTCATCATTCCGGGCATGCTCAGCGCTGCATCATGGATGTTTGACGGCGATCAAAAAATGCACGGCGCCCGCCTCGCGCGCCCGCAGCATGGCCTGGACCACCAGCCCCTGCGGCGCATCGTTGTCGGCCGACACGACCACATTCTGCGCGGCGTCGCGGATCAGCGGCTTGAGCGTGGCGGCAAGCGTGTCGAGCGAGACCGGCGTCTGGTTGACGAGAATGCGGCCATCGCCGGTGAGCGTCAGCGTCAGCGGCTGATCGATCTTGAGCTTTTCGGCCTTGCCTTGCGGCAGGTTGACCTTGATCGAATCCAGGTTCTGCATCGACAGCGAGGCCAGCATGAAGGTGGCGAGCAGAAAGAACATGACGTCGATCATCGGAATGATCTCGATCCGCCCCTTGCGGTAGGTGCGCAGCTTACGGCGCTTCATGCGTGCGGCCTTCCTGATCGAGACGGATATGGTCGATCAGGCGCGTGCCGAGGCGCTCCATTTCGTCCATCGTCTGCGACTGCAGGCGCGAAAAATAATTGAAACCGAACAGGGCGATCAAGGCGATCAACAGCCCCATCACCGTAGCAATCAGGGCCTGCGCCACGCCGCCGGTCACCCCGGTAGGGTTGACCACGCCGCTGCTGCCGATGATCTGGAAGGCGTCCATCATGCCGAGCACGGTGCCGACCAGGCCCAGCAGCGGCGCGGCGGTGACGATGGTTTCCAGCACCCACAGCCTGCGGGCCAGCGAGGCTTCGATCAACTGCGCTTCGTCGGCCGCGCGCGACTCGGTCCACCACGCAGGATGAGTGCGGTTGGAAATCACCACCTCGAAAAACCGCTTGAAGTAGTGGCTGCGGCTCAGCCCGGACAGGATCTTTTCAAGATCAGCCCAGGCAAAGCCATAGGTTTCGACCAGGTTCAGCACGTCGCTGGAAAGGCGCGCATAGCGCCAATACACCACCGCTTTTTCCAGCATGATGGCCAGCGCAATGACGGCCAGCACGGAAAGGGGCAGGACGATGAATCCGCCCGATTTCAGTGCCACCCAGCTTTCGTTCAACTCTTGCATATTGGATTCCCGGGTAAACGGCTACGACACGATGGATGCGCGCGCGCATTAGACTATCGAAGTGGCTCAAGGTTCGCACGTTCGATTGGTGGAAGTGCGGGCGCGACTGATTGCCGCACACGCATAAGGAAGGACAGCGCGCAACGCTGCGCGATGCCGTGGCTGAAACCGGGCAGCCTGCGCCCGCATCGAGCGCAGGCTCAGCCGAAGGTCAGCCCCATCGACTCGCGCACGTCACGCATGGTGTCGCGCGCCAGTTCCTGCGCCTTTTCGCTGCCGTCAGCGAGGATGTTGCGCACCTGATCCGGATTTTCTTCGTAGAACCGCGCGCGCTCGCGTATCGGCACGAGTTCGGCCAGCACGGCGTCAATCACCGGCTGCTTGCACTCCAGACAGCCGATGCCGGCGCTGATGCAGCCGGCGGTGGCCCATTGCCGCACGCCATCGTCGGAATACACCAAGTGGAACTGCCACACCGGACAGTTGGCCGGGTTGCCCGGATCGGTGCGGCGCACGCGCGCGGGGTCGGTCGGCATGGTGCGGATTTTCTTCGTCACCATGTCGGGGTCTTCGCGCAGAGCGATGGTGTTGCCGTAGGACTTGGACATTTTCTGGCCATCGAGTCCGGGCATTTTCGAGGCAACGGTCAGCAGGGCTTCGGGCTCGGCGAGAATCATCTTGCCGGACCCTTCGAGGTAGCCGAACAGGCGCTCGCGGTCGTTCATCGACAGATTCTGTGCGTCGTTCAACAGCGCCTGGGCGGATTCGAGCGCCTCGTCGTCGCCCTTTTCCTGATAGGCGGTACGGCACTCCTCGTACAGCCGGGCTTTTTTCGAGCCGAGCTTTTTGACCGCCGCCCGCGCCTTGTCCTCGAACCCTGGCTCGCGGCCATACATGTGATTGAAGCGCCGGGCCAGCTCACGGGTGAATTCGATATGCGGAATCTGGTCCTCGCCCACCGGCACCAGGTTGGCGCGGTAAATCAGGATGTCGGAGCTCATCAGCAGCGGATAGCCGAGGAAACCGTAGGTCGAAAGGTCTTTGCTGGTCAGCTTTTCCTGCTGGTCCTTGTAAGTCGGCACGCGTTCCAGCCAGCCGAGCGGCGTGATCATCGACAGCAGCAGATGCAGCTCGGCGTGCTCGATCACCCGCGATTGCACGAACAGCGTGGCCTGCGCCGGGTCGACGCCGGCGGCCAGCCAGTCGACCACCATGTCGCGCGCATCTTCCTCAATCGCCTGCGGGCTGTCGTAATGCGTGGTCAGCGCATGCCAGTCGGCGATGAAAAATAGACACTGGTATTCGTTTTGCAGGTGCAGCCAGTTTTTAAGCACGCCGTGGTAGTGGCCAAGATGCAGGCGTCCGGTTGGACGCATGCCGGAAAGTACGCGGTCGGAATACATGGTGGGTGAGCGGTGAGCAGTAAGGAGTAGGCGGAAAAAGTCAGGACAGAACGACCTGGATCAGGCCGAGCAGTTGCTGTGCATCGAGACCGGTCACCAGCGCGGTAAAGCCAATGAAAAGGCTGATCAGCGGCCACATGATGATGCCCAGAATGCCGCTGAACATCAGTCCGAGCAGGATGAAAAAACCGTAGGGCTCGATCTTCGAAAAGCTGATCGCCTGCTTCATCGGCAGCAGGCTGACCGCGATGCGGCCACCATCGAGCGGCGGCAGCGGGATGAGATTCAGCACCATCAGGATCACGTTGATGAACACGCCTGCTGCGCCCATCAGCATCAGCGGCGTGCTGAAACTGCTAGCAAGCGCATGGCCCAGCTGGATCATCAGCGCCCAGAACACGGCCATGACGAAGTTCATGCCGGGTCCGGCAGCCGCGACCCACAGCATGTCCTGCTTGGGACGGCGCAATTGCGCGAAGTTGACCGGCACCGGCTTGGCCCAGCCAAACAGGATGGCCCCGCCACCAAGCAGTTTGCTGGTGAGCAGAATCACCAGCGGCACCAGAATGGTTCCGACCGGGTCGATGTGCTTGAGTGGATTAACAGTGATGCGCCCCTGCATGGCGGCGGTCATGTCCCCAAAAAAGCGCGCGACATAGCCGTGAGCGGCTTCGTGCAGGGTGATGGCAAAAATCACCGGCAACGCAAACACGGCAATTTTCTGAATCAGGGTCAACTCCAGCATAAGTTCCGTTCAGTCCTCGGCATCCGTGACTTCGCCTTTGCCGTAGCGCAACACGACCGGCGTATCGGTGGTGAGATCGATCACGGTCGTGGGCGTAAGGCCACAGGCGCCGCCGTCGATCACCAGGTCGATCAGGTGTTCGAGGCGTTCGCGGATTTCCCATGGCTCGGTCAGCGGCACGTCTTCACCCATCAGAAGCAAGGTGGACGACAGGATCGGCTCGCCCAGCTCGGCCAGTAGCGCCTGCACGATGGGGTGATCCGGTACACGCAGGCCGATGGTGTCGTGCTTTTTGTGAAGCAGCCGTTTCGGCACTTCGCGGGTGCCGCGCAGAATGAAGGTGTAGGCACCCGGGGTGCGGGCTTTCAGATAGCGAAACTGGGCATTGTCGACCTGGGCATAGCGCCCCAGTTCGGACAGGTCGCGGCAAATCAGCGTGAGATCGTGGCCGGTATCCAGGCCGCGCACCGACAGCAACCGCATCGCCGACTCCTTGTCGCCGATATGGCAGCCCAGCGCATAACAGGAATCCGTGGGATAGACGATGACGCCCCCGCGCTTGAGGATGTCGACCGCTTGCTGGATGAGCCGCGGCTGCGGGTTGTCGGCATTGATATTGAAAAACTGCGCCATCATTAATGGGTGCTCGTGTTCAGGATGAATAAGAAGCCAGTTCGGGCCAGTCTTGCCACACCGGCTGGCAGTAATACGGCAACGCAGGCAGGCAGCCGATGTCGATGCCTTCGCCCGGCGCGTGAAAATCTGCGCCGCGTGACGCCTTGAAGCCGAACGCACGCGCCAGTTCGGCGTATTTCCCGTATTCGGATGGATGGTGACTGCCGGTGATCACTTCGATGCCTTCACCGCCGAGCGCGCGGAAGGCATCCAGAAACAGGTGCAGCTGGCGGGAATTGAAGGCGTAGCGGCCGGGGTGGGCGACCACTGCCATGCCACCGCTGGCGCGGATCCAGCCGACAGCGTTTTCCAGGCTGGCCCACTCATGCTCGACGTAACCGGGATGGCCGCTGGTGAGATATCGCTTAAACGCGCTGCGGATGTCGGACACGTGGCCTTGCGCCACCAGCCAGCGCGCAAAATGCGTGCGCCCCACCATCTGCTTGTTGGTGGCGTAGTCATAGGCGCCTTCGTACGCACCCGCGATCCCCGCGCGCGCCAGATCGTCGCCCATGCGCTGCGCGCGTTCGATGCGCCCGAGGCGAATCGTGTGCAGGCCGTCAGCCAGCGCCGCATGAGAGGGATCGATGCGCAGGCCGACGATATGCACGGTCTGGCCGCCCCAGGTGACGGAAATTTCCACCCCGTTCACCAGCGTTATCCCGGCCGCGTCGGCTGCAACCTGGGCTGCGGCCAGCCCCGACACATCGTCGTGATCGGTCAGCGCAAGCGCATGCACGCCGTTGGCGGCCGCACGCGCGACCACTTCAGCGGGCGGTAACACACCATCGGATACATTGGAGTGGCAGTGCAGATCGATATTGAGCATCGATGATCAGGTTCGGACAACCCATGCCTAAAGCACTTGGTCAAGAGGGAGAATCATAGCAAAATAAGCGCCCACCCGAATTGAGCTGCATGGACCATCCGGCCGACCCTGATCAGAACCAACCGCAATAATGAAAAAAATACTGTTCGATCTGTTCCCCGTCATCATTTTTTTCGTCGCCTACAAGATTGGCGACGCCAATGCAGAAGCCTCACGCGCCTTGTTGGCGTCGGTGGGCCTCGCCATGAGCGCAACCGAAAAACCCGGTATTTATCTCGCCACACTGGTCGCCATCCTCGCCAGCGTCGGTCAAATCGGCTGGGTCAAGCTGCGCGGCCACGCGGTTGAAACCATGATGTGGGTCAGTCTTGGCATCATTGTCGTATTTGGTGGCGCCACCCTGTGGCTGCATGACGAAAGCTTCATCAAGTGGAAGCCGACCGTGCTGTACTGGCTGTTTGGCGCGATCATCCTGGGCTCGATGCTGTTCGGGCGCAATGTGATCAAAAGCCTGATGGGGTCGCAAATGGAACTTCCTGAGCCTGCATGGAGTCGATTGAACCTCAGCTGGGGCGGATTTTTTATTTTCATGGGGCTTGCAAACCTGTTTGTCGCCTTCAACTTCTCGACAGACGACTGGGTCAACTTCAAGCTGTTTGGCAGCATGGGCTTGATGCTGTTGTTCGTGATTGGCCAAAGCCTCATGCTGAATAAATATCTGGATAAAGCCGACCCGGATCAAGAAAACGCAAACAAGAAAGAAAACCAATAATGCTTTATGCCATCGTCGGACAAGACGTACCCGACAGTTTGAATCAGCGGCTAGCCGCCCGCCCCGCTCACCTGGCACGCTTGCAGGCACTGCAGCAGGCCGGCTGCTTGCTGCTGGCGGGTCCCTTTCCCGCACTCGACAGCAACGACCCGGGCCCTGCGGGCTTTACCGGCAGCCTCATCGTCGCCGAGTTCGACGACCTGACCACCGCACAAACCTGGGCGGATGCCGACCCTTACGTTACGGCTGGCGTCTACGCCAGCGTCAGCGTCAAACCCTTCAGGAAAGTCTTGCCCGCATGAGCACCGAAGAATTGATCCGCCAACGCCTCAACGTGCTGGAACCGGAAACATATACCCTCGAAGACGAAAGCGCCCAGCATCGCGGACATGCCGGTGCCGCCTCAGGGGGTGGGCATTTCCGCCTCACAATAGTGTCACCAAAATTTCGTAATCTCTCGACCCTTGCCCGTCACCGGCTGGTCTACGAATCCATGGGCGAAATGATGCAGCGCGAAATACATGCGCTTTCGATCACGGCCTTAACTCCGGAAGAACTCTGAAAGGAAAAACCGAATGCGTATTGCTCCTCTTGCTGCCCTGATCCTGCTGTCGCTGTCTCCAATGGCACAGGCACAAACCCCAGCCGCAAAACCCGCGGCTGCCGTTTCCGACAAGCCGCTGGCGGTGGTCAACGGCAAGGCTATCCCGGCTTTGTACGCCGATCTGGTCAAAAACCAGATGGCGCAGGGTCAGCCCGATTCGCCACAACTTGATGCCCGCGTGCGCGATTCGCTCATCAACCTGGAGCTGCTGTCACATGCCGCCACCCAAAAGGGGCTGGACAAGGAACCACGCGTTGCCGCCACGCTGAACATTGGCCGCATGGACCAGCTGGCCAAGGCCTATCTGGAAGACTATGTCAAAGCGCATCCGATCACCGATGCCGAAATCAAGGCCACCTACGACAAGATCAAAGCCGAAGCCGTTGAGCCGGAATATCTGGCACATCACATTCTGGTTCCCACCGAAGCCGAAGCCAAAAAGCTGATTGCCAGCCTCAACAGCAAAAAAGCCAAGTTCGATGATCTGGCAAAGAAAAACTCAAAGGATCCCGGCTCGGCCAAGAATGGTGGCGCGCTGGACTGGTCGGACCGCCGTGCGTATGTTCCCGAGTTCTCAACCGCACTGGTTGGCCTGAAAAAAGGCGAAACGACCCAGACACCCGTCAAGACACAATTTGGCTGGCATATCATTCGGCTCGACGATACGCGCAAGCCGCAGATTCCGGCGTTGGATGCCGTGCGTGGCCAGATCACTCAGCAATTGCAGCAGCAACGTGTGCGCCAGGCCATTGAAGCCGTTCGTGCCGGCGCAAAAATCGAATAATTACGCGTAAAATCATGCGGGGCGTCGTCCCGCCAAACTCAGACAGGGAGCCATCATGGCCGGAAAAGAATATAACCACCTGCAAGACGTTTTTCTCAACACCCTGCGCAAAGAGCGCATTCCGGTGTCCGTTTTTCTGGTAAACGGCATCAAGCTGATGGGCAGAATCGAATCGTTCGACCAGTTTGTGGTCCTGCTGAAAGGCAACGACCAGGCTGCCCAGATGATTTTCAAGCACGCCATTTCCACCATCTCGCCCTCACGCGAAGTGGTGTTGCCGCAACGCGACGCCGAAGCCTAAGCCCCGCGGTTATTCAACATGGGCGGCCAGGAGACTGGCCGCCGTTTTTGCGTCTACAAGAACGGCCGCTCCGCCCCGGTACAGCTGTTTGTGACGGGCATCTATCCCGGCCAGACGTTGCGTATCTTTAAGATACACCACGACATACGCATGCGAATGCGCTGCCAGCCAGGGCGCCAGCTCAGCACCACGCAGTTCAACCAGCGGCATGTTCAACCGCCCCAGGAATTGATACTGCGCGTGATATTTAGCCGCATTCGCTACAGGAATCCCTGCGTCCTGCACCTGCTTGATCGCCAACGCCATGGGTTTGACGTCATACAAGGGCTCGATCGAGCGCATGGCTGCAAACTGCACCAAAGCCAGCATCCCGACACCCAGCACGGCCAGACTCAGCATCGGCGAGACACCACGCCGGCCGCCTTGCCAAACCCCCAGCGCCAGCAACACCAGCACCGCGCCTGGCCACATTGGCGGCAATGCAGCAACCTGATCACGTAGCGAAGCAATCTGTCCGCCGGCTGCCAGCATCAAGGCGCCACCCAGCGCTGCCGCCAGCAAAGCAGGCAAACCGACGCGGGAGTCCAGGCGATGGGTCAGCACGCGTGCAGTCAAGAGTGCAAACGCTGGAAACAACGGCACCAGATAGTGCGGCTGCTTGCCGCTGATGAAGGAAAACGCGATGAATACCGGCAGCATCCAGGCGAGACAAAAGCGCGTGCCGCGATCCAGCCCTTCGCGCCGGTGCTGCGCCAACGAGCGCCACCAACCCGGCCAGACAATCCAGGGGAACAACAATACCGGCAACAGCGGCACATACCACCAGACAGGACGCCGGTGAGCAAAAGACTCGACCATGCGGTCGGCGGTCTGCCCCCAGAAAATCGCATTGCGATAGGCTTCGCCGCCCGCCATCCCGGCCGGCAATGCCCAAGCCAGCGCAATGGCAGCACCCAACAATATCGCCAGCCCCACTCCACCGAACCAGCGCGCCCACTTCAGCCCAGGATTCCACCAGGGGGCCAGCACCGTAATGGGTAGCAGATTCAGCAGGATGACCGGCCCCTTGGTCAACACACCCAAGCCAATCGCGATCCCCAGCATGACAAAGCCGCGCCGCTTGCCGTCAGCCGCAGCCAGTACGCCGTGCATGCCCAGCAATACCCAGAATGCCAGCATCACATCGAACATGATCGTGGTGGAAAAAAATATCCACAACAATGCGCTTACCAGCACCAGCGACGCCTGCCCACCAAGGCCGGGATGTGTCGGCCATAAACGGCGTGCCAACAGATAAGTCAGGATTAGTGAAGCAGCGGAAAACAGCGGCAGCACCAACCTTGGCCACCAGTCATTCACACCAAACAGCGCCCAGCCGGCATGAAACATCCAGAACATGAACGGCGGCTTATGGCTGTAAGGCTCGCCATTTTTGTAGGGAACCAGAAAGTCACCACGCAACCACATTTCCCATGCGGCGCTGACGTAGCGTGTCTCATCGATTGGGGTCAACGGCCGGGCCAGTAGCGCCACCGCGGTGAGCGCCACCAAAAAAAACAGGCTTAACAGCAGCAGATTGCGGCCGGAGGGTTCAGCGTGGAGTTGAGGATTCATGATGGGGAATGAGGGGTTCGTCCAGCGCGGCATCAACCTGTGAGTCAAGGCTCTGGCCATGCCGGAAATGGCGATAGAGATAAGCGCCCAGCAGTCCGGATATCAGAAACAGGCCGATAGCCAGCGCAAGTTTCAGGGCAGGCGCAATATGCACGCCGCTGCCAACCAGGGCGAACACCAGCGTCTGCGGCAGATAGCCGAGCAAGGTGCCCGAGAAAAAATACGCCGGACGGATGCTGGAAATTCCCGCCGCCAGATTGGTCAGGAGATTGCTT
>NCCT01000077.1 GCA_002279795.1 Hydrogenophilales bacterium 12-61-10
TCGGGCGACATCACGCAGAATTCCGCCTGGCTGTGGGCGCGCAGCGACACGACGGGGCTGGTCAGTTTTGAAGTGGCGACCGATGCTGCGTTTGCCAACGTCGTCAACACCTTCAACACTGCCGTGATCGATCCGATGCAGCCGGTCAAGGGCATGGTGAGCGGACTCGCCGCCGGGCAGCAGTATTACTACCGCGCGACGGATTCCACCTTGTCGAGCTTCAACGGCAGCTTCCGCACGGCCGCCGCAGCGGGCACGCAAAACGGCCTGCGCTTCGGCGTAGCGGGCGACTGGCGCGGCGAACTGGCGCCGTACCCGGCGATCAAGAACGTCGCGTCACGCAATCTGGATTTCTTCGTCAAGCACGGCGACACGATCTACGCCGAGCGTTATTCCGGGCCGGCTCAACCCACCGCCAGCACGCTCGTTGAATACCGCGACCGCCACAACGAAGTGCTGTCGACCCGCTACAACCTGAACACCTGGCAGGATGTGCGTGCCAGCACGGCGGTATACGCCAGCATTGACGACCATGAAGTGGTGAACGACTTTGCCGGCGGCGCGCCCCAGGTGGGTGGCGGGTTCTACAACGACACCCAGCGCTACCAGGACGGCCTGCAGGCGTTTCGCGAATACATGCCGATTGCCGATGCGACTTACAGCGGCACCGGCGATGCGCGTTTTGATGGCAAGCCCAATCTCTACCGCGCGCAGCAGTTTGGCGACGACGCACTGATGATCCTGACCGATGCGCGCTCGTTCCGCGACGCCGAGCTGCTGCCGTGGAACGGCACGACCGCCGACGCCGCACGCTTTCTGACCGAGTCGGCGACGCAGGACCGCACGATGCTCGGGCGCACCCAGCTCGACCAGGTGAAGGCCGACCTCAGCCAGGCGCAGCAGGACGGCGTGACCTGGAAGTTTCTGCACATTGCAGAGCCGACGCAAAACCTCGGCCTGGCCGCCGCCGGCGACCGCTACGAAGGCTATGCGCGCGAACGCACCGAGTTGCTGTCTTACATCAAAAACGAAGGCATCGACAACGTGGTGTTCGTCACCGCCGACATCCACGGCACGCTGGTCAACAACCTGACCTATTCACCGGACGGCGTGAATCAGGTCGAAAGCGGCGCGTGGGAAATCAGCACCGGCGCGGTGGCGTTCGAAGAGCCGTTCGGCCCCACAGTGGTCAACCTCGCCGCGAGCCTGGGCCTGCTGACGCCGGAGCAGGTCGCCTATTACGACAGCCTGCCCAACGACCTCGCCAAGGACCAGTTCATCAAGGCGCTGGTCAATGCGCAGGTGCTGCCGCTGGGCTACAGCGGGCTGGGTCTCGAAGGCTCGGGCATTCCGTTCACCAACCTGATGCCGACGCTTCCCGGCGTGGGCCAGCTCGACTATTCGCTCGCCACCCACAGCTATGGCTGGACCGAGTTCGAAATCGACGCCGCAACCGGCGAGTTGATCGTCACCACCTGGGGCATCCCCGGCTACAGCTACGACGAACTGACCGCCAATCCGGAGCTGATCACGGGCCTGACGCCGCAAATCGTGTCGCGCTTTTCGGTCACGGCCGTTCCCGAGCCGGAAACGTACGCCATGTTGCTGGCCGGTCTCGGGCTGGTCGGTTTTGTCGCCCGTCGCCGTCTTTGATTTTGACTTTTTTTACTTACAGGAATCGCCTCATGAAATCCAATTGTCTGATCGGCCTTGCCGCCGCCCTGTGTGTGTCGATTGCTGCGCCAGCGGGCGCGCATGGCTTCAGCCACGCGTCCGGCGCCGAGCAATCGTTCGCCCTGATCGGCGACGTGCCTTACGGCGTGGCCATCGAAGCCAAGTTCGACCGCGTGATCGACAGCATCAACGCCGCGCCGCGCGTGCGCCTGGTGGTGCATACCGGCGACGTCAAGGCCGGCAGCGAGCGCTGCGACGACGACCTTCTGCAAAAGCGTTACAACCAGTTCCAGACACTCAAGGATGCCGTCATCGTCACCCCCGGCGACAACGACTGGACCGACTGCCACCGCGCCAACAACGGCGGCTATGTGCCGACCGAGCGGCTCGCCAGATTCCGCGAAATCTACTATCCCGTTCCCGGCCTCAGCAGTGGCCAGCACCGCATGCCGGTGCGCACCCAGGCGCGCATGGCCGGCTTCGACGATTACGTCGAAAACATGATGTGGTCGTTCAACGGCGCGATGATGGCGACCGTGCACGTGGTCGGCAGCAACAACGGCCTCGAACCCTGGAGCGCGATCGATCCGACCGACAGCTATAGCTCGCCGCGCCCTGACCGCGTGGCCGAAGTCGCCGCGCGCGAAGCCGCTGCGCTGGCGTGGATCGACGAAGTGTTCGCCCAGGCCCATGCGCGCCGCAGCGCCGGGGTGATGATCGCCATGCAGGCCAACATGAACCTTGACCTGCCCGCCGCCGACCCGCAACGCCTGGGCTTCAACGCCGTGATCGAGCGCATCACGCAGCACGCCATCGCCTTCGGCAAGCCGGTCCTGGTGGCGCATGGCGACAGCCATTACTTCCGTCTCGACAAGCCCTACACCGCGCCCATCCTGCCGTCCGGCAAGGGCATGGTGGAAAACATCACGCGGGTGGAAAACTTCGGCGCGCAGGACGCGCACTGGGTCGAGATTTTCGTCAATCCGCGTGATGCCAACGTGTTTCGCATCGAGCCGCGCATCGTTCGCGCGAATCTGTTCGCACGCTGATTACTACAGCGGCTGCAGGCGCAACGCCTGCGGCCGCATGACCCAACCCACAGGATCCCCGCATGAACCATGTCCGCTTACGCCGCAGCCTGATTGCGATGTTTTCCATCGTGCTCCCGCTGGCGGCACCACCCGCTCTGGCCGAACAGGCGGTCGATCCTGTTGATCTGGGGGCGCTCTATGTAAACGGTGCGATGACGCTGGACGCCAGCACGCCGGTATTCCGTTTCACCACTTTCGAGCTGGCGCCAGGCTCGACCCTGAGCTTTGGCAACCTGACGGCAACCGACACCTTGCAGCTCAGTGCCAGCCAGTCGATCCGCCTGTTCGGCGAGTTGCTTGCAGCGCCGGCCGGCAGTCTCACCCTTGAAGCGCCCTGGGTGGAAATAGGCGAGGGCGGACTGGTCAGGTTGCCTGGCGGTTCGGTGACATTGAGCGCAGTGCGTGATGTCGACGCGTCGCGTTTGCTGGGAGAGCCCGTTGCAGGTGGGATGCTGACCGTGTCTGCAGGCGGCTCGATTCAGGTGGCGGGTACGAACAATGTCCGTCCTCTTGAACCCATCCTCGTGGGGGGAGGGGGGTCGGTTCAGGTGAGCGGTGACGGTCTTGTCACGCTGCAGGCACCGGTCCCGGAACCCGAATCCTGGACCATGCTGCTTGCCGGGTTGGGGCTGATTGGATGGGCCGTTGCGCGACGTAATCGAAATGGTGAGCGGTGAGCGGTGAGCGCAGGGAGCAAGCGGTAAAAACGGGCGGCCTGAAGGCCGCTTTTTTTGTGCCAAACGGCTCATGTTTTGCGCAATCCATCGGGTGCGAAATGTCATCAGCGATCCGTACATTGCAAACGTGGCGATCGGCGCGAGTTGTTCGTTGAATCCTGTTCCCGGCCGCTTGGCCAGGTGTTTATTACCTGTTTATTGAGTGGAGTTTCAGCAATGAAGTTTGCCGTCAAATCCCTGTCGATAGCCTTGTCGCTTTCGTTCATCAGCCTGAGCCCGGTGTGGGCAGAGGAGCTGACCGTCCTTCACATCGGTGACCAGGAATCCTGGCTGATTTCAGCGCAGGGCAACCTGCGCGACAACGCCAGCCAGGGCATCTCGTTCTACGGCGGCGTCGACCGCCTCGCCAGCGTTATCGCCGCCCGCAAGGCCGCAGCGACCGGCACCGTGATCACGCTCAATGCCGGCGACTCATTTCTGCCCGGCCCGCGCCTGAACGCCAGCTTCGTCAACCTTGCCACCGCCCACCCCGACGGCGGCCAGGATTTCTACGACGCCATCGCCAGCCGCCAGATCGGCTTCGACGCCACCACCTTCGGCAACCACGAATTCGACCTCGACAATACCGGCCCGGTCGCCGCGCGCTTTGCCGAAGTCTCCGGCACCACCTATCTGTCGACCAACCTCGACTTCAATGTGTCGCCCGAACTGGCCGCGCTGGCCGCGTCGGGCGTGGTCGCGCCGTCCAAGATCATCACCACCGCCGGCGGCAAGAAAGTCGGCATCGTCGGCGCCACCACGCCGCTGCTGCCCGGCATTTCGGCGCCGCCCGCCGGCATCATGAAAAACTGGAGCGCGCTCGATACCGAAGCGCAAAACCTCGCCAACATGATTCCGCTGGTGCAGGCCGAAATCGACCGCCTGCGCAACAACGAAGGCGTCACCGTCGTCATCGTCATGAGCCACCTGCAAGGCGCGCAGAACGAAATCAACACCCTGGTGCCCGGCCTGCGCGGCGTCGACATGGTGATTTCCGGCGGCGGCCATGAGCTGATGTCCGACCCCGACGACGCGCACATCCTGAGCTTCGGCGCGCCGGTCATCGCCCCCACGTTCAATACCCACCCGGTTTATTCGACCGACCTCGACGGCAAAGCCATCCCGGTCGTCACCGGCCACTTCGGCAATCGCTATGTCGGCGAAGTCAACTTCACTATCGATGATGCCACCGGCCTGGTGACCAGCCTCGATGCGACCCGCATGATCCGCGTCTCGGGCGCTGCTGCCGATGCCGACAAGGTGACACCCGACGCCACCCTGAACGCCAGTGTGGTGACCCCGGTGCTGAACTATGTGAGCGCGCTCAATGCGCAGGTCATCGGCAGCACCGCGACCAAGCTCAACGGCCCGACTCACGCGTCCTGCACCCCGGCGCCTTGCCAGTACACCGAAGGCGTGCGCAACGCCGAGACCGGCATGGGCAACCTGGTGGCCGATGCGATGCGTTTTGCCGGCAACACCGACGTCGCCATCCAGAACGGCGGCGGCATTCGCGCCAGCCTCGGCGTGCCGGGCAACGTGACCTTGGGCGACACCTTCAACATCCTGACCTTCACCAACCTGGTCAAGCGTGCCCCGGCAATGAACGCCACGCAGTTGAAGGACATACTCGAACACGCCGTCGGCGCCGCCAGTGCAACCGGCGCCGCCAACGGCAAGTTCGCCCAGATCGCCGGCATGCAGGTCACTTACGACACCAGCCGCGCCGCCCGCAGCACCGTGGTGGCCGATGTCGGCACCGGCGACCGGATTCGTCGCGTGGTGCTCGACGACGGCACCGTGCTGATCGACAACGGCGTGGTGATCAATACCGACCGCAGCTTCTCGTTCACCACCATCGACTTCACCGCCAACGGCGGCGACAACTACCCGTTTGCCGCCAATGGCGTGGTGTTCGAGAACAATCCCTTCTCCATCACCTACCAGCAGGCGCTGGCCGATCTGATCGCCACGCCCAAGTCAGCAGGCGGCCTGCAGCGCGTCAACGCGGCCGACGGCGACGAGATCACGGCTAACCTGTACGGCGAAGAAAACGCCTTCGACCGTTACGGCCGCCTGATCGACCTCAACGTCAGCGCAATCGTCGCGGGCCAGACTTTCAACGGCAACGCCGCCCGCAACACGATCACCGGCACCGCCGGCGACGACATCCTGCGCGGCGGCATCGGTGCCGACACGCTGACCGGCGGCGCCGGTGGCGACCGCTTCGTCTACGATTCGATGCGCGATGCTGGCGACACCATCGTCGACTTCACGCCGTATGCCGACCGCATTGATCTGTCGAGCTTGCTCCTGAGCCTGGGCTACACCGCCAGCAATCCAGTGGCCGACGGCTACGTGCGCGTGGTCGACGTCAGCGGCGGTATCAGCCTGCAAATCGACGCCGACGGTCCCGGTGCTGCACCGTTCCGTCCGCTGGCAACGCTCAAGGGCCTGACCGCCAAGCAGTTTGTCCCGGCGCGTGACCTGGTTGAAATCGCCTACTGAAAATCGTGACATCGGGGTGGCGCAGCGCTGCCCCGCCCCCCCTAATGCGCAACCCCATTTTCATATCTAAGGAAGCATCATGACGTTCAAGAAATCCTTCGCCGCCGTTTCGTTCGGCCTGCTGTTCGCTGCCATCGCTCCGGCCCAGGCCGCTGTTCAGAACTACACCTTCAGCGGCGCAATCGACACCGGTTCCTTGCTGGGCGAAAGCTACGCCGGCAGCTTCAGCTTCGACGACGCGGCCCTCACCGGCGCCGGCGCCGAATGGCTGGCTGTCGACAGCCTGGCCATGAATTTCATGGGCAGCAGCTTCACCGAAGCCGATGTCGCAGCAGGCGCAGGTGTCGAAGTTGCTTACTACGACGGCGCATTCCTCGGCCTGTCGTATTCCGTCGACTCGGCGGCCAATCCTTTCACGTTCGTGACTGGAAGTTACGACACCAGCGATGCCTTCTTCGCCACCGACACCAGCTCGGGTTCGCTGACCTACGCCGCGGCCGTTCCCGAACCCAAGGACTGGATGCTGATGCTGGCTGGTATCGGCCTGGTCGGCGTGATGGTCGAGCGCGCCAAGCGTCGCAGTATCTGATTAAGGGTTTCGCCGCGCTGAAGCACGGCGGGATTCACCCTTTCTCAATTTGTTCAGGAGCACTTCAATGAAAAAATCCGTATTCGCACTCGCCCTGCTGGCGGCTTCCGCCCAGGCTCAGGCCCTGACCACCGGCGACATGGCCTTCACCTCGTTCAATGCCGACAATGACGGCTGGGCGATGGTCACCTTCGTCGACATCGCCGCCAATACCACCGTCTACTTCAGCGACAACGAATGGAACGGTACGGCTTTTGTTGATGCCAACGAGCACGCCCTGTCGTGGAATACCGGCACCGCTACGATCGCTGCCGGTTCCGTCGTGGTGTTCACTGAAATCGATGCCGCACCGGAAGTCATCCGCGCATCCGTCGGCACCCTGGCGCTGGCCGGCTCGGGTGGCACCAACCTCGGCTTCGCCAAGAGCAACGAAACCGTTTACGCCTTCCTCGGCAGCAGCGGCGTTGCGCCGACGACCTTCCTCACCGCGCTGACGACCGAATACGATGTGGCTTCGGCCAACATCACCAACGCCGGTCTGACCGTTGGCGTCAACGCCATCGCACTGGTTCCCGATGCCGATTTCGGCGAATACACCGGCGCGCGTACCGGCCAGGCCAGCTTCGCCAGCTATGCGTCGCTGGTCAACGACGCCGCCAACTGGAACGATGTCGGTTCCGGCGAATTCACCGGCAATGTGTTGAACAGCACCGCCTTCAGCGTCACCGCCGTTCCCGAAGCCTCGACCTACGGCATGATGCTGGCCGGTCTGGGTCTGGTGGGCTTCATGGCACGCCGCCGCAACAACCCCTAAGCCGCAATCCAACAGCACGACGACCGCTTGCAAGCGGTCGTCGTGTTTTTTTGAAAGAAACCCTCATGAACAAGACCCTTATTTTCAGCCGTGTGTTCGCCGCTGCGTTGCTGACCATGGCCAGTGTCCAGGCGCAGGCGGACGTCAATTCCATCAACCTGGGCAATTATGCTGTCACCGGCAATTACGCGCTCGACACCCTGAACGACATGGGGCTGGAAGCGTCTGCCGTTACCTATGCGCGTGACCGCAACTCGTTGTTCTTCATCGGCGACGAAGGCATGGGCGTGGTGGAAATTTCGCTGACCGGCCAGACGCTCGGCACGATGCGCTTCAGCAACTGGCCGGCTGCCAGTACCAACAACGATGCAGAAGGCCTCGCCTATCTGGGCGGCGGCGTGCTGGTGGTCACCGAGGAACGCCTGCAGGACGCCTACCGCTTCGACTACGTGGCAGGCGGCAGCGTTGCGCTGGCGAATGCAGCCTATGTGTCCATTGGTGCGACGGTGGGCAACGTGGGAATCGAAGGCATCAGCTACGACCCGCGCAATGGCAGCTTCGTCTCGGTCAAGCAGGACAATCCGCAGGCGGTGCTGGCAGGCAATCTGACCTTTACCCCCGCCGGTGGCGTGTCGTCGATGACGGCCCTGTTCAACGCGGATAGTGTGCTGGGTCTGGCCAGCCTGTCGGATGTGCAAACCCTGTCGCCGGTCGATGCGCTGGCCGGCACGGCGGCGGCGGACAATCTGCTGATCCTGAGTCTCGACTCGAAGAAGCTGGTTGAGATCAATCGCAGCGGCGCCATCCTCAGCACATACGATTTTTCCGGTCTCACCACGCAGGCCATCGAAGGCGTGACGGTCGATCACAATGGCACGATCTACCTGGTTGCAGAAGACTCGGGCACGCCCAGTTCGCGGTTGTTCGTGCTTTCTGCAGCGCCCGTGCCCGAAGCTGAAACCTGGGCCATGATGCTGGCCGGTCTGGGGCTCGTGGGTTTCAGGGCACGCCGCCGCAAGGCCGTATAAACACGCTTCAAACAATCGTATTCCTGTCGGTCAGCAGTCAGCAACGGGCGGCCTTGGGGTCGCCCGTTTTTTCTTCAGCGACGTGTGTGATATGAGCCAATAAGCTCATGCAGACAGGGGTTTGAACGCGACGCACTGCAATAATCATTCGTTATGATTCTCACATCGCAACAGCAACCGGACAGCAGAATCGGTGCGTTGCGATAGAAGCAAGCAGTTCAATAAAAGCAGCAAAATAATGTAACAGGCAGTGCGCGTGAATAGCAGTAGGCATCGCAGTCCGGATGCCAGGGTGTTGTCCCCTCCCAGGGATGGACCTGATCCTGTGGTCGTTGGGTTATTTGACGACATCTCACGCGCACGTCGAAACGACGTTGTGCGGCGCTTGCCATGGCCAATTTCGTTTCTTCGTGCGCTTGAGATTGCTTTTCCGGGTGGTTGACGGCAAAGCGCCCCGGTGCAAAATGGTAATACTTTAATTAATTGTTGTTATGGGTGTTGCAATGGTCATAAGTCAGGACTATATTGCTGCCCAGTAGTACAAAAAGCGGCGGGATGCAGGTGCACACAATAAACGCACCGCATCGATGACCCGCTTATATAAAGCAAGACCAGTGCGCGTGAAAAGCAGTAAAGGGCATCGTTTTCTGGATGTCCATGCAGGTCTGATCAAGGCCCTGCATATCCTGTGATCGTCGGGTGTTTACCCCGCGATATCTCATGCGCACGCCGTAACGGTGCTGTGCAAAATTACCCTGTGCAGATACCGTCGCGACGTGCGCCTGAGCCAGATTTCCTTTGCAGGTTGGGAAGAGGGCAGGAGGAGACAGCCGCAAGGCAAATAATACGGGTTGACCCGATGCAGTGAATAAATGCGGCGGGATGCAGGCACACACAGAGGTGCCGCATTCCGACCCATAAAAAAGCAGCAAGCAGTGCGCGTGAATAGCAGTCGACGCTTTGGTTCTGGCGTCAGGAAGGGGTGTCTCCCATGCCCCGTCCGTTTCTGTTTCGCTGGGCGTTTAGCCTTGCGATGTCTCATGCGCACGCCAGTTTGGCGTTGCGTGTTTTTTTGCAAATCCATCTGGTGTGCGCTGGGTCATGTTGGCTCGGGGGCTGTGCCTTTTTGTGCGCAGCGCGCGTGATCGACAGACAGCTTGCAGGCAGCCGCAAGGCTGGGCAGTTAAAACGATAACGGTGAAACGATCGCGGAGATTTGCACGGAAATTTGCACGAAACACTGGATCACCATCCAGATTTGCCCCCAACCTAAAAAACACAGGAGTTACTCATGAAGCGCGTGAACAAAAAACTGGCTGCCGGCATCATTTTGCTGAGCCAAACCCTGACCGGTGCAGCTTTCGCTGCGTCCGTCACCCTGTCCGGCACGACGGTCGACTTCAGCTTTGACGACGCCCTGCTCGGGCTGTTCGGCCAGGCCAACGTGGCAGGCGACAACCTGTACTTCACCCCGACCAGCTTCTCGGCCGAGTCTATGAACGGTGCGGGATTCGATCTCACCAAGCAGACCATCAACGTCAAGGTGACGGCGCATGACGGTTGGGATTTCTCCAGCCTGGCGCTGACCGAGCGTGGCGACTATCTGCGTGTCGGTGACACCGCCAAAGTCGTTGTAAGCGGACAGATTCGTGCCGATGAGTCCGTTGAACGAAGTGACCTCGAACATTGTGGCGTCAGGCGCATTCCAGCAAACCGACGATTTCATCACCCAGAACTGGCAGGCCAGCGCAGCAGCCAACCTGGCCGGCATGAGCACGGCCGGCATGGTGAACGTCACCCTGCAGAACATCCTGGTTGCGCAGTCGCCCATGGGCACGGATACCCTGGCTTTTATCGAGAAAAAATACGCTGGACTGAACGTGATCACCACGCCGGTTCCCGAAGCTGAAACCTACGCCATGATGCTGGCCGGCCTGGGTCTGATCGGTTTCGTTGTGCGCCGCCGCACGGTTTAAGCGCAACGGTCAACGACTCGAGAATAAACGGGTCTGGTGCTTCATGTGTCCGGATCCGTTTTTTCAGGATTACGCATAAAGGGAAATAATGAAAAACACAAATGCAATCAAAAAAAACGTAAAACTGTCTTCTTTCGCCATGGTGGGCCTGATTCTGGCCAGCGCCGGTGCTCAGGCAAGTGTGACGATCAGCAATGATTACTTTTACGGTGGCTCTGACCTCACTCTCGTCAACATGCCGCCTGTCTTTACTCCGGACTTCACCTGGAATGCGCCTTCCGTATCGTCCAACGTGAGCGGCAGTTTGCATTACTCGGTTGGCTCGAACTACGGTAATTTCAGCGAAAGCGATTCCAGTTCAGACGGCTCGTTGCTCGCAATCGACCTCAACCGCAAGGGCTATGCTTATCGTGCTGAATCCTCGTCAAGCGCTGGTGTTCTTAAAGCGGTTGCCGCAACCCAGGCGCCGTCAAATAACAGCAATCCGTATAACTACAACTATGGCAACAGTTCGGCCAATGCCAGTGCAAACTGGAGCGACTGGTTCGTGATTTCCGGTGGTTCGGGTCTAGGCACGGCAAAATTTGAATCCGTACTGAATGGCACGCTGAACTCGACAAAAAATGGCTCGGCGAGTTACAGCCTGAATATCGCCTACTCAACCGGTGCTTTTTGCAACTACTGGTACAACACCTGTGGCGAAGCCGAGCAGGATCAGTCCCTGTTCAGCCAGAACTCCAGCTTGTCGGGCAAGGCCAAATCGACCCTGTCGCAGAACATCGAAGGCGAATTCACCTTTGAATACGACAAGGCGTTTCAGTTGACGGCCAGCCTTAACACCAACTCTGCAAATGGCGGCATGGCGGACTTCAACCTGGCTTCCCTGGGCAGTAGCCTGGTCTTGCCGGCGAGGTCGCAAATGTTGAGCGCGTCTGGCTTGTATGTTCAGGCCGTGCCCGAAGCCGAAACCTGGGCCATGATGCTGGCCGGGTTGGGGCTGGTGGGGTTTGCCGCGCGTCGCCGCGTCGCATAAGTCATAAACAGCGGAGGACGATGGTATTGAGGAGGTCGTCCGACCGTGTGAAGTGCTGGTCTTGTCTTGATAATTAAATAAAAGGAAAAGTCATGAAGCGCGTGAAAACAGTAAAACAGGTTGGTGTGCGTCAATCCCTGCTGCTGGCAGGTCTGATTCTGGCCAGCGCCGGTGCCCAGGC
>NCCT01000078.1 GCA_002279795.1 Hydrogenophilales bacterium 12-61-10
CCGGGTCGACGGCAGCGTGATCTGGATTTCCGAGAACGCGCGCGCGGTGCGGAATGCCGACGGCAGCGTGCAGTTTTTCGAAGGCACCGTGATCGACATTACCGAACGCCGCCAGCACGAAGCCGAACTCGAATACCAGGCCAACCACGACAGCCTGACCGGCCTGCCCAACCGCTCGCTGCTGCGCGACCGCATCGAACAGGCCATCGCCAAGGCGCAGCGCGACGCCATGCGGGTGGCTGTGGTGTTCGTCGACCTCGACCACTTCAAGCTGATCAACGACAGCCTCGGCCACCACATCGGCGATCGCCTGCTGCTGGAAGTGGCCGACCGGCTGATGAGCTGCGTTCGCAACCACGACACCGTGGCGCGGCAGGGGGGCGATGAATTCGTCCTGGTGCTCAACGAGCAGCACGATGCGGACGAAACCCTGTCGATCGTCAAGCGCCTGCTCGACGTCGTCTCCCAACCCTGGCTGCATAACGGCCAGGAATACGGGCTCGGCTGCAGCATCGGCATCAGCTGTTACCCGCGCGACGGCGACGACCCCGACGCCCTGCTGCGCTGCGCGGACATCGCCATGTACAAGGCCAAGGCCTCCGGCCGCAGTACGCACCACACCTACACCCCCGAGCTCAACCAGGCGGTCAGCGACCGTCTGGAGGTGCAGAACAACCTGCGCTACGCGCTCGAGCGCGACGAATTCCGCGTCTACTACCAGCCGCGCGTCGACGTCGCCAGCGGTCGCATCATCGGCGCCGAAGCGCTGATCCGCTGGGAGTGCCCCGGCAAGGGACTGATCCCGCCCGACCACTTTATTTCGATCGCCGAGGAAACCGGGCTGATCATTCCCATCGGCCAGTGGATCCTGCAGGAAGCTTGCCGCCAGAACCGCGCCTGGCAGCGCGCCGGACTGCCGTCGATCAGCGTCTCGGTCAATCTGTCGCCGATCCAGTTCCGCCATGCCGGGCTGGTGCAGTCGGTGGCCGATGCGCTGCAGCAGGCAGAGCTCGATCCGGCCTGGCTGGAACTGGAGCTGACCGAATCCTTCGTCATGCACGACGCCGAACGCATCAACGTCGCCATGCAGTCGCTCAAGGCGCTGGGCGTCGACATCGCAGTGGATGACTTCGGCACCGGCTATTCGAGCCTGAGCTATCTCAAGCGCTTTCCGGTCGACCGGCTCAAGGTCGACAAGAGCTTCGTGCGCGACATCGACAGCGATCCCGACGACGCCGCCATCGTGCGCGCCATCATCACCCTGGGCCACGCGCTGGGACTCAAGGTGGTGGCCGAGGGTGTGGAAACCCCTGCGCACCTGGCGTTCCTGCAGCAGCACGGCTGCGACGAGCTGCAAGGCTATCTGTTCAGCCGGCCGGTTCCCGCGGCGGAACTGGAAGCCTTGCTGCGCGGCATGGCGGCGAGCGCGGGCTAGCGCACCGCGCCGCGTATCGAATAACGGCGTCCATTTCTCTGGCGACTTGACGCCCCCTCAGGCCGGCTTCGGGTGTCTATCCGGGGTTCTGGAAACGCACCCTGCGCGAAACCGCCGACGCGCGTGATGAATGCTGCGATCCCGGCGGGACAAAACGATGTGCAGTTTGGGCAGGCCGATGAAGCGATTGAGATCGTCCTGCCACCAGCTACGCTGCCGCCTGCATCTCGGTTTCGGGCAGGCACGGCATTTCACCGCCTTCCAGCGCACGATAGAGGTAGTCGATATCGAGCACCTGTATCAGCAGCCCATTCTGATTGCCCTTAATGATCAGCGGTACCAGCGTCTCTCCAGTCTCCAGGGCAAAGGGGCTTGGACTAATCTGCTCGTCGCGGAATTCCGGGACGCCATGCAACGCATCGACCAGCAAGCCGATGCTTTGCTGCCCGTTTCTGACCACCACGACCTGACTGGTATGGGTGATTTCGGACGGCCTTCCGCGCACCATGTAGCCGAGGTCGAATACCCAGATGAATTTCTTCACCTCGCCTTCATGGTCAAGCGCCAGCATGCCGATTCGGCCGGCGACCCCTCCCATGGAAACGGGCAGCAAGCCCGAACCCGGCCGGGCTTCCACAACACGTTCGGCTGGCAGCGCGTACAAATTGCCATCGATGAAGCAGGTTGCGAATTGCCTGCCACCGCTTTCCAGTGAACCGGGTTCGATGACGGTGGATGCCCGGCTGCCCAGTGCGCGCCGTTCGCGCACCTCGCCAAAAGATTCGAAGACGACGGCAATGACGTCTTCCTGGTAGCCGTCGCTGACCTTGAACTCACGATAGCCATTCGAAACGGTGCAGCCCATGCTGGCATAGCAGCCGTCGTGAATCATGACGGTTGATGTGCTGCAGCCGTTTTTCTGCTGCAGGATGTGCGGATCGATCTCAAGCAGTCCACCGACCGGACGCGCCTGATCGGTGCTGGCAATGATGCGGCCACTGCGGTCGATGAAGAATGCCGTGGTGCCGGCCTTTCCATTCAGGCCGCCCTGCAGCATCGCAGCGAATTCTGGCGCCGCGTCGAACACGATGCCTATCCCGCCGACGATCGTTGCCGGCTTGTCCGGATCGCGAATCGCAGCGTGATAGACATAAGTCGGCAATCCGTCGTACAGCGGTGTCGCGGCAAATGGGCTGACGTGATAATCCTGCTCGGTCGCCAGCGACAACACCGATGCAAGCGTGTCGTGCTCGACCGTGGTGCCGACCACGGCCCGGTCCTCCCCGTTGTGCGCCAGACACGTGCTGGCGATGATCCGTCCGGTTTTGTCGTACACGAAAATCCGGGTGTAGACGGTATACAGACTGTTGATATAGGCGAGGATGCCGCTGATGTCCTTGAGCATGGCCTCGGTCCGCGCAGGCGCCGCCAGCGCGTTGCGCAATGCGGGTGTCAGCGCCCACCAGCGGCAATCGTTGGCGCGCTCGTACAGATTGCGGTCGAGCAGGTCGACCAGCAGGTGCGTCATGAACTCCGCCCCGCGCAAACTGGAACTCAGTACCGTCTCGTACAGGTTGCTGATGGACTGCGCAAACAGTTCGTTGCTGCGGTTGCCGGTTTCACTGATCTGCTCCAGCACCGATTTAAGCTGGACCTGATGATCGAGCTTGCCTGCGGTCATGACCTGCCCGTTCCACACGACACGCTGTATGGTTTCGGCCGCCTGCATGATCTTGTAAAGCGGCGGCGAAAAGGTCTGGGCGTGCGACAACAGGCCGTCGACGATCGACGGATCGAACGACAACACGGAGCGGTCGCCGCCTTCCAGAAACGCAACCTCGACCGGAACCATGACCTGCCCCTGCCAGCCTCGCGGCCCCATGTAACCCTGATAGCCGTCAGCGCCAAAGGTCTGCACCAGATATTTGCGGCCACCGAACATCATCAGGCGGGGGCTGCCGCTCAGATTCACCGGAACAACCGAACCCACGGGCACCCACAGCGCATCGGCACTGGCAATGACACGGTTTTCGCTGTCGAGCAACAACATGTTCGAGCGCTCGTCCGGATCGCGGTGCGATGTGAAGATGCCCTGCATTTCCTGCTCGAAATCGAAGCAGAGACAGAGCAGGCCGACCACTTCGCCGGTTTGCGGATGCAGCATGCGCTGCGAATAGATCAGCGCTTTATCCTTGCCCGGACGCAGGTCGGTCGCGCGGAAGCTTTCGACATAACGATCCGAAGCCAGTGTGTGTGCGATCAGCGGGTCGATGCTGCCCTCGACTTCGGAATGCTCGTCGATCTGCACCAACAGGTTGCCGTCGCGGTCCAGCAGCATGATTTCGTCGTAAACGGTGTACTTGCTGCGATAGGCCAGCAGGCGGGCATGAATGGCGTCTGCATTGCTCTGCACGCCGGCGACGAATTCGCAGAGATCGCGGTCGGTAGCAAGAAAGCCGACATCGGCAGTGCGCTCGTACAGATTGCGCACCACAATATCGATCACGTAGTGCGCCTTGGTGCCGATTTCCATCAGTACGTTCGCACACTTTTCGTGCACCAAGCTCGAAACCAGTTCGGTTTCCAGCTGGTCGAATCCGGCCCGCGTTGCCGCCATGGTTTGCAGAATCGATTGGGTCTCGGCCAGATAATTCATCTTGGCTGATGACTCGATCATGCGCCACATCAGGTTCAGTTCACGCAGGGACTGCTCGCTGCGAACAACGTCGCGCATGTAAGGCAGGAACAGGTCGTTCTTCTGATTGGAGGCATTGCTCATCGAATCGGCTCTTGCATCAGGTAGAAATGCCTGAGAACAAGCAAGTAGCAGACCAGGCGTGCGCGATACGCCGGGGCATAATGGCCCATCAGCCTTCCGCTCCCCGCCATGATGACCACGCCCCACCTGCCCGTCCTGTCCCTGCTCGAAACCCGCGTCCTCGGCGTGCTGTGCGAAAAACAGCACACCGTGCCCGACACCTATCCGCTGTCGCTCAATGCGCTGGTCGCCGGCTGTAACCAGAAGACCAGTCGCCAGCCGCTGATCGAGGCCAGCGAGGCCGAAGTCCAGGCGGCCATCGACAGTCTCAAGGGGCCGGCGCTGGTGATGGAGTCCAGCGGCGGCCGCGTCACCCGCTACGCCCACAACATGGGCCGCGTGCTGCAACTGCCGGCGCAGTCGGTGGCGCTTCTCACCGTGCTCATGCTGCGCGGCCCGCAGACCGCGGGCGAGTTGCGCATCAACTGCGAACGACTGCATAAATTTTCCGACATCTCGGCGGTGGAGGGATTTCTGCAGGAGCTGGCCGAACGCGCTGCCGGCGCCCTGGTGGTCGAACTGCCACGCCTGCCCGGCTCGCGCGAAAACCGCTGGGCGCATCGGCTTTCCGGCGCTCCTGTCATCGAGGAGCCCGCCACCACGGCGTCGTCGGCCCGCGAATCGACGTCCGATGTGAGCCTGGGCGAAATCGCCGCACTCAGGCTTCAGGTGGCGCGGCTGGAGGCCGACGTCGAGGCCCTCAAAGGCACCGTCGGCAGGCTTTGCGCGGAGCTCGGCGTAATGGACTGAGGCTTCAGCCCGCCGCCAGCAGATAACGCTGCAACGCCTCCGCTGGCAGCGGGCTGGCAAAGTAATGGCCCTGGCCTTCGTCGCAATGATGCAGCTGCAGATGCTCGGCCGTGCCCGCTGTTTCAACCCCCTCGGCGAGGGTTCTGAGCTTGAGCGCGCGCGCCATCTGGATGATGGCGTGAACGATGGCCGCGTCGTCCGGATTGGCATCCATGTCGCGAATAAAAATTTGCGCGATTTTCAGCTTGTCGATGGGAAACCGCTTCAGATAGGCCAGGCTCGAATAGCCGGTGCCGAAATCGTCGATCGCGAAGCGGATGCCCAGCGCGCTGAGGTGGCCGATTGTTTCGATGGCTTTTTCGGCTTCCGTGATCAGCACGGACTCGGTCAGTTCCAGCTCGAGCAGGGCGGGGGCAAGCCCTGAGGTCGTCAGCGCCTGCATCACCGACTGCTGCAGGGTTCCGCGCCGAAACTGGATCGCCGACAGGTTCACGGCCATGCTCAGTTCGGGCAGGCCCGCCTGCTGCCAGCGAACCGCCTGCTGGCAGGCCTGCTGCAGCACCCAGTCGCCAATCGGCACGATCAGGCCACAGTCTTCGGCGACGGAAACGAACACTTCAGGCAGCACCAGGCCGCGCGTGGGGGACTGCCACCGCAGCAGCGCCTCGACGCCGCGCACGCGCCCGCTGGCGAGGTCGATCTGCGGCTGGTAGTGCAGCAGGAACTCGCCGCCAGCCAGCGCCTGGCGCAGTTCGCCGCGCAGCGCATGGGCCAGGGCGACCGCTTCGTTCATCTGCTCGCTGAAGAAGGTGAAGTCGTTTCCGCCCCGCCCTTTGGCGTGATACATGGCGGTATCGGCTTGTTGCATCAGGGTGGCCGCGTTGCGCGCATCGTTGGGATATATCGCGATGCCGACCGAGGTCGTCACGGCCAGAACATGGCCTTCGATCTCGTAGGGCTCGGCCAGGGCGGCGACCAGCTTGGCGGCGCTGCCCGTCACGGCATCGATATCCTGGATGTGGGTCAGGATGATCAGGAACTCGTCGCCGCCCTGACGGCTGACGGTGTCGGTTTCACGCAGGCAGGCTTGCAGGCGCCGGGCCACCTCGACCAGCAGCAGATCGCCGATGGTGTGGCCCAGGGTGTCGTTGATCGCCTTGAAACGATCGAGGTCGAGAAACAGCAGCGCGACGTTTTCGTGCGCGCGGTCGGCATAGGCCATGGCCATTTTCAGCCGTTCCATCGCGACGAAACGGTTTGGCAATTGCGTCAGGTGATCGTGATGGGCCAGAAACTCGATCTTCGCTTCGGCCTTCTTGCGTTCGCTCGCATCGATGCAGATGCCGATCATGCGCTGCGGCGTGCCGTCCGCGTCATAGCGGGTGTCGCCGAAGACATCGATCCAGCGCACCGCTCCGCCCGGCAGAATGATGCGGTATTCGTTGAATAGCGGCACATGGTCGCGGATCGCGGCCATGATGACCTCTTCGGCCTGCTGGCGGTCTTCGGGATGCACCACGCTGCGCCAGGCATCGAATGTGGCGACCGCAGCGGCGGGGTTCAAGCCGAACAGTTGCGCGAGCTCGTTCGACCAGGTGAGCGTTCCGGTGGGAATATCCCAGTCCCACACACCGGCGCCGGCAGCGCGCTGCGCCAGTGCCAGCCGCTCGGTGGCTTGCAGCAAGGCCTGCTCTGCCAGCTTTGCCTGCTTGCGCCCGGTAATGGCGTCGAACACCGCAACCACGTGGTCAGGCTTGATCGGATACACCGTGACCGCCAGCAGGACGCCAAACGCGCCGCTCTCGAATGTCTCCGCCGGGCCGCCGCAGGCCACCCGCCCAAGCACTTCGATTGCCAGCGGGTCGGATACGCAGAGGCCCGGAACGACTTCGGTGACGCGCTTGCCAGCCACGCCGGTGAGGCCGGTCAGGATTTCAAATGCCGGATTGGTGTACAGAAAAATGAAGTCGCCGGGCTGTCCGTCCTCGAACAGCATCCTGCAGTAAGCCACGCCGTCGCGCATGAGCTCGACGACCGTTGCCACCTCGACCGACAGGGCAGTCAGCCCCGACCGGCTATTTTCAGGTTTGTCAGACAGCATCCCCGCGCGCTCCTGTTATCCGCGCGCAGGCGTTCCTGTTACGGCTGCGCACCCCGCTCACTATAGAACCCTTCGCGCCGCATGGGGTGCCGGCGGCCACAGCGGCGGCGCCAGGCTTTCTCGTGCCCGTTCGATGCGGCACAATCGCGGCCCGTTCGCTTCAACAAACTGCGTAACGCGCCGTTAATGCCTGGATGAAAGACAAGCGCTTCTACACTTTCCTGCACCGCCAGATCCCGGTATTCCTTGCCCTGTCGCTCATTCCCGGCCTGGGCTACCTGCTTCTGGGCTGGCTGCACGGCGTGTTCATGCCTGCCTTCGCCTGGTATTTGCTGATCGTCGCCGCCTCGATCTGGGGCGTCCGTATTTACCGAAATTTCGATTTCGACACCATGAGCGAGCAGCGGCGCGACCGCTGGTACCGGCAGTGCAGCGGCTTCATGTACACGTTTTTCATGCTGTGGGTGCTGATCTTCCTGCTCTATATCGGGCAGAAAGCCCACAAGCTGCATTACATCGGCATCTTCACCGAAATCGGGGCAGCGGTCGTGGCATCGAGCCTGCTGGCGTCGGACCGGCGCCTCTACCGGCCGATCCTGCTGATGCTGATGGTCCCGCTGATCGTCTATTTCCTCCTGATCGGCGAATGGTACGGCTACGTCCTCACCGCCTTTGCCTGCACCCTCACCTGGGTGCTGCTCTACGCCGCCAACAGCACTCACCAGCTGCTGATGCAGGCCAATCACCAGGCCACGCACGACGAGCTGACGGGCCTGCATAACCGCCAATACTTCATCGAGCACCTGCAAAAGCGGATGAACACGCTGAACGAGGACCGTGGATTTTCCTATCTGCTGCTGATTGACCTTGATCATTTCAAGACGGTCAACGACTCGCTGGGGCACGACGTCGGCGACCATCTGCTCAAGGCGGTCGTGATGCGGCTGCAGCAACAGGTTCCTGCGTCCTGCGTGGTTGCCCGCCTGGGCGGCGACGAGTTCATCATTTCCGGCAGCAGCTTTGCCGAACGGGACGACTGTGAACGCGCCGCGCTGGCCCTGTCCGAACAGCTGATCCTGACGCTGAAGCAAAGCTACGTCATCGAGCAACACCACATTCACATCAGCGCCAGCATCGGCGTCAGCATCATCAACGGCCAGCAGGCCAGCGCCAACCGCTTCATCAAGGAAGCCGACATTGCGATGTACGAGGTCAAGGCCAAGGGGCGCGACGGGATCTACCTATTTGACGATGAGCTGGCGTACCGGGTCGAGCGTCATCTCGAAATCGAGCGCCTGCTCCACTTTGCGCTGGCCAACCAGGAAATCACGCTGCTCTACCAGCCGCAGCTGGACCGCGACGGCCGCATCGTTGGCGCGGAAACCCTGGTGCGCTGGAACAGCCCGGCTCTCGGCGCCGTGCCACCCGACCAGTTCATTCCGATCGCGGAACAGACCGGCCTGATCGTCGAACTCGGCGCCCACATCCTCGAAAGCGGGTTCAAGACCCTGCGCGCCTGGCGCGACGACGGCATCAATATCGAGCAATTCTCGATCAACATCAGCATGCGCCAGCTGACCCACCACCATTTCGTCGCGCTGGTCGAAGCGCTGGTGCAACGCCATCTCGACGCCGACCTGAGCCGCATGCTGGTGTTCGAGATCACCGAGTCGATCATTGCCGAAGATATCAACCGCGTCATCCTGGTGATGCGCCGGCTGAAACAGTCGGGCATCCGCTTTTCCATGGACGACTTCGGGACCGGTTATTCGTCCCTGAGCAACCTGCACCGGCTGCCGCTCGACGAAATCAAGATCGACCGCGCCTTCATCAAGGCCCTGTCGCATCAGGATGGCGGCCAAGCCATGGTGATCACCATCCTCAAAATGGCCAGCATCCTCAAGCTGAGGGTCGTGGCCGAAGGTGTCGAAACCGAACAACAGCTGGACTTCCTCAGGCAGCACGACTGTCCGGTTTTTCAGGGCTATCTCTTCGCCAGGCCACTGCCGCACGAGCAGTTTGTCGCTTACTACCGGGGCAAGGCATTGCGCTAGCCAGGTATGGAGCCGCGGCCAGCCGGCCCTTTCCGCCCCGCCGGGCAGGATCGGGACTCAGCTTCCGCGCAGTTGCAGCCAGGCCCTCCAGCCGCCGTACTGCGTAATGTCCTGCGCGCCGGCCACGGCGATGCCTTCGCAGATAAAGCCATTCACCATCGACCCATCGACCCGCTCCAGCGTGCCGATGCCGAGCGGCGCGGGGATACCGGCGACGAAGGGGCCGAAGGCGGCAGCGGGCATTTCCCAGACTTCGCAGGCGATGGCGGCACCGCCTTCCTGTACCTGGACAAGGCCGGGACGCTTGCCGTCGGACAGGGCATAGAAGCGGTATTTGGCGGCGGTCTGCGTGGCGCTCACCAGGCGTGCGCTGCGTTCGGTGAGCTGGACATTCAAGGGCAGGCCGCTCAGATGGGCGCCGACGACGGCCAGCCGCACCTGGCCATCCGGCAGCAGGCTCAACGGTTCGGCAGGCGGTAGCGCATGATCGGTTGCACCCAGCTTGCCACCGAGCGCCTGCTGCATGCGCGACGCCAGATGCAGTAGCGGGCCGTCCTGATGCGGCGGCGCAATGAGCGTGACGCCGAACGGCAGGCCGGTGGACTGGAATCCGGCCGGCACGGCGGTGGCGGCGAGATCGAGCAGGTTCATGAAGTTGGTGTAATAGCCGAGGTTGGAATTGAGGCGGATGGGGTCGGCTTCCATCTCGTCCACGCGATAGATCGTGCCGGCGGTTGGGGTGAGCAGCACGTCGATGTCGTTCCACACCGCATCGCAC
>NCCT01000079.1 GCA_002279795.1 Hydrogenophilales bacterium 12-61-10
ATGCATGCCGGGTTTGCCTTCCTCGAACTGGGAACGGTGCGAAAGAAGAATCAGGTCAACGCACTGGTCAAGATTCTCACCGACTTCGCAGTCTCTACCATCGCTTATTTTTTCATTGGCTACAGCATTGCCTATGGCGTCAGTTTTTTCTCCAGTGCCGAGGTTCTGTCCGCCAAAAACGGCTACGACCTGGTGAAGTTCTTTTTCCTGCTGACATTTGCCGCAGCGATTCCCGCCATTGTTTCGGGTGGCATCGCAGAACGCGCCCGCTTCAATCCACAACTCGCTGCGACCTTTGCGCTGGTTGGACTGGTTTACCCTTTTTACGAGGGGATCGTCTGGAATGGTAATTACGGTATTCAGGCCTGGCTCGAGGCGACAACAGGCGCAAAATTTCATGACTTTGCTGGGTCGGTGGTGGTGCATGCCGTCGGCGGCTGGATCGCATTGCCAGCGGTGTACTTTCTTGGTGCGCGGCGGGGGCGATACACCAAGGACGGTATGGTTTCAGCGCACCCGCCGTCCAATATCCCTTTTCTGGCGCTTGGCGCCTGGATCCTCACAGTGGGCTGGTTTGGCTTCAATGTAATGTCAGCGCAATTGATCGAGTCGGTTTCGGGTCTGGTTGCGGTGAATTCGTTAATGGCGATGGTGGGGGGCACGCTGGCTGCCTTGGTTATCGGCAAGAATGACCCGGGTTTCATACATAACGGCCCGCTGGCTGGGCTGGTCGCCGTATGTGCAGGCTCTGATCTGATGCATCCCTTGGGTGCGCTGATGACGGGCTTGGTGGCTGGCGCCCTGTTCGTGTGGATGTTCATGGTGACGCAGAACAAGTGGAAGATTGACGATGTGCTGGGTGTCTGGCCATTGCATGGCCTGTGTGGCGCATGGGGCGGGATCGCGGCGGGCGTTTTCGGCAGCACGCATCTGGGCGGGATCGGCGGCGTCAGTTTGATGGCGCAGCTGATAGGTACCCTGGGCGGGGTGGCGGTGGCCCTGGTTGGCAGTGTGCTGGTGTATGGCACGCTGCAACGGTTTGTTGGCCTGAGACTCGATCCGGAAGAAGAATTTAACGGCGCTGACCTCAGTATTCACAAGGTCTCGGCAACCGCAGAACGCGAAACGAGCTGGTAACTTTCAGTCCTTGCGCTGCCTTTTCAGATAAGCCCGGCGTTCGGCACTGAGCTGTTCGAGTTCCCGGTCAACATTCCGTACGTCAGGATGCTGCTTGGTATATTTGAGCAGGAGTTCGGTGCGCTTGATACGCAGTTCGACCTGTTTCTTGTCGAGCCCTTCAAGATAGGCGTCAGCCGGAGGCTCAGGTCTGTCGCTGAAAGGCAGGCGGGCCGTTTCGGCGCGAGCGGGCACCGCTGGATCTCCGGCCTTTTCATTCCAGAGCCGCGGCGCCTGCGACATTTGCAATCCAGGCAGGTCAACGCTCCCTGGCAGCGTAGAGGGTGTCAGCTGTTCCTGGGGCGCATCGATGAAGTGTTCGATAACAATGATGCTTACCCCGACCAGAAGAAACACTGCAACAGGTGCGGTAAACGCCAGCAGGCGTAGCGGGTGCGATATCCGTTCAACTGGCGGCGTGGGTGTGGGGGCGGGTGCATGGGTGGTCAGTTCGCGGAGAGCGGTGACCAGCGTGTTTGCATCTGGCCGCTCTTCCGGGTTTTTGTTCAACATACTTGCAAGCAACTGGGTGAGGCTGACAGGCGTTTTTGGGCGCACGACCTCGACCGGAACCGGCATTTCACTGATTACACGATAGATGATGGTCGGCAGGCTTTCGCCATCGAAGGCGTATTGCCCCGTCAACATTTCGTACAGAACCGCGCCGAGCGAAAAAATATCCGAGCGGCCGTCAATCACCCTTCCCATGGCTTGTTCCGGCGACATGTAGCGCGGCGACCCCAGCATTTGGCCCGTTTGCGTATGGTTGCTGTTGACGAGATGGGCAATGCCGAAATCGGTCAACTTGATGCGCCCATGCTGGCGGGTGATCACGACATTGGCGGGTTTGATGTCGCGGTGGATCACCCCGTGCTCATGTGCAAATGCCAATGCCTCCGCCATTTGCGTGATGGTGTCGAGAATCAGGTCGAGCGGCATTGGTCCCTGATTCATGATGTCGCGCAGCGTTTTGCCAGGCAGGTATTCCATGGCGATGTAAGCGAGGCCATCGGCTTCGCTTACATCATAAATCGTCACGATATTGGGATGTGAGAGCCGTCCTGCGCTTTGTGCCTCGCGCAAAAAACGGGCTTCCGCGCCAGCCCCTTCCTGCTGAAGCAGGGCTATGGAAACCGTTTTGATGGCCACCACGCGTTCGATCATCGGGTCGCGCGCGCGGTAAACCGTGCCCATTGCGCCCTGACCGATTTCGTCCAGGATTTCGTAACGGCCGATGGTCATGTTTGCGAAGTACCAGGGCATGATGTCTTCCGGAGTCGGGAGCGTCTCGGGGGCAAGCCCTGGGTGAGTGCGTGCACGCAGGCTGGTTGCCACCTGGCCGGGAATCAGGGTGTTGATGCGCAGATTGTCTTCTGGCCTGATTTCGTCGGCCCAGATGCGGGTCAGGGTTTCCAGGCCTGATTTGGAAACGGCATAGCCTCCCCAGAATGCAGCGGGATGATGGCCATGCGTTTCGCCCGTAAACACGACCGATGCATCGGGTGCCTGCTTGAGCAACGGCATGCAGGCACGCGTGAGTGCAAATGGTGCGATCAGATTGACCCGCATCAGGGCCTGCCATTGTTCGAGTGTTTGCAGGGTCAGCGGGGTGAGATTGAAAAACTGATGGGCGCTGTGCAACATCCCGTCGAGCCGCTTGAGGTGATGCGCGAGGGTGCCGGCCAGTGTTTCAAGGCTGCGGTCGTCCGCGATCGCGAGGTCGTAGGGAAACATGGCGGGTTCCGCGCCGCCTGCAGCAAGGATTTCTTCATACACCGCATCGAGCTTGGCTTCATCGCGCGCGAGCAGGGCAACCGTAGCGCCATGCCGTGCAAACGCAAGGCTGGCCGCGCGGCCCAGACCAGAACTGGCACCTGTTACGAGAATGACCCGGCCAGCAAGCAGATCGAGAGGTGCGGAGTAGTCTTTCATAACTGTTCTAGTAAGCGGTTGGCCGATTGTACCCCGCTCAATGTTGCACTTTCGAGCGTGGCAGGATATGCCCCATCAGTGTAGTCACCAGCGAGAAAAATACGCGGATGCTGCGTTCTGGTTGCCGGGCGAGCGAGATGGGGGACGCAGGCGTAGGTTGCCTGCTTTTCAATAATGCTTTTTCGCCAATGGGTTTTTCCGGTGCTGGCATGTCTGAGCAACTGGGCTTCGGCCTGATCCATCCAGTCGGTTGGCAAGTTACTTGCAGCGCTGGCGACGAACGCCAGCAATCCCGCTTGCCCGTGACTTTGTCCACGATCGAATACGAATTGCGCGGGCCCTTTACCCAGGGCAAGCAAGGGTTCGTGCAATTGAAAAGCCGGGTCATATTGCACATAAACCGTCGCAATCGCTTGATAGCGATAACTAGCCATGCCGCTTGCCAGTTGCTTGAGTTCAGCGACTGGCAAAATCAGGTCGGCAAGATGCTGCGGTGCAACGGCGAGGATGACATGGCAATATGAATCGGCATCGTTGCCGGTACGCAATGTGATCCCATCCGGAGTCGTATCAAGGCTGGTCACACGGCTGGACAGGCGAATACTGCCACCGAGTTCAACGATCCGTGCCGCCGCCGGGGCCGGAAATAGCGCTGTCAGGTCTCGTCGTGGCATCAGCAGATCGCTGTGCAGGTTGCGTCCCCCAAAAGCGCCGCGGATTACATTCTGGAAAACCCGGGCGCTGGCGATCTCCGCAGGGGTGTTCAGTGCAGAAATGCACAAGGGGTGCCAAAGCAGGCGGTTCAGTTTTTCGGGTTGACTACGGGTAAGTTGGCCGACCGTTGCATGCTCGGTCGCCAGCGAGCCATTTAATAAGGTGTGCGCCCAACTTGCGGCGGCCATTTTTTCACGCCAGTCGAGCCCCTTCGCACCAAGCAAGCCCACCAGCAAATGAAGCGGGGCGGGCAGGCGCGGACAGCTCAGGCTGAAATCTGGCGGCTGGTTGAGGCTGAGGGGCAGTCGCCACAATCCCGGCGTGACATGCAGGCGTTCAATTAATTGCAGGGTCTGTTCATACGCGCCGAGCAGGATGTGCTGGCCGTTGTCGAGCTGCTGACCTTGCCACTCTACTGCTCGCGCACGACCGCCCAGGGTGCGGCTGGCCTCATGCAGGGTGACCGGGATGCCCGCTTCGGCCAGGGTCAACGCTGCAGCGCAACCCGCCCAGCCGCCGCCGATGACGGCGACGCTGGATTTGACGCAACCGGATTTCACGGAAATAGCCAGGTTTTGCTTGCCAGCCACAGCTTGCGTAATGGCGTAAGCGATACGCGTGCGCGCAGCACGGGAAAATGGTCCCGCTGAATTTCATCCAGCAGGGTTCGGTAAATCGCTGCCATGGCGAGACCGGGACGCTGCGCTCGACGGGCACTGGCAGGCAGCGCTGCGAGCGCGCTGTCATACCAGGCAATTGCGCGCTCGTATTGAAATTGCATCAGGGCTTGAAACGCTGGCGTGTCACGACTATTGAACAGGTCGGCCTCACTTACCCCAAAGCGCGCCAGTTCGTCTTGCGGCAGGTAAATGCGCCCGCGCCGCGCGTCTTCACCGACGTCGCGGATGATGTTGGTGAGTTGGAACGCGAGCCCCAGTTCATGAGCGTAACGGCGAACTGCGCGGTCATCATCTCCGCGACCGCCATCAAAAAGCGCAGCGGCAATTTCGCCGACAACCCCTGCCACGCGGTAACAATATAAATGAAGGGATTTGAAGTCCGGGTAGCGACGGTCATCCAGATCCATCGCCATGCCGTCCACAATTTCCAGCAGCAGGGAGGGAGATGTTTTAGAGCCTTGCGAGGTATCAAAAAGTGCGCGTGTCGCGGGGTGCTCTGGAATGCCGGCAGAAAATCGTTCGATTTCCTCGCGCCACCAGTTGAGCTTGGTCTCGGCTATCGAACGTTCACGGCATTCATCCACTACATCGTCAAGTTCCCGGCAAAGTGCATAAAACGCGGTGATCGCGCGTCGCGTGTCGACAGGCAGAAAGACAAAGCTGTAATAAAAGCTGGATCCACTGGCCGCAGCGCGATCCTGGCAGTATTGGTGCACATCCATCTTAGAAAAGCGCGCGTCCGAACATGCTCATCCAGTTTTTTTTGGTGAGCACCGGACGGTCCGTAAAAACACAGCCGGGATCGGCATGCAGTTTGCGCAGGATGGTTTCGCCACCGAGGATCGTGACACGCAGTTCCAGTCCGATTCTTCCTTTCAGTTGCCTGCCGAGCGGCGCGCCAGCCTGCAATAATTTGCGGGTGCGTTCGATCTGCTTGTGCATCATCATGTGCCACATCCCGCGTGTATCAGCCTCGGCAATCTGTTTTTCGCTGACATGGAGTGCGGCGAGTTCGTCCTGCGGCAAGTACACCCGATTTTTTTCATAATCGACAGCGATGTCCTGCAAAAAATTGATCAATTGCAGGCTGCTGCAGATTGCGTCGGAATAGGCTAGATGGCGTGGATCATGGTCACCATAAAGATGCAGCATCAGGCGGCCGACTGGATTGGCAGAGCGGCGGCAATAATCCATCACCTCGCCGAAATGGGCGTAGCGTGTTTTTTCCACATCCTGCGCAAACGCAGACAGCAAATCGCGAAATGGCGTGAGCGGTATGGCGTAATCGCGGATGGCGGCAGCCAACGGAGCAAAAACCGGGTCGCCAGGTGTTTCGCCGCTTTCTATGCGATTGAGTGCAATATGGTAAGCCGCCAGTTGAGCCAGTCGATCGGCGGCTGGCGCATCACCTTCGTCAGCAATATCGTCTGCGCTACGGGCAAATCGGTAAATGGCTTCTACGGGGCGCCGTAGCCGCTTGGGCAGCAACCAGGACGCAACGGGAAAGTTTTCGTAATGATCGACCGGCACCGGAAACAAAAAAACGGAATGGGAATAATGACTTAGGCTGGGTGTTGCTCGGTGCTGGGTGACAGCATCGTATTGATTATATTACACTTATCCGTTGATGGTTTTGCGGCATAGCCGCGAAAGTGGCGGAATTGGTAGACGCACTGGATTTAGGTTCCAGCGCCGCAAGGCGTGGGGGTTCGAGTCCCCCCTTTCGCACCACCGGGTTTTTCTTACTACCCTCCTTAATTAATTCAGCCAGGAAGTATTGTGATGCAAGCAAATCTTGAAGTTCTCGAAGGTCTGGTTAGGCGCCTGGACATTAACGTGCCCATGGATCAAGTGGAAGCCGAAGTGCAAAACCGCCTCAAGCGTCTGGCACGCAACGTCAAGATGCATGGGTTCCGTCCGGGCAAGGCGCCATTGGCAGCCGTTGCGCGTCAACATGGCCCGGGTGTGCGTCAGGAAATTTTGGGCGAGACGCTGCAGAGCCGGTTTGGTGAAGCAGTACAGGCACATCGACTTAAAATTGCAGGCTATCCGCGCTTTGAGCCCAAGGCTGGGCAGACTGCTGCTGCAGAAATGACTTTCAGTGCCAGCTTCGAGGTCTATCCTGAAGTCAAGATAGAGGCATTGGACACAGGCAAGATTGGTCGCCCTGTTGTCGAATTGAGCGATGCCGACGTGGCAAAAACCCTGGAGGTGCTCCAGAAGCAGCGCCGCACATTTGAAGGGGTGCAGCGCGCCGCAGCAGAGGGCGACCTGGTCAAGTTCGATTATCAGGGAACCGTTGAAGGCGTGGAGTTTGAAGGCGGAAGGGGCGAGGATTTCGCTGCAGTGATTGGCGAAGGCCGTTTGCTCAAGGATTTCGAGCAAAGTCTGATTGGACTCGAGGCTGGAGCCAGCAAGGGGTTCGATGTGACTTTACCCGTCGAATATGCTGCAAAGGAACTTGCAGGCAAGTCTGCGCACTTTGAAGTGCAAGTAAAGGAAGTGCAGGCACCGGTATTGCCAGCTGTCGATGCGGAGTTCGCCAAAGCTTTGGGCGTTGAAGACGGCGATGTGGATAAACTCAAGGCTGAAGTGAAGACAAATCTTGAGCGTGAAGTCAAGCGCCGCATTCAGACCAAGCTCAAAGAGCAAACCATGGAGTTGCTGCTGCAGAAAAGCACGCTGGATTTGCCGCAAAGTCTGGTTGCAATGGAAACGGACCGGCTTTTAAAAATGACTCAAGCCGACATGCAGTCGCGCGGGGTTCAGACGATGAAACTAGTTGCCGATATGTTCACTGGACAGGCAGAGCGTCGCGTGCGATTGGGGTTGATCCTCGCCGAAATCGTGCAGGCAAATAAACTGGTTGCGCAGCCCGAACAGATTCGGGAGTTGATTCAGGAGCAGGCGCAAAGTTATGAAGAACCCGATCAGGTTGCGCAATGGTTCTATCAAAACCCTGAACGGATGCAGGAAATTGAGTCTCTGGCTCTGGAAGAAAACGTTGTAGCATGGGTTGCCGGACAAGCTAATGTAGAAGACGTGACAACTACTTTTGAAGAATTGATGGGGCGTGCCTGATGCATATTAATTTCAATAGTGACATTTCCGACTCACAACGCCACGAGCCACAGGGCCTTGGTTTGGTTCCAATGGTCGTTGAGCAAAGTGGACGTGGGGAGCGCGCCTATGATATCTATTCGCGCCTATTGAAGGAGCGTGTCATTTTTCTGGTGGGTCCTGTGAATGACTCGACAGCCAATCTGGTGGTCGCGCAAATGCTGTTCCTTGAGTCGGAAAACCCCGATAAAGATATCTACTTTTATATCAACTCACCCGGCGGATCGGTTTCAGCTGGCATGGCAATTTACGACACCATGCAGTTCATCAAACCTGATGTGTCCACCTTGTGCATTGGTCAGGCCGCCAGCATGGGGGCGTTCCTGTTGACAGCCGGAACTAAGGGGAAACGGTATTGTCTCCCCAACTCGCGCGTCATGATTCATCAGCCATTGGGCGGATTTCAGGGGCAAGCGTCGGACATTGCGATTCACGCCAAGGAAATACTTTATCTTAAAGCCCGTCTCAACGACATGCTGGTAAAGCATTCCGGGCAAAGCCTGGAAGCGATTGAGCGGGATACTGATCGCGACAACTTCATGAGCGCGGATGATGCCGTGAGTTATGGCTTGATCGACAAAGTGTTAACGACGCGTGTCGAAGCAAGTGCTAAATAAAGGAAAAGGCATGGAAGACAAAGGCTCGAGCGACAAACTTCTTTATTGCTCCTTTTGCGGAAAAAGTCAGCATGAAGTGCGTAAGCTGATAGCTGGGCCGTCGGTATTCATTTGCGATGAATGCGTTGAGCTATGCAACGACATAATCCGTGAGGAAATACAGCAGGCTGACAATCAGAAGGGCGCGAGTTCGGATTTGCCAACCCCACATGAAATCAGCAGCATTCTTGACCAATATGTAATTGGTCAAAGTCAGGCTAAAAAGGCTTTGGCTGTTGCTGTCTACAACCACTACAAGCGTTTGCGCAGCAATTCTGGGAGTGGCGATGTTGAGCTGGCCAAAAGTAATATTCTGCTGATTGGGCCGACGGGGTCGGGTAAGACATTGCTCGCGCAAACTCTGGCTCGCTTGCTGAATGTCCCCTTTGTTATTGCCGACGCCACAACCCTGACCGAAGCGGGTTATGTCGGTGAGGATGTCGAAAATATCATCCAGAAGCTGCTCCAAAAATGTGATTACGATGTGGACAAGGCGAAGCAGGGCATTGTCTATATTGATGAAATAGACAAGATTTCGCGCAAATCCGATAATCCGTCAATTACCCGAGATGTGTCGGGTGAAGGGGTTCAGCAGGCGCTTCTAAAACTGATAGAAGGCACGACTGCTTCCGTTCCTCCACAGGGGGGGCGAAAGCATCCGAATCAGGAGTTTGTTCAGGTCGACACCAGCAATATTCTGTTCATCTGTGGTGGCGCCTTCAGCGGCCTGGAAAAGGTTATACGTGGTCGCACCGAGAAGGGTGGCATTGGATTTGGAGCGCAGGTCAAGAACGTCGACGATACCAAGCGTGATGTCGAATTGTTGCATCAAGTCGAGCCTGAAGATCTCATCAAATACGGTCTGATTCCAGAGTTTGTTGGCCGTCTGCCAGTCGTTACAACGCTTGACGAGCTAGATGAAACCGCTCTCGTGCAAATTTTGACTGAACCCAAAAATGCGCTGACCAAGCAGTTTGCCAAGCTGTTCAAAATGGAAGGGGTGGAGCTCGAGTTTCGTGAGGAAGCGCTTAATGCTATTGCCAAGCGTGCGCTGGCCCGTCGTACGGGTGCGCGAGGTTTGCGTTCCATCATTGAACACGCGTTGCTCGATACCATGTATGACTTGCCTTCCCTTAAGGGCGTCAGCAAAGTGGTGGTTGACCAAGGCTTGGTTAATGGCGAGGGCAAGCCCTTGCTAATTTATTCTGAACAGGGTGAGCAGCCATTAGCTGCTGGTGCCTGAATCAAATGTGAGCCGACTTCGTAAGCCGGCTTACTTGAAATGTGAACTATGCCCCCCAGCTAGGGATGAGCGTGGTTTATCGCCACGCATCCTTTCCTTAACCCTGCCCAGGAAAAAATGATGAGCGACAACGTATCCAAGGAACAGATTGACCTGCCGCTGTTGCCATTGCGTGATGTGGTGGTGTTTCCTCACATGGTCATACCGCTGTTTGTCGGCCGCCCCAAATCGATCAAGGCGCTGGAAACCTCAATGGAGTCCGGTAAAAGCATCCTCCTGGTTGCACAAAAAACTGCTGCGCAGGATGACCCCACACCTGAAGATTTGTACGACACAGGTAGCGTTGCAACGGTGTTGCAAATGCTTAAACTGCCTGATGGTACGGTCAAGGTACTGGTTGAAGGCAATCATCGTGCCCGCGTTCTGGATGTAACTGACGTTGGATCACACCTTACCGCACGTGCCGAGGTGTTACCAGCTGAGGGCGAAGAGCTGGTTGAGGTGGAGGCCATGAGGCGTGCCCTTCTGACCCAGTTTGACCAGTACGTCAAACTCAACAAAAAAATTCCTCCCGAAATCCTGACTTCTTTATCAGGCATTGACGAGGGCGGTCGCCTGGCTGACACCATCGTTGCTCATTTGCCCCTCAAGCTTGAGCAGAAGCAGGAAGTTTTGGAAATGATTGGTGTCAACAAACGCCTTGAGCATTTGCTCGGCTTGCTTGAAGGTGAGCTTGATATCCTGCAGGTTGAAAAACGTATCCGTGGCCGTGTCAAGCGGCAGATGGAAAAAAGCCAGCGTGAGTACTACCTGAACGAGCAGGTTAAGGCAATCCAGAAAGAGTTAGGCGATATTGAAGAGGGTGCTGAACTAGAGGATCTGGAAAAGCGCGTCAAGGAAGCCAGCATGTCCAAGGAGGCCGAGGCTAAGGCCATGGGCGAATTGAAGAAGTTGCGCATGATGTCTCCAATGTCCGCTGAAGCTACGGTAATACGTAGCTATATCGAAGCGATAGTTGGTTTGCCATGGAAAAAGAAAACCAAGATTAGCAAGGACTTGGCCAAGGCTGAACAAATATTGGATCAGGATCATTATGGGCTCGACAAAGTGAAGGAGCGCATCCTTGAGTATCTCGCTGTGCAACAGCGAGTTGACAAGGTAAAGGCGCCGATTCTGTGTCTGGTCGGCCCGCCGGGTGTAGGCAAGACCTCGCTTGGGCAATCTATTGCGCGTGCAACGAATCGCAAGTTTGTGCGTATGGCTTTGGGCGGTGTACGAGATGAATCCGAAATCCGTGGCCATCGCCGCACGTATATCGGTTCGATGCCGGGCAAGATTTTGCAAAGTCTGACCAAGGTTGGGGTAAAGAACCCGCTGTTCCTGCTTGATGAAGTTGACAAGATGGGTCAGGACTTCCGTGGTGATCCTTCTTCTGCTTTGCTGGAGGTACTGGATCCTGAACAAAACCATACGTTTCAGGACCACTACATCGAAGTCGAGTACGACCTGTCGGATGTAATGTTTGTTGCAACGGCTAACTCCCTAAACCTCCCTGCGCCCTTGCTGGACCGTATGGAAGTGATTCGTTTGTCCGGGTATACCGAGGACGAAAAAGTTAACATTGCTGTGCGTTATCTCGCGCCCAAGCAACTTAAGGTTAATGGTATCAAAGAAAGTGAGTTGGCTATTGCCGAGTCAGCCATCCGAGACATCGTGCGTTATTACACGCGTGAAGCGGGTGTTCGGAGCCTTGAGAGGGAGTTGTCCAAAATCTGCCGCAAGGCGGTGAAGGCTCTGTTATTGAAGAAGCAGACCAGCAAGATTTCGGTTACCTCACGCAATCTCGAGAAGTATCTGGGTGTGCGTCGCTTCAGTTTTGGTATCGCCGAGATGAACAATCAAGTCGGCCAAGTCACCGGCCTAGCCTGGACCGAAGTGGGTGGGGAGTTGCTCACAATTGAAGCGGTTGCTTTACCCGGTCGTGGCAAGATGACTACTACAGGCAAGTTGGGTGAAGTGATGCAAGAGTCCATTCAGGCGGCTTTGTCTGTCGTGCGTTCGCGCGCGCGTAAGCTGGGTATTCAGGATGACTTTTACCAGAAGCGTGATATTCACATTCACTTGCCTGAAGGCGCGACACCTAAAGACGGCCCCTCTGCAGGTATCGCAATCTGTACGTCGATGGTGTCCATTTTGACGGGCATTCCTGTTCGGGCTGATGTTGCGATGACGGGTGAAATAACGCTCCGGGGCGAGGTTTTACCAATCGGCGGTTTAAAGGAAAAATTGCTGGCAGCACATCGAGGGGGGATAAAGACAGTTTTGATCCCTCAAGAGAACGTTAAAGACCTGACGGAAATACCGGATAACATTAAAAACAAACTCGACATACATCCAGTTAAATGGATTGACCAAGTATTAGAATTAGCGCTTGAGCGTTTGCCCGAACCATTAAGCGACGAACAAGAGGCTGAAGCGTCTGCCTTACCTGTTAAAGAAGAGGAATTGGTAAATGGGGTAAGCCTGAAGCACTGATGTTTTGCCATCAAACGAGATAATCCCGCGCAAGACGCGGGATTTTTTATGGTTCGATACGGCGCTTGACATTGGGATTTATGGATTGCTATAAAAGATCCTATA
>NCCT01000080.1 GCA_002279795.1 Hydrogenophilales bacterium 12-61-10
AACCTGATGGATCGCGTGCGCCACCAGCTCCTTGCCGGTACCGCTTTCGCCGTCGATCAACACCGGCGCGTCGACGCTGTGGGTTTTGTCGATCAGGGTATACAGCTCGCGCATCACCTTGCTGGTTCCGATCATGCCGTACTTGCCCTGGGCGTCGGCCGGGAGTGCATCCGCCACCGTCAGCCGGGCCTTGCCATGCGCGTGTCCCAGGCTTGCCAGCAGGCGCGACGCGTCGACCGGCAGCGTATGAAAGTCGTGGAAGCGAAGCTTGAGCAAGCGGCACAGCGCAGGGTTGGACAGCATCACGGGCGTCACCAGCGCGATCCATTCCATGCCGTGATGGCTGGCCGTCAACGCCTCGATACGGTCGATCCCGGCCGGGCTGACATCCGACAGATCCATCAGTCCGACATGAATATTGCGGTCGGCACCGAGCGACTTGGCAATTTCAAATTCCACGGTTTGCAGGGGCTGCCAGCCGGACGTGCTCAGCAGGCCCTGCAGCTGCGAATACAAATCATTGTTTGCCAGCAACACCACCTGACGCTTGGTCACATTGTGATCCTCCATGACATGGCAGGTCTGGTTTGCACGGATCTTGTTGCGGCAGGGATTGCCGCGGCCCGGTTTGCAAATGCGTGTCGCTGTGCGATCTGTCGCTGACCCATCCGAAAAACCCTGCCAGACGCTAGATCAAATTAGATACAACTTGCTGAAAGTAAAGCTGGCATATCTAACTGACTGTTTTAAATGGATAAATCAGGCGTCGTAGAAAGCGGGTTCGAGGCGTGTGTTTCGCGTTTGAAACACACAGGTGACGCTTGCGTGCGGTCAATTCGCTGGGGTTTTAATAAATACCATTTACTTTCAATGACTTGTATATCTGGCACGACAGTTGCAGATGGCTGACATGAGTGGCTTGGGTCCACTCCTGACAATCCGTTTTTTCGTCATCCAGCACATTTTCAAGGAGAGGCATAATGAACAAGACGCTTTTATCCACAGCCATTGCGATGGCCCTCGGGGTATCAGTCCAGGCCTGGGCCAACCCCACCAATAACGCGACAAAATTCGACAACGACGGGGACGCCACCCAGACGGCGACCGCGGATTCGAACCAGTCCGGGCAATCCGGCGCGGCGGCCAACGAGTTTTCGGAAGCCAACCAGAACACCAAAAACCGCACGGCCACGCAAACCGGCAACACCGGTGCGACAGCCAACGACGACTCGAGTGCGTATCAGTACAACGATTCCTACAACACGACGGGGTCCAACAACCAGGACTCCAACAACACCCAATCCCAGAACGACCACTCGTTCAATACCGACGTGTCGGCCAAAACCGAACTCAATGGCAAGGTGTTCGACAACCAGGTGCATGACATCGGCAACTACGCCGAAGGCGGCAGCCGTGCCGGCGACGGCGCACGCGGCGGCAACGGCGGCAATGCCGAGCAGAACAGCTTCAGCATGTCGCTAGGCGCGGGCGGTGGCGATGCCGGGTCCGGCGGCGACGGCTATGCCAAGGCAATCGGAGGCGATACCGATGCCGGCGATGGCGCCAAAGGCGGCTCTGGCGGTGACGGTGGCTATGCCATGGGCGGCTGGGGCGGCAAGGGTTACGGTGGCGACGGCGGTGACGGCGGCAATGCCGACAGCGCCAGCGGCGGCAGCGGCGGCAGCGGCGGTGAGGGCGCCAGCGGTTATGGCGGCGATGGGGGCGACGGCGGCGAGAGCGGCCTCGCAGCGGGCGGTCTCGGCATCGGCGGCAAAGGTATCGGCGGTGACGGCGGCAATGGCGGCACCACCGGCAACGCCACCGGCGGCAACGGCGACGGCGGCAAAGGCTGGGCCGGATCGGGCGGCGATGGCGGCAACACGGCCAATGCCACTGGCGGCAATGGCGACGGCGGTAGTGGCTACGGCGGCGACGGCGGCAATGGCGACGACGGCGGCAAAGGCATCGGCGGCGACAGCGGCAGCTTCACCGCTAGCGGCGACGGCGGCAAAGGCTCGGGCGGCGACAGCGCGTCGATCTCGGCAACCGGCGACGGCGGCAAAGGCTATGCCGGCGATGCCAGCAACGGCAGCAGCGGCGGCAGCGCCAATGAAACCGGCGGCATTTCATTCAGCAACAGCGGGATGGTGCGCCAGAACCCCGGCACCACCAATGGCAATGCGGATGCCACCAATACGCCGTCCGAAGGTAGCGACAACGCCTCGGCCGACGCCGGCAACACGGCCAATCCCACCAACTCCAGCGAAACCGGCGTCGCAACGTCCGGCGCGGGCACGGGCGGGACTGCAACGGCGGGTGCGGCAACCGGATCGGCTTCCGGCGGCGCGGCCAACGGTGGCGCCAGCGGCAGCGCCGATGGCATGAGCGCAGGCGGCGTCGCCACCGGCGGCACCAGCGGCCCCTCTACCGGCACCAGCACGGCGGGCGCAGGCACAGGCGGCGCAGGGGGCGCAGGCGCGGCAGGGGCAACCGGCACCGGCGCAGAAGGCACCGGCGCTGCGGGCACCAATACCGCAGGCAACGGCGCGTCCAGCGGCAACGGCACCGGCGCAGCAGGCACCGGCGCAGCAGGCACCAACACTGCAGGGGCAGGCGCGGCAGGCGCGACTGGATCTGGCGCTGCGGGCACCGGCGCGGCCGGCACCAGCATGGGCGGCGCAGGCGCAGTCGGGGCCACAGGTACCGGTGGCGCTGGCGGCGCAGGGGCAGTCGGCGCGGCCGGCACCAGCACCGGCGGCAGCGGCGCAGCGGGTGCGACCGGCACCGGCGGCACCGGTGAAGGCGGCGTCGCAGGTGCCGGCGGTACCGGAGCGGCAGGCGGCGCAGGCGGCGCAGGCGGCACCGGTGGCGCGGCAACGGCCAATGGCGATGGCGGCAGCGGCGGCAATGGCGGGCTGGGCGGCAACGCCACCAGCAGCGCCATGGCATCGGCCACCACCGGCAATGGCGGCGTTGGCGGCAACGGTGGCGACTCGATGGGCGGCAATGCCGGCACCTTCGACGCGTCCAACAACATGTCGGGCAGCTTGTCGAACGGCGCAGGGATCATCTCGGTGTCGCAAAACACCGGCGCCAATGCGCTGACCCAGATCGGCGTCACCGTGCAGGCCAACCTGACGGTTCAGTAAACCGCGATCCCGGCGCTGCATGGCAGCGCCGGGACGGGAACGCGAACCGCAATGCCAATTCTGTTTAGGAGAATGAAATGAACAAGACCCTGTTATCCACCGCCATCGCGCTCGCGCTTGGCATGTCGGCCCAGGCTTGGGCCAATCCCACCAACAATGCGGGCGGCTTCGGCTATCCCGGCCCCATCAGTCTTTCGTCTGAAGAAAACGGCTTGTCCGGCTACGCTGCGTTCGACAACGACGGCGCAGCCAGTCAGGAAGCAACTGCCATTAACGACCAGTCCAGTCAGACCGGCGCGGCAGCCAACGAGTATTCCAAGGCATCGCAGAATGCCAAAAACCGCAGTGCGACCCAGGAAACCAACGCTGGCGCGGTCGCCAATGATGGTTCGGATGCGACGCAGTACAACAACTCGCACAACACGGATGCCTCGAACAACGACGATTCCTACAACGACCAATCGCAGAACCACGGCGCATTCAACACCGAGGTGTCGGCCAGAACCGATCTCAATGGCGTGGTTCGAGACAACGAGGTGCGTGATCTGGGCAACACGGCCAAGGGCGGCAGCACGGCAGGCAACGGCGCGGCGGGTGGCCATGGCGGCAACAGCATGCAGGACACTGCCAGCAAAGCCTGGGGTGCCGATGGCGGCTCTGCGGGCGATGGCGGTCACGGCTCGGCAACGGCCTATGGCGGCGACACCACTGCGGGTGACGGCGCGCGCGGCGGTTATGGCGGCGACGGCGGCTCGGCCAAAGGCGGCATCGGCGGCTCCGGCGACGGCGGCGATGGCGGTTCCGGCGGCGACGGTGGCATGGCCTACGGCGGCAACGGCGGTTATGGCGGCGACGGCGGCAAAGGCAGCGGCGGCGACGGCGGCGACGGCGGCAATAGCGGTGCCGCGACCGGTGGCCTCGGTGACGGTGGCAAAGGCAGCGGCGGCGATGGCGGCAACGGCGGCAGCACGGCCGATGCCAGCGGCGGCGCCGGCTATGGCGGCAGCGGCTATACCGGCTCCGGCGGCGATGGCGGCAACACCGGCAACGCAACCGGCGGCTCCGGCGACGGCGGCAAGGGTAGCGGCGGCGACGGCGGCAATGGCGGCGACGGCGGCATGGGGATAGGGGGCGACAGCTTCAACAAAACCACGACCGGAGACGGCGGTAAATCCTACGGCGGCGACAGCAAGGCGATGTCGTTTAGCGGCGACGGCGGCAAAGGCTCCGGCGGCGACAGCGACAACACGGCGTATGGCGGCAATGCCACTGAAGTCGGCGGGATTTCCGGCGCCAACAGCGGCATGGTCAGCCAGGAGCCATCCACCACCAACGGCGATGCCAATGCCAACAACAACCCGATCGACAACAGCGATGACGCGACCGCAACCGCAGGAAACGTAGCCAGCCCCGGCAACAGCAGCGTCACCGGAGATGCCAGTTCCAACACGGCCAATGGCGGCGATGCCAGCGGCGGCCTCGGTGACGGCACCGCCACGGCAGGTAATGGCACCGGTGCGGCAAGCGGCAACGCCAGCGGCACCAGCGGTGGCGGCAACAGCAACGGCGGCGGCAGTGGCGCGGCCGATGGCAGCAGCCAGGCGGCCGATGGCAGTGGCGCTGCCGGCGGCGCAGGGGCAGCAGGCGCAGCCGGAACCGGTGCAGCCGGAACCGGCGCGGCCGGCAGCAACACCGCCGGTGCAGGCGCATCCAGCGGTGACGGTACCGGCGCAACCGGTACCGGCGCAGCGGGCACCAACACCGCAGGCGCGGGCGCAGTCGGCGCAACCGGAACCGGCGCGACCGGCACCGGCGCCGAAGGCACCAGCGCTGGCGGCAATGGCGCAGCGGGTGCCGAAGGCAACGGCGGTGCTGGCGGCGCAGGTGCAGTTGGCGCTACCGGCACCAGCACCGGCGGCGCAGGTGCGGTTGGCGCAGCTGGCACCGGCGGCACCGGCCAGGGTGGCCTGGCTGGTAACGGCGCAAGCGGCGGCACGGGCGGCGCGGGCGGCAACGGCGGCGCAGGCGGCACGGCTGACGCCAGCGGGCCTGGCGGCAATGGTGGCGAGGGTGGCATGGGCGGCAACGCAAGCAGCGAAGCTATGGCGTCTGCCACCACCGGCAACGGCGGCGCAGGCGGCAATGGCGGCAACTCGCATGGCGGAGATGCAGGCGTCTTCAACGCCTCCAACAACATGTCCAGCAGCGTCACCAATGGCGCCGGCATCATCAGCCTGTCGCAAAACACCGGGGCTAACGCCCTGACTCAAATCGGCGTGACGGTTCAGGCCAACCTGACTGTTCAGTAAACCGATGCCCCGGAGCCGCGTTGCGGTTCCGGGGATTTCCGAAAGGAAGCTGCCATGACCCTCTCGATTTCGAATTTGAAAAAAACGTTACCGATCCTGTTGCTGGCGTGCCCCCTGCAAGCCAGCTGGGCCGAAACCGACCAGATTTTTCCCGGCACCGAAAGCCTGTTCGATGCCGCTGTTTCCGATGATCTGCTGGCAGGCCAGCGCGGCAAGGCGCTGATTCCCGCCAACACCAACAACCTCGATGGTGCCGTCTACGACAATTCGGCAAGCGATCTGGTGACCGGCTACAACAGCGTGAGCGACGGCTCGCTGGCAAACAATGCGGGGCTCAATACCGTGATCCAGAATTCCGGCAACAACGTGCTGATTCAAAACGCCGTGATCCTGAATATCCAGATGCAGTAAGGAGAACACGCCATGCGCAATTCAGCCTTGCTTTTGCTGGCGCTGCTGATCGCGATGCCGGGTGCGCAGGCGGGCATGGTCGACATTCCCGGTGCGGGTTCCGGCTCGTTCAACTTCAAGACCATGAGCATGAAGGAGCGGCAGTTCCGCTTCACCGTGCGCCAGCAATACGATTTCAGTTGCGGCTCGGCGGCGATAGCCACCCTGCTTACCCATCACTATGGCGACCCGGTCCAGGAAGAAGCCGTGTACCGCGCTATGTGGGAAACCGGCAACCACGACAAGATACGCAAGGAAGGCTTTTCCATGCTCGACATGAAACGCTTCCTCGAATCGCGCGGCTACGCAGCCAATGGCTACACCGCCAATCTCACGAAACTGTCCAGCGTGGGCGTGCCCGCCATCGTGCTGATCCGCGATGGCCGCTACAACCATTTCGTCGTCGTCAAGGGCGTGCGCGACGGCAAGGTGGCTTTCGGCGATCCGGCCCAGGGCGCGCGCGTGATGGCGCTGCCTGAATTCGAACGCATGATGATCAACCACATCGTGTTCGTGATTAACGGACACACCGCCCAGGTGGTGTTCAACAACCCGAAGGACTGGCGCGTGCGCGAGCAGGCGCCGGTTGGCATGGCGGCCATGGGGGTGAGCGATCTGGCGAATTCCACTTTGCTGCGGCGACCGCCGGGCGATTATTAAGGAGACGGATCATGTCCGGCTTACGCGTAGTGATGATGCTGTTCATGCTCTTGTCCGGCGGACTGGCGCAGGCATCGTATTCTTCCTTCGACGGCGCGCCACGCGCCAGCGATGATGTGCTCGACAGCATGCGCGGCGGCTTCGTCGTCAGCTGGAACGGCCAGGATTTTGTGCTGCCGTTTTCCATCGACGGCATCGAGCGCCTGACCCAGATCAACGGCCAAACCTACCTCAACGGCGAGTTGATGACGGCGGCGTTCAACTCGCGGGCGCTCAGCCCCTTTACGCAAACGGGGCCGGTCAGCGTCAACGTGCAGAGCGTGGTTCCGGTAAACGTGCAGGTTGGGGTGAGCGAACCCATGGTGCAGCCGATGGCGCCGCCGCTCGCGCAAACCGCCAGCAGCCCGGGCGGGGCATCGGGTGAGGCGGGCAGCGCAGGTGCGGGGGGCGGCGCGAGTACGGCTGCCACCAGCAACGTGCCCGTGCCTGCGTCCCCGCCGATCACGCAGGTGACCACGAACGGCTCGCTGATCGTGATCCAGAATGGGCCGGGCAACACGGTTGCGCTGCCCGCCCATCTGTCCGCCGATTCATTGTCGACCTTCATCCAGAACTCGGTGAACAATCAGGTGATCCGCAATATCACCACGCTGAACATCACCCTCAATGCGCAGATGCTCGCCGTTCAGGCGCGGCTCAATGCGCTCAATCAGAGCCTGAACAACTTGCGTTGAGCCGTGAACCACGCAGCATTACAAGAAAGCCAGGCAGGCCGCCTGGCTTTTTTTGGACGCAGCGCACGCACTCAGAAGCGCATCGGCAGCCGCAAGGTAACGGTGGTGTCCGGCGTATCGTCGGTCAGGCCGGCACCGACCGACAGGTTCAGATTGGTGCGCTTGTTCAGCCGGTAGGAAAATCCCGCCTGCAGGGTGGCGAGTTGAACTGCCAGTGCATCGTTGGCCACCTGGCCGTCGAACGTGGTTTTGTCGATCCAGGTGTGCTCGTAACTCAGGCTGAACGAACTGCGTTCGTTGAGTGCCAGCCCCATGCCGAAGTTAAGACCGACCGAATCGCCTGGGTCCACTTCACCGACGGTCTGGAAGTTGACCACATTGTTATCCGTGTAACGGATCGTGGTATCGACATCGCGCTTGATGTTCCAGGCGTAATTGATGCCGCCGAAAAACACCACGGGATCAGCCGGCAGCACTGCGCTCAGACTGGGCTGCAGGCTGTAAAAGCCGGAGCCGGTCGGCAGTTCCTTGGGCAGATTGAAGTTCGAGTCGTAATCCACTTCGTATTGATCCTTGCCGGTGCGCGTTTTGAGGCGCAGTCCCGCCACATAAAACGCGCCGTCGTCGCGCGGCGCATTGAGCTGATAGCGCGCCGCCAGCTCGATGTCGCCCAGGCCGTTGCCGTCCGAGCTGAATAATTCATCGCCAGCGACGTTGCCGATGGATCGCGTCACCGTGTCGTCGGTCCGGTATACATAAGGCACGCGCGCTTCGATTTCGAGCCGGTTGGTCAGCCCGTAGCGCCCGCCCAGGGTGGCGATCCAGTTGCTGCGGTTGACGCTGCGCACGTCGATCTGTCCGATCAGCACCGCGTTCAGCACGCTGAAGCCGATGATGGACACCCGGTCCGACGAGCTGAAGGAATACTGCAGCGAGGGGTCGAAGATGAACGTGCCCTGGGGCGTCATGATGCTGGGCTGGTTGAACACGGTGGCCACGTCGAGGGTCGTGTCCACCCGCGACGTGTCGGAACCGGGACCGCGCCCGCGGTACATCGATTCGTCGGCCTGAGCGACCTGGGTAGGGTGGATGTCCACCGGCATGCCCAGCTGCGCCCGCATCGCCTCGATATTGCGCCGGGTTTCCTGCAGCGCGTGCCGGTGCTGTTCCAGTTTTTTCAGCTCGGCTTCCAGCAGTTGCTGCTGTTGCGTCAGCTTTCTGGATTGTTCCTCCAGTTGCTGGCGCATCGCGTTGATTTCCACCTGATCGGGTGCGGTTGCCGCATGGCCGAACTGGGCTGCGATCAGCAGCGTTCCGGCGCCCAGCATGGCGCGTGATTTCGGTGTCCCCTGTTTGCTTCCTGCAGACGCCTTGTTCATATATCCCCCTGTATCCGGATGGCCGCATTGACTGCGGCAACTCTATGAATAGTCGCTGGAATGGCTTATGCAACCACGGTTTTGCGCGGCATCAAAGTCCGCCTTCAGGACCCTGTTGCGCGGGCTCCAGCACGAACGCCTTGAATGCCCGCGCCACCGGCGACAACCGCTTGTCGGCCCGGTGGACGATGTACCAGTGGCGCATGATGGGGAAGCCTTCGACCGCGAGCACCGCCAGCCGCTTCAACGCCAGTTCCTGCTCCAGCGTTTGCAGCGACAGGATGCCCAGCCCCAACCCGGCCTGCACCGCCTGCTTGATCGCCTCGTTGCTGCTCATTTCCATGCTGGTGAGGATTTCCATGCCCTTGTCGGCGAAGTAGCGCTCCATCGCGCCGCGGGTGCCGGAGCCGGTTTCGCGCACCAGGAAGGGCTCTGCGGCAACATCCTGGATCATCATTTTCTTCTTGCGGGCGAGGGGGTGGTCGGGCGGCGCGATCACCACCAGCGGATTGTCCATGAAGCGGGTGGCCTCCAGGTCGAGTCCGTCCGGCACCTGCCCCATGATCGCCAGATCGATGCGGTTGGCCGCCAACAGTCCCAGCACCGACTCGCGATTGGAGACGTCGAGGTGGATCGACACCTTGGGATATCTGCCGCGAAAGCTGGCCAGGATGCCGGTGGAAATCGCGCTCACGGTGGTCGTCACCGCAATGTTGAGCAGGCCGCCGTCCATGCCACGCAACTGCGCCAGATTGGCCTGCAGATCGTCCAGCCGCGCGGTGATGCTGCGGCTGGCGTACAGCACCTCGCGGCCGGCCTCGGTCAGGAAGATTTTTTTGCCGAACTGCTCGGTCAGCGGCAGCCCCAGAATTTTTTCGATCCCGCGCACCTGCATCGAGACGGCAGGTTGCGACAGGTGGAGTTCCTCGGCTGCCCGGGTAAACGACAAATGGCGGGCGACCGCTTCAAATACGCGGAATTGGCGAAGCGTCAGGCGGCGCATAAAACCATAAGCTAATTGATA
>NCCT01000081.1 GCA_002279795.1 Hydrogenophilales bacterium 12-61-10
AGCAATGGTTCGGGGCCGCGTTGCGTTCCCGCTGGCTGGCTTTCATCGGTATTTTGGTGCTCAGCTTGATGGCGAGCAGCGCGTTCGCCCACGCAGTCACTGCGGGAGACAAGGGCTACATCCAGGAAATTTCGGGCGTCAACCTGCTGCCCTTCATGTACCTGGGCGCCAAGCACATGATGACGGGTTACGACCATATCCTGTTTCTCTTCGGTGTGATCTTCTTCCTCTACCGGCCCTCTCACATCGGTATCTATGTCAGCCTGTTCGCGTTGGGTCACTCCACCACCATGATCCTGGGCGTCTACTTCAACTTCGGGATGAACAGCTACCTGATCGACGCAATCATCGGCCTGTCGATTGTGTACAAGGCACTGGACAACATCGGCGCATTCCAGCGCTGGCTGGGCTTCCAGCCCAACACCAAGATGGCAACCCTGGTGTTTGGTCTGTTCCACGGCTTTGGCCTGTCGACCAAGATTCTTGAATACGAGATATCGCCCACCGGCTTGATACCCAACCTGCTCGCATTCAACGTGGGCGTGGAGATCGGCCAGCTGCTGGCATTGGCCGTCATCCTGATCGGCATGAGCTACTGGCGGCGAACGGCCAGCTTTGTCCGCAACGCCTACACCGCCAACGTCGCGATGATGTCCGCCGGCTTTGTGCTGGTGGGCCTCCAACTGACCGGCTACTTTGTGGCCTGAACGAACAACCATAGGAATATTCAACATGTACAACAGTGATACCCCCCTGCGCGCCGAATTGCCCTCATCCAAGCAGCTCTTGCGCTCCACCATCCTGGCCGCCATTGCGGCGCTGGCCCTTCTGATTGCCGTTGTTCTTCCGGCCGAATACGGCATCGATCCCACCGGGGCCGGCCGGGTCCTGCGCCTGACTGAAATGGGTGACATCAAGCAGCAGCTGGCTGCAGAGGCCGCTGCCGATGCGGCAGCCTCCGCGCCGGCAGCGCTGTTGCCCGCAACCGGCGAGACTGGCATGGCTACAGCCAGCGCGGCAGAACTTCCGGTGACGGCTGCTGTGGCTGCAGCTCCGAAAGAGCCGACTCAAGCCGCTGCCCCCAAGATTGCATGGCGCGACGAGATACCGCTCATCCTGACGCCGGGCGAAGGAACGGAAATCAAGTTGAAAATGGCTCAAGGCGCAAAGGCTCAATACGCCTGGGTGGTCGAGGGCGGTGAAGTCAACTTCGATACCCATGGTGACGCACCAGGCAAATCGATCAGCTACGAAAAGGGCCGCGAGGTTTCCTCCGATGCAGGCGTGCTTGAGGCAGCGTTCACGGGTAATCATGGCTGGTACTGGCGCAACCGTGGCCAGTCAAACGTGAAGGTCATCCTGCGCACCCGCGGTGACTACACAGAAATCAAAAAAATGAAGTGAATGAAGGGCGCTGCGATGCGTATCGCAGCGCCCTTCATTGCACGCATCTGATCAATCTCCTGAAAGAATTTCCAAATGAAAACGCTCAAAACGCTCGTCAGCACTTTTTTGATAGTCTGTTTCGCGGCTACGCTCGCTGGATGTGAACCATCCGGATCCCATGAAAATGGCGGCCAAGCTGGCCACGGGCACAGCCATGAATGAGGATGTCGCTCCTGGTTTTTGAGCGCGCGCCCGGTCTGACAATTCCCACACGCTATCTTTGAGCCTCGGGCTCCCAATGCGCCCGAGTGCTTCGACCCCGAGACACAACATGCTTGACATTCTTGCCCATCGTACCTACCGCCATTTGTTCGCCGCTCAGGTGATTGCCTTGATCGGAACCGGGTTGGCTACGGTGGCGCTAGGGCTGCTGGCCTTTGATCTGGCTGGCGAAAACGCGGGCATGGTTCTGGGCACGGCGCTGGCCATCAAGATGATCGCCTATGTCGGCGTTGCCCCGGTCGCAGCAGCATTCGCCGAGCGCCTGCCCAGGCGCACCATGCTGGTCACGCTGGACCTGGTGCGAGCGGGGGTGGCCCTGATGCTGCCGTTTGTCTCCCAGATCTGGGAGGTGTACGTGCTGATCTTTGTGCTGCAGGCGGCGTCGGCTGCCTTCACGCCCACATTCCAGGCCACCATCCCCGACGTGCTGCCGCAGGAGAAGGACTACACCAAGGCTTTGTCGCTCTCACGCCTCGCGTACGACATGGAGAGCCTGGTCAGTCCGATGCTGGCTGCTGCTTTGCTCACAGTGATCGGCTTTCATGATCTGTTTGTCGGAACGGTGGTGGGATTCCTGGCCTCGGCAGCGCTGGTGGTGTCGGTGGTCTTGCCGGCGCATCCGGCTACGCAGCGCCGTGGTATCTACGACCGAACCACGCGCGGGCTGCGTATCTACCTTGCCACGCCCAGGTTGCGCGGACTATTGGCCGTCAATGCGGCCGTGGCTGCGGCAGGCTCCATGGTTTTTGTCAACACGGTGGTGATCGTTCAGGCCGGTTTGGGACTCACCCAGAGTGCGGTGGCCCTGGCGTTGGCCAGTTTCGGCGCTGGCTCGATGGTGGCTGCACTGGTCCTGCCCCGCCTGTTGGAGAAACTGACGGATCGCAGCGTGATGCTCGGCGGCATCGGGTTGATGGTCGCGGGCATGTTCGTGGGCACCTTGGTGGTGGGACATGCTTCGCTGATGGCCTTGTGGTTTGCACTCGGCCTGGGCTACTCCACCGCCCAGACCCCCTCCGGGCGCTTGTTGCGGCGGTCCTCTCATCCAGAGGATCGCCCTGCATTGTTTGCCGCGCAGTTCGCGTTGTCTCATGCCTGTTGGTTGTTGTTCTATCCCTTGGCCGGCTGGCTCGGTACTCGCTATGGCATGCCCGCGACATTTGTGGTTCTCGGCTGCGCGGGCGCATTGAGCATGTGGATCAGTTCGATGGTCTGGCCTTCCCACGATCCAGAGGTCATTGAGCACGAACACCCAAACCTGCCAACGGGGCATGCCCACACCCAGGATGCCACCCGCGCGGGAGTGCGTCATGCGCACCCTTTTGTGATCGATGACCACCACCCAAACTGGCCCAATTTGGGCGGGTAATGTTGAAACTGCGGCCATCCCGATCAGCTGCGTAACAGGAGCTTAACTAGCTTGGGTGTGCATCGGCCAATGAGTGGTAGCCAGACCAGCGGCGGCAATGGCCGGCCAAAAGTGACACTGGGCTACACGCTGCCCCGAACGGCCATTTCTATTTGCGTCCACCGGTTGAAATCCGAAAATCCCAAGCCGACGCTTGGAAGCACCTAAAAAAGTCCAAGCTCGATTCAGTCTGAAGCGCTAGGTTTATCACCACAAAGGGACACGTCCTAAGTGGGACGGATTGAAAAAATCAGGTTGGATAGGTCCAGTTGTGGCCCTCGCCTTGGGTGTTTTTCGCCCACGCATACAGCGCGTCGTACATCACCATGCCTTGACTCAGCATCACGTGATCGTCGGCGAAGTTTCTCGACAAGCCGAGCGAGAGCGCGAGCAGGCCGGCGCACTGCGGGGCGAGGTCGAGACGGTCGGTGTCTGCCCCGCGCACGATAACGGCGAGCTGCCGCAGCGCAGGATCGTTGAGGTCATGTTTATCCAGAAAAGCATCGAAGCTGCACAGTTCTCCACGATGGCCGTATTCCACGCCCGGGATGTCGTAGGGTATGGCGCCGGTTTCTTTCGCGATGTTCAGCACATCGGCGGCAGGCACATAGAGAAATTCGGCTTCCGGGTCGATGAAACGGGCGACCAGCCAGGGACAGGCGATGCGGTCGATCTTGGGGCGTTCACGGGTGATCCATTTCATCTTCAAAATCCTTCCGCTTCACTTTCCAGGTAGGCGAGAGACGCATTGCGCCCTGCCAGTTCTGCAAAGTTGGCCAGATTTTTCCAGGCAGCGGCATCAAAGTCGGCAGTTGCCTGGCCGACATCCACGCCTTCTTTCACCGCTTTATCCATGTGCGATTTGAGTGCGGCCAGGTAACGATAGGTGGGGTGCTCAAAACTGGCCAAAGGCGCCACTTCGCCGTGACCAGGCACCATCTGCTTTGCTTTCATGCCACGCAACTTGTCGTACGCGGCGATCCATCCCGTCAGGCTGCTGTCGGGCAGCACGGCAAGTAAACGACCGCCGTAGAGAATGTCGCCCGCGAACACGGTCATGTCCGGTACAACCTCAACCACCAGGCTGCCACGGGTGTGCGCCTGGCCAAGGTGGATGATTTTCAGGCGCACCCCACCGCCCAACTCAATGGCAACAGGTGCGCCTTCCTCGATCATTCGATCCGGCGCCTTGGGTGCCTGGATCGATCCTTCCTTTAATTCCAGCGCGCTGGTGGCAGCCGCTGCCAGGCCTGCGCCCTCGCTTTCCATGCGGGCGGCGGCCTCCCTGGCGGCGATGATCTCAGCGCCCGCCTCGCGGAATACGTCATTGCCCAGAAAGCGATGCGGCTGGGAATTGGTATTGATGACGTAGCGCACAGGCAAAGGCGTGCGCTTTCTGATCTGCCTCAACATGGCTTGTGCCATTTCCGGCGAATAACCACTGTCGATAACGGCAACCGCATCCTTGCCCGTTACAAAACCGAGATTCATGCGAAACCCACGGTTTGCCTTGTTCGGCCCCTCATAAGGGCCGATCCAGGCCCAGGCGTGGGAAGAGACCCGGATGGGTTCCGGCAGCCACTCGGCTGCGAAGGCAGGCTGCATGAGCATGCCCAGCAAGGCGAAGATCGAATAACGTAACCAGTTTTTCATGCACGTACACTCCAGATTGATGGACACGCCGACTCAGTATCGCGGGAGAGGTCAGGCACAAGCGAGTTATGTCGCCCGGTTTATAAAGGTCTCTTGCTGGAGACAGGTCGCCCCGCCGCTTTCCAGCCTTCAATTCCACCTTCGATAAAACGAGCCTTGATACCTGCGGCTTGCAATGCGTCGACGGTGGCGTTGGAAACGGAGCCACCCCGCACGCAATAGATCACCACGTCATGTGCCGTGGGTACGGCATCAATCCACGAGCTGATCTGGTCCGGGTTTTTCCAGGACGCGCCAGGAATGGTCTCGCTGGAAACGGCATAGTCAGCCTCGCGGCGGACGTCGAGCACGAGCGTGGTGTCGGGGTTGAGGTCGGCGGGTTTGATGGTGCGTTCCAAGCTCAGGCTCCTTTCAGGGCCGCCAGCTTGCTGGAAGCGGCAGCGAGGTTGAGGTTATTCATGAAAGCCTCGACATAGGCAGCGGCCTTTGCACCGAAATCCATGTGATAGCTGTGCTCGTACATGTCGAGCGCGAGGATGGGCGTCGCCCCGGCAAGGTTGCAGGTGTGATCCGAGGCCCAAGTGTTGATGAGTTTGTTGTCGCGCGCGGACCACGCCAGCAGCACCCAGCCGGAGCCGCCGCCCTGTGCCTTGCCCATGGCTGCAAATTGCGCTGCCCACTGCGCCATACCGCCAAAATCCTGTTGAAGCTGGGCCAGCAAGCCGGCACTGGCAGGGCTTGCGCCAAGGCTGTCGAAATACAGTTCGTGCAGGATCATGGAATTGCTCGCGATGAGTTCTTCGCGTTTCAGGCCATTCACCACGAATACGGGCGCGGTTGCCCAGTCAAGTTCGGCAAGCTCTTGTTCGATGGCATTGAGCCGTTTTACCGCGCCGCCATAATTGTTTTCGTAATGGCTGACGATGATCTTTTCGGACAGGCCGGACAACGCACCGGGATTGCAGGTGAGGGGTTTCATTTCGTAAGACATGTTTTATCCAATCAAGTAGGTGTAGACCAGACCGACCGCCGCACAGGCGCCGATCACTTTTAAGACGTCCATCTTGTATTTCCACAGCGCGAAGAACGCCGCCACCGAGATCAGCGCGTAGAACCACTCGAAGCCACCGGAGAACGGCGCCGCCTCGGTGGCACGGGGCCAGATCACGTGCCAACCGAAGAACAGCGCGAGGTTGAGGATCACGCCCACCACGGCGGCAGTGATGCCGGTCAGCGGCGCGGTGAACTTGAGATCGCCGTGGGTGGCTTCCACCAGCGGCGCGCCGGCCAGGATGAACAGGAATGATGGCAGGAAGGTGAAGAAGGTGGCCACGCTGGCGCCGGCGAAACCCGCCAGGAACAGGGCGTCAGGGCCGAAGATCTCCTTGGTCCAGGCACCGACGAAGCCGACGAAGGACACCACCATGATCAGCGGTCCCGGGGTAGTTTCGCCCAGGGCCAGTCCGTCGATCATCTGGGTGGCGGTCAGCCACTGGTAGTGCTCGACGCCGCCCTGATAGACATAGGGCAGCACCGCATAGGCGCCGCCGAAGGTGATCAGCGCGGCCTTGGTGAAGAACACCCCCATGTCGTGCAGGGTGCCGCCCGGCAACAGGAGCATGGCTGCGCCCCACAGCGCGACAAACAATCCAGTCAGGATCAGCAGCCGACCGAGCCGGAACTTCGTATGGGCCGGCGGCGGCGTGTCGTCGTCGATCAGCGCTGGACCAAAGGATTTGTTGCTGGCGCCATGGCCGCCGCCGACCTTGAATGTGTCCGGCATCAACTTGCCACCGATGAAGCCGAGCAGGCCTGCCGCCAGCACGATGTAGGGGAAGGGCACATGGAAGGCGAAGATGGCAATGAAGGACGCAGCAGCAAGCGCCCACAAGACCTTGTTTTTCAGCGCACGCGAACCGATGCGCCAGGCGGCGAACACCACGATGGCCACCACCGCCGGCTTGATGCCGTTGAACACGCCTTGCACAAAGGTGAGGTCGCCAAAGGCGAGATACACATAAGTCAAGGCAGCCAGAATGAATAGCGACGGCAGTACGAACAGCGTGCCGGCGACGATACCGCCCCAGCTGCGATGCAGCATCCAGCCGATGTAGATGGCAAGCTGCTGCGCCTCGGGGCCGGGCAGCACCATGCAATAGTTCAGCGCATGCAGAAAGCGGCGTTCGGAAATCCAGCGGCGTTTTTCCACCAGTTCCTGGTGCATGATGGAAATCTGCCCGGCGGGACCGCCAAAGCTGATGAAGCCGAGTATCAGCCAGTATTTGAAAGCCTCCCAGAAGCTGGGATGGGCGGGGCGTTCGGTCGGGGTGGTCAAGATGGTTTCCTTCGAATTATGAGGTGGTAAAAACCGCGTATAAATCGTCCAGCATCTGCCCGCCCTGCTTGAGCAGGGCGTCGTCATCCTCGATGCGCGTCTTCAGGCCTTTCAGCAACATCTCGAAGCCCGCTGCCTCGGGCGCCTCGCCGCCCACATCCAGTGCATGGACTATGGCGCCCATCCGCATCAGGGCTGCGTCGCTTTCCAGGCCAAAACTCGCAAGCAGGGTCTCGAAGGTGACGCGATGCCCGATGTGGGTGAAGCGCGCGCCGTCGAAATCGAACCCCAGCGCACTCGCCGGACAGTCCTTGACGTGCTGCAGCCAGATGAAGCGTGCCTTGCGGTCGATGAACCGGCGAATCAGCCACGCGGATGCCAGCCGGTCCACCCACAGGTCCTGCCGGGTGGCCCAGGTCTGCTTCTGAAAGTCAGCGAGCAAAAGACGTTCGGGCTGGCCCTCCCGGGAATGCGGTTCGTTGGGTGAGAGCCGGGACGCCAGTATGGCTTCCAGCGTCAGCAAGCGCGCTTCCGCATCGAGTTGGTCGGCGCCCGGAAAATAATCCTGCTCGACCAGGGTTTCGTAACGGCGCCGTAAGGCCTTCAGGGCTTTATTGGCGGTCGTGACATTCTCGGCAAGCGGATCGAAGTGAGCCATATCCGCCAACAAATCGGCGTATTCGGGACTGCGGTCAAACATTCCCCGGAATGCGGCCGACTGGGCATCCTCCGCGTCCAGCCGAAGCACCCATGCGGTGCCGCCGGCCGCGCGGGTTTCATCGGCCAGCGCCTCAAGCTCCGGGCGCGTGGCGACGGTTTCCGGCAACAGCCAGGCACCGTCGCGCAACGCCGCGCACCCCTGGCTCTTCAGGCCGCGCCAGATGCGCATGCGCGCCGTGGCGTTCTGCGTGGGCAGGGTGAGAACTATCAGCAACCATGTAACGGACTCTACATTCATGTTGTGATCGTTACATGATTTGGGTCCTGGGTCAATCGTCGCTTCAAAGTAAAAACGCGCCTGTCGGCGCGTTGTTGAATGGGGATTACATTTACTTCCCCACGTTGACTATCCACTCAGGGGCATGGAGAGGACCTTGATCGTTATCATCCCGACCAGCCTTGCTGGCCGGTTGTACGCATCCAACCTGTCTCCCTGAAAGCAGCCGCCAGCGGCTTGGCAAGACAATCAGACTCCCATCAATCACGAAGGAGTCTGACATGGAAGCCAATCAATCTCGTGAGCCTTGGAACAAAGGCAAGCTGGTCGGCCAAAAGCCACCACTCAACCCAAGGACATCTGGGCCACCCGAATCCACCTCCAGAACGAACATCGCGTTCGTGACTTGGCCATGTTCAACCTGGCGATCGACAGCAAGTTGCGTGGATGCGATCTGGTGAATCTGCACGTTCGGGACGTGACGCACGGCAACCAGATATTGCCCCGAGCGATGGTCGTGCAACGAAAGACCCAACGCCCGGTGCAGTTCGAACTGACCGAACCGACCAGGTCTGCCGTATCGGCATGGATCGAAAAAGCGAATTTGAGGCCGGAGCACTATCTGTTCTCCAGTCGCCTAGCGAAATCGCCTCATGTTTCTACCCGCCAGTACGCCCGCATCGTGCATCAGTGGGTTGCCGCCATCGGACTCGATTCGACGGTCTATGGCACGCACACCATGCGACGGACCAAGGCGACACTGATCTACAAGCGAACCAAGAACCTAAGGGCCGTCCAGCTCTTGCTCGGCCATACCAGGCTGGAGAGCACTGTGCGCTACCTTGGGATCGAGGTCGATGACGCGCTGGAGATCTCGGAGCAGACTGAAATCTAGCATCCGGAGCGTCGGCCGCACGCAAGGCGCCGATAGCCTTTGTGTGGCCGCCTTCTGGTTTCAGCGGCCTCTAATCAGTGGCCGGTAGAGGGCGCAAAGCTGTCCGCCGTGGCGCAGTACGCCACCGGCGGCTTTGGCCGAGGAGCAGAAGTCCACGGCCAACTTGCGAACGGCGGCTCCACCACAGATAACTGACCTTGATGGCACCGAAGGCCGAACGGCCCGGGTCGATTTGAGACCATAAAACACTACAAAATTCGACACATGCTGTAAGGCCATGTCTTCCACATTTCAAGCGTCTCCGTCATAAAAACGCGTATCACAAAACAAAAAACACTTCAGCAATCAATCAAAAAAACTTTGTTTGAATTAACTGCTGCATAGCCAAGGCCGAGTCCATAGCATCACGGGCATTTTCACTCCTCGCGCAAAGAGTGCCCGTGACTTCCATAGAAGAACTCAACAATCAGGATCATCCTGTCACGCTCTTCGCACACATTGCGGCACGATTCGAACAAATCGAACTGTCCCACTGGACGGCCGTTGTGTTTGCATGGCTTGCCGATTATGACGGGATCGATCGATGCCATTTTGAAGACGAAGAGGAATCCCCAGCCCATGAGGTGCTTCATTGCATCTCCGAACTGGAGCATGGGACTACAGACGACGAAGTAGCCCACGCGCTAT
>NCCT01000082.1:0-4242 GCA_002279795.1 Hydrogenophilales bacterium 12-61-10
CCAGGACGTGCCTTGTAACGGGGCCCTAATTCAGCAAAAAGCTTGACAACCATGTCACGATCACGCATGCGGTCAAAAGCCAAGCGATGATTTGCCAGGCTTGGCTCTTTGCCCAAAGTAATCAGAGGCTCAACAAAACGGCGCAACTCCTTTGCCTTGGGCAAAGTCGTTTTGATCACTTCATGTTTGAGTAAAGAGACAGTCATATTACGAAACATGGCCAGACGATGGCTCGTGGTTCGGTTCAGTGTTCGGTTGGATTGACGATGACGCATGGCGAATTCCTTTTAAATGTATTCTTGGGCAAGGCCACCAGCCATGGCGACCCGCACTTTATTATGATTACTACGATGAAAATGAATTAGGGACGCTCAAGACCGGCAGGTGGCCAGTTTTCCAGGCGCATGCCCAAAGAAAGGCTACGCATGGCAAGAACATCCTTGATCTCGTTAAGCGATTTGCGACCGAGATTCGGTGTGCGAAGTAACTCCGATTCAGAACGCTGAATAAGGTCACCGATAAAATAGATATTTTCCGCTTTAAGGCAATTAGCAGAACGTACAGTTAATTCCAGATCATCAACGGGACGAAGCAGCAACGGATCAACTTGCGGCGAGCGAGGCAATTCTGATTCAGCCGGGGTACCTTCCAGATCAGCAAAGACTGAAAGTTGCTTAACCAAAATCCGAGCTGCTGTGCGAACAGCTTCTTCTGGCTCGACCACACCGTTAGTTTCGATGTCAATAACCAGACGATCAAGATCAGTACGTTGCTCAACGCGCGCGCTTTCCACTGAATACGCAACCCTGCGTACCGGACTAAAAGAAGCATCGAGCAGAATGGATCCAACTGTACGCGTTTCATCAGAAACCTTGCGCACGCTGGCTGGCTGGTAGCCACGACCAGCTTCGACCTTGATCTCCATATCCAGTTTTCCACCTTTGGTCAGGTGAGCGATGACATGCCCCGGGTTCAGCACTTCTATATCATGCCCAACCTCGATATCACCAGCCGTTACAACACCCTCCCCTGACTTGGATACTTTCAGGAGGACTTCCGACTTACCATGAATCTTGAAAGAAATACCTTTCAGGTTCAACAGGATGTCAACTACATCTTCCTGAACACCTTCAATCGTCGAGTATTCGTGCACGACACCACTTATGGACACTTCTGTTGGAGCATAGCCAACCATCGAAGACAACAGGATGCGACGAAGAGCATTACCCAGAGTGTGACCATAGCCACGCTCGAAAGGCTCCATAATCACCTTAGCTGCGCTTTGCATAAAGTACGTTTCCTTAACACCTGGCCATCAAGACCGGCCCAGCTTATTTGGAATACAGCTCGACAACCAGAGACTCGTTGATCGTAGAGGGCAACTCAGAGCGCAGAGGGGCAGCTTTGTAAGTGCCCTTCAGCGCTTTTGCATCAACCTCGACCCACTCCGGATAGCCGCGAGCCGCTGTTGCTTCGGAAGCTGCCTTGATGCGCAGATGAGCTTTTGCTTTTTCGGCAACTTCAACCACATCACCCGCACGCACTTGATAAGAAGGGATATTCACACGTCGACCATTGACTGTGATGCCGTTGTGGCGCAGCACTTGACGAGCCTCGGTACGGGACGCACCAAAACCCATCCGGTAACAAACCGAATCCAAACGCGATTCGAGCATGGACAGCAAATTTTCACCGGTGACGCCTTTACGGCTATCAGCGCGCTTATAGGTCAGCCGGAATTGGCCTTCAAGAACACCGTAGATTCGACGGATTTTCTGCTTTTCTCGCAATTGAACGCCATAACCGGACAGCCGGGCACCACTCTTTTGGCCGTGTTGTCCCGGGGCATATGGACGCCGCTCAATTGCACACTTGTCAGTAAAACATTTTTCACCCTTAAGAAAGAGCTTTTCGCCTTCGCGGCGACACTGACGACATTTGGGATCAAGATTACGAGCCATGACTTTCCCTAGTATTAGATACGACGCTTTTTGGAAGGACGGCAACCGTTGTGCGGAATAGGGGTTACATCAGAGATCGTAAGGATCTTGAAACCCAAAGCATTCAGCGCACGAACCGTTGACTCGCGACCAGGACCAGGACCCTTGATACGCACTTCCAAGTTTTTAACACCACATTCCTGAGCAATCTTGCCAGCATTTTCAGCTGCAACCTGAGCCGCAAAAGGAGTGGATTTACGTGAGCCCTTAAAGCCCGCACCGCCCGCAGTTGCCCAAGAAAGCGCATTACCTTGACGATCAGTAATCGTCACGATAGTGTTGTTAAAAGAGGCATGAATATGTGCAATGCCTTCTGCCACATTCTTTTTAACCTTCTTGCGAACGCGTGCTGCTGTTTTTGTAGCCATGTTTAAACCTTATTTTCTAATGGCTTTGCGAGGACCCTTACGAGTCCGGGCATTGGTACGGGTACGCTGACCACGTGCCGGTAAGCCTTTACGGTGACGGAAACCACGGTAACAACCGAGGTCCATCAAACGCTTGATGTTCATGGTGATTTCACGACGAAGGTCACCTTCGACCGTGAACTTGGCCACGCCTTCGCGTAGACGTTCCATATCCGCTTCAGTCAAGTCCTTGATTTTAGACGACTGGGCAATACCAGATGCGTCACAAATCTTCCCAGACGTAGTACGACCGATACCGAAAATGGCGGTCAACGCAATAACCGCGTGTTGATGATTCGGGATATTAACCCCTGCAATACGAGCCATTGGCAAAGCTCCGAGCGCAAAACAAAATATTATAACACATCAACCATGAACTGGTTGACTCGAATTCAAATCGACAAGCCAAGATCAACCCTGGCGTTGTTTGTGGCGGGGGTCGTCACATATGACGCGAACGACACCCTTGCGACGTACTACTTTACATTTACGGCACATTTTTTTAACAGAAGCTTGAACTCTCATGGTTCTCTCCATTCACTATCGGCAGAAACCACCGAAAAAAAATTACTACGTGGCGCCTTTACAAAAAAGTGCCGCACAAACAAAAAATTGTAATTCAATCAACGCCCAACTAAACCGCTTTTGAAGTTTGCCTTTTTGAGCAGACCTTCATATTGATGGGACATAACATACGCTTGAACTTGAGCCATGAAATCCATCGTTACAACAACGATAATCAGCAATGATGTACCCCCAAAATAGAACGGTACATTCCACTTCAGAATCAGGAACTCAGGCAATAGACAGACAAGAGTAATATAAATAGCGCCGACAAGCGTCAATCGAGTCAGGATCTTGTCGATGTATCGCGCAGTCTGATCTCCGGGACGTATACCTGGGACAAATGCACCACTTTTCTTTAAGTTATCTGCAGTTTCTTTGGAGTTGAAAACCAAGGCGGTGTAGAAAAAACAAAAGAAAATAATTGCAAGTGCATACAACAGAACGTACACAGGCTGACCGGGTGCCAAGGTAGAAGCAATGTCCTTTAACCATCCGAGTCCATCCTTACTCCCAAACCACCCTGCAAGCGTGGCAGGAAACAAGATAATGCTTGAAGCAAAAATGGGAGGGATTACACCTGCCATATTTAACTTCAGCGGCAAATGGGAGCTTTGACCGCCAACGACCATCTTTCCGACTTGGCGCTTGGCGTAATTGACTAAAATTTTTCGCTGCCCCCGTTCGACGAATACAACCAACGCTGTAACCAGCAGGACCGCAACAAACAACATGAGGACAAGCGGAATTGAAAACGCACCAGTCCTAGTCAACTCCAACGTGCCAGCAATTGCTTGGGGAAGACCCGCTGCAATGCCTGCAAAAATGATGATTGAAATACCATTACCAAGCCCGCGCTCAGTAATTTGTTCACCCAACCACATCAAGAATAAGGTTCCCGAGGTCAGAGTAACAACCGTCGTCAGACGAAACACCAAACCTGGATCAATTACGAGGCCAGCCTGCGACTCCAATGCAATAGCAATACCAATCGCCTGAAAAAGAGCAAGAACAAGGGTTCCATAACGCGTATATTGAGTGATCTTGCGACGGCCTGACTCACCCTCTTTTTTAAGCGCTTCAAGCTTAGGTGAGACCGTAGTCATCAACTGCACAATGATCGATGCAGAAATATACGGCATGATCCCTAGGGCAAAGACGCTAAAACGAGACAGCGCACCGCCAGAAAACATATTGAACATGCCCAATATGCCACCCTGCTGGGACTTGAACAATTGATCAAGTACAAGCGGATCGATACCCGGCACCGG
>NCCT01000082.1:4338-13822 GCA_002279795.1 Hydrogenophilales bacterium 12-61-10
ATAAACGATCAAGGCACCCAGCAAAAAAAGCAGACGACGCTTAAGGTCGCCGTATTTATTCATGCCGGTTTTAGGCGTAGCCAAAATTCATAACCTCACAAGTCAGTCAGCGACACTACCGCCAGCTGATTCAATTGCAGCACGCGCACCTTTAGTGACAGAAATGCCACGCAGCTTGATCGATTTTGTAATTTCGCCGGACAGAAACACTTTAGCTGCACGGACCGAAACACTAACAACGCCCGCCTGTTTCAAAACAAGCAAATCAATCTCATCAGTACCAAGCATCTCAAGTTCCGAGACTCTTACATGAGCAGTATTTGACTTAGTCAAAGAAACAAAGCCACGTTTCGGAAGCCGACGATGCATAGGCATCTGACCACCCTCAAAGCCAACTTTGTGAAAACCGCCCGACCGTGAAGATTGTCCCTTGTGACCACGCCCAGCGGTTTTACCCAATCCTGAGCCAATTCCACGACCTACACGGCGTTTGTTCTTTTTTGCGCCGTCAGCAGGTTTAATGTTGTTAAGTTCCATTTAAGCCTCGCATTTCACCAGGTAAGCAACCTTGGTAATCATTCCACGGTTTTCAGGGGTGTCCAGCACCTCAACCGTCTGGTGCATCCGACGTAAACCCAAACCACGAACACAAGCACGATGCGCTTCTTTCGTTCCGATCAGGCTTTTCACCTGAGTTACCTTGATTTTCTTAGGTTCAGTCATGACTTATCCCGTAATGTCTTCTACTGATTTGCCACGTTTAGCAGCAATTTCATAGGGAGTGGACATTTTCATCAGGCCGTCAATCGTGGCCCGCACAACATTATAAGGATTGGTCGAACCGAGGCATTTAGCCAATACGTTTTGAACACCCATAACCTCAAACACCGCGCGCATCGCTCCACCCGCAATGATTCCAGTACCTTCGGATGCGGGCTGTATCAAAACACGCGAGGCTCCATGATGACCGACCACAGTGTGATGGAACGTACCGCTTTTAAGATTGATCTTGACCAACTTGCGGCGCGCTTCTTCCATGGCTTTCTGGACGGCAACAGGCACTTCGCGGGATTTACCCTTGCCCATGCCAATTCCACCATCACCATCACCAACCACGGTCAGTGCTGCGAATCCCATGATTCGTCCACCTTTCACCACTTTGGTGACTCGGTTGACAGAAATCATCTTTTCGCGCAGGCCATCGCCGCGCTCTTCGTTACTATTAGGTGCTGTACGGGCCATCTTGGGTCTGCCTCGTTAAAATACCAAACCGCCTTCGCGGGCTGCTTCAGCCAGGGCCTTTACACGCCCATGAAACTGAAAACCAGACCGGTCAAAAGCCACTTTTTCAATGCCCAAACCCTTGGCTTTTTCAGCCAGGCGTTTACCGACTGCCGAAGCAGCATCGACATTCCCACCATTCGGCAATTGAGCACGCATATCTTTGTCATTGCTGGAGACACTTGTCATTACCGTGCCACCATCGGCGGAAATAATCTGCGCGTAGATATGGCTATTGGTACGGTTGATCGAAAGCCGAATTGCTTTGACGGCCGCAATTTTGGCGCGAGTTTTACGCGACCGGCGAATCCGTGATTGCTTGGTGTTCATTATTTATCCTTAACCCTTATTTCTTCTTGGTCTCTTTCTTGATAACAACTTCGTCGCTATAGCGAACGCCTTTGCCCTTATAAGGCTCTGGCGGACGGTATGCGCGTACATCAGCGGCTACCTGCCCAACAACCTGGCGATCAACGCCCTTGATCACAATTTCAGTCTGAGTGGGAGTTTCGACCTTGATACCAGCCGGCATCTTGTGAACAACCGGGTGCGAAAAACCCAAGGTCAGGTTAAGCGCATCGCCTTGGGCCTGAGCGCGGTAACCCACTCCCACCAAAAGCAGCTTCTTCTCAAACCCCTTGGACACACCATTTACCATGTTGTTAACAAGCGCACGCATGGTTCCTGCCATCGCATTTGACTGGATGCTGGATGTCGCTGGAGCAAATGTAAGAACACCCGCATCCAGCGCCACCGTGACATCACTAGACATGGATTGGATCAAGGAGCCCAACGGCCCTTTGACAGAAATCTTCGAGCCCAAAACAACTTCTACACCGGCAGGCAAGGAAATAGGATTATTTGCAACACGTGACATATCCGCTCCCCCTTATGCAACGACACATAAAACTTCACCACCGACGCCTTTAGCGCGAGCGTGACGATCGGTCATTACACCACTTGACGTTGAGACAATTGCAACACCGAGGCCATTCATCACGCGAGGCAGATCTTCAGCTCCCTTGTAAATGCGCAACCCAGGCTTGCTTACACGCTCGATTCGCTCAATAACCGGACGGCCGGCATAATATTTAAGCTGAAGCTCAAGTTCAGGCTTACCAGCCTCGCCACGCACGGCGAAACCATCGATATAACCCTCTTCAGCCAGTACTTTCGCGATAGCAACCTTAACCTTTGAACAGGGCATCGAAACGACAGCCTTTTCAACGGCTTGCGCATTACGGATGCGGGTTAGCATATCTGCGATCGGATCACTCATACTCATATCGTCTTACCTCTTACCAGCTTGCCTTGACAATGCCCGGGATTTCACCCCGCATCGCATATTCCCGCACCTTGCTACGCGCCAGGCCGAATTTGCTGAACACACCACGGGGACGACCGGTCAACTGACACCGATTACGCTGACGTACTGGGCTGGAATCCCGAGGAAGTTCCTGCAGGGTCTTATATGCAGCCATACGCTCTTCAGTGCCTGATTTCGAACTGGAAATCACAGCCTTTAGCTCAGCACGCTTCGCGGCGTATTTCTTAACCATGCGCGAACGCTTTTCTTCGCGGTTAATCAAGGACATTTTGGCCATGCTTACCTCAATTCTTGAACGGGAAGCTGAAGGCAGCAAGCAATGCTCGCGCTTCATCATCGGTTTTTGCAGAGGTGGTAATAGTGATATTCATTCCACGCAACGCATCAATTTTGTCATATTCAATTTCAGGGAATATGATCTGTTCTTTAACACCCATGTTGTAATTACCACGGCCATCAAAAGACTTGCCCGAAACACCCCGAAAGTCGCGAATTCGCGGCATTGCAACGGAAACCAGGCGGTCAAGAAACTCATACATTTGACCGCGGCGCAGCGTAACCATGCAGCCAACGGGATAGTTATCACGAATCTTAAAGCCAGCAATTGACTTTTTTGACTTAGTGACCACGGGTTTCTGGCCGGCGATTTTCTGCATATCAGAAACCGCGTGATCCATTACTTTTTTATCCGCAACCGCCTCACCGACACCCATATTCAGGGTGATTTTCTTTATGCGGGGCACTTCCATAACAGACTTGTAACCAAACTGCTCTACCAGTTTTGGCACCACCGTCTCACGATAAAATTCTTGAAAACGCGCCATGATTACCCCTGTGCGTCGACCATCTCGCCATTGGACTTAAACACGCGAACTTTGCGGCCGTCCTCCAGCACCTTAAAACCGATACGATCAGCTTTCTGCGTCGCCACATTAAATAGCGCGATGTTAGAAGCTTGAATCGGCATCTCTTTTTCTACAATACCGCCCTGGATGTTGCGCATCGGATTGGGCTTCTGGTGCTTTTTGACGCGATTCACGCCCTCGACCAAAAGATGACCATCATCCAAAACACGCAAAACCGTACCGCGCTTGCCCTTGTCTTTTCCGGTCAGGACAATCACCTGATCGCTTTTAAGAATTCGTGCCATGATTATCCTTATAAAACCTCAGGGGCAAGTGAGACGATCTTCATGAACTTCTCGGTACGCAACTCACGAGTAACCGGCCCGAAGATACGCGTACCAATCGGCTCAAGCTTGTTATTAAGCAGCACAGCAGCATTGCCATCAAAGCGAACCAGCGAACCATCGGGACGACGGACACCCTTCGCAGTACGCACGACAACAGCACTATACACATCACCTTTTTTTACACGGCTTCGCGGCGCAGCATCTTTAATGCTGACTTTGATGATGTCGCCTACGCTTGCGTAGCGGCGATGACTGCCACCCAACACCTTGATGCACATCACTGAGCGCGCACCAGTATTGTCTGCAACGTCCAACACGGACTGCATCTGAATCATTTAATTGCCTCCAACTTTATCCACCATAGCGGCGGCCAGTTTTGGAACCCGTTCGGGAGATATTCCGCATTAAGCAGAAACTATTGAGCCGACAAACCGGTTACAAACAACCGGCACGCCAACCGGAAAACGCAGAACTATACTTGTTATTTAGGTGTCACGCAAGCTTTAAACGCGCGCACGATCAACTAATTTACTGACTGTCCATGCTTTTGTACGTGACAACTTACGTGACTCTTCGATTTGAACTGTGTCACCCTCATGAAACTCGTTGTTTTCATCGTGAGCGTGATACTTCTTGGACAAACGAATGATCTTACCGATAACAGGATGTTTGACGCGGCGCTCGACAAGCACTGTAACCGTCTTGTCCATCTTATCACTCACAACTCGACCAGTCAGGGTTCGCACCATCTTCTTACTATCAGTCATACTTGACCTGCCTTCTCGCGCATAATCGTCTTAACCCGGGCAATATCGCGACGCAACTTGCCGAGATCTGCCGTCTTGGTGGACTGTTGAGTGGCTACTTGCATACGCAACGCGAAGTGGGCGCGCAACAGCGACTCGAGCTCTTGTTTTAGTTCAACGGCATTTTTGCCGCGCATCTCTTGTGTATTCATGACCTAACTCCCAATCATGCGGGTAACGAAAGTGGTCGCAATCGGCAGCTTGGCTGCTGCAAGACGAAACGCCTCGCGTGCAAGCTCTTCGTTCACGCCATCCATTTCGTACAAAACTTTTCCAGGCTGAATCTCGGCAACGTAGTACTCGGGCGCACCCTTACCATTACCCATTCGAACTTCGGCTGGTTTCCGTGAAATGGGCTTGTCGGGGAAAATGCGAATCCAGATCCGACCACCACGCTTGATATGACGGGTCATTGCGCGACGGGCCGCCTCAATTTGGCGAGCAGTCAGACGACCTCGGCCAATTGCCTTCAGGCCAAAATCACCAAAACTCACATCAGCGCCGCGAGTTGCCAGGCCAGTGTTGCGGCCTTTCTGTTCCTTGCGGTATTTTCTTCTAGCTGGCTGCAGCATGTTTCACTCCTGGTTTCTTGCTGCGCTTTTCTTGCTCAGCGACCACTGGTTGCTCGCTACGATTCAGCGCATCACCTTTATAAACCCACACCTTGATACCGATGATGCCGTAGGTTGTTTGCGCTTCAGCAAAACCATAATCAATTTCTGCCCGCAGCGTATGCAACGGTACTCGGCCTTCTCGATACCATTCAGTACGAGCGATCTCGGCGCCATTCAAGCGGCCCGAACTCATGATCTTGATGCCTTGCGCGCCAAGTCGCATGGCGTTCTGCATGGCACGCTTCATGGCACGACGGAACATCACGCGCTTCTCAAGTTGCTGAGCAATACCATCGGCAATGATCTGGGCATCGGTTTCCGGCTTGCGCACTTCTTCGATGTTGACATGCACGGGCACCGACATCAGGCGCGCAAGCTCACCACGTAGCACTTCAATGTCCTCGCCCTTCTTACCGATCACAATACCGGGACGGCCACTGAAAATTGTGATCCGAGCATTTTTTGCAGGGCGCTCAATGATCACTTTTGAAACCGACGCATGCGCGAGCTTCTTTTTCAGATAATCACGGACCTTGATGTCTTCGAGCAGCGAACTGGCAAAGGTTTTATTGGAACCGTACCATTTAGCAGTCCAGATGCGCTGAACGCCAAGACGGAATCCAATTGGATGTATTTTTTGTCCCATGGCAGATCCTTAATCCCCAACCGTCACGGTGATGTGACAGGTCGGTTTGCTAATACGGTTGCCACGGCCTTTGGCGCGGGCAGTAAAACGCTTCAGCACCGAACCTTGATCGATGTAAATCGTTTTGACTTTAAGTGTATCAATGTCAGCACCCTCATTATGCTCGGCATTCGCAATCGCCGATTCGAGTACCTTCTTGATGATTTCAGCACCTTTCTTGGGACTAAAGGCCAGGATATTCAACGCCTGCTCAACACGAAGACCCCGAATCTGGTCAGCGACCAGTCGACCCTTCTGTGCACCCAAGCGCGTACCACGCAAAATCGCAGAAACTTCCATCATGCGCTCCTTATTTCTTAGCCTTCTTATCCGCAACGTGGCCCTTGAAGGTTCGCGTTATGGAAAACTCACCCAATTTGTGACCAACCATGTTTTCTGTCACAAACACCGGAATATGCTGGCGGCCGTTATGCACCGCAATCGTCAACCCGATAAAGTCAGGCAAAACGGTAGAACGGCGCGACCAAGTCTTGATCGGGCGCTTGTCATTCGAGTTACGCGAGGTTTCGATTTTTTTCAACAAATGCCCATCGACGAACGGGCCCTTTTTAATTGAACGTGCCATTTATATTTCTACCTCAATCAGCGCGCCTGACGGCGGCGGACGATCATGTTGGAGGTGCGCTTGTTGCTGCGAGTGCGGTAACCCTTGGTCGGAGTGCCCCACGGGCTAACGGGATGACGTCCAGCCGCAGTACGCCCCTCACCACCACCGTGCGGGTGATCACAGGGGTTCATCACCACGCCGCGAACAGTCGGGCGCACACCACGCCAGCGCATCGCACCAGCCTTGCCGATTGAGCGCAGGCTGTGCTCCTCGTTGCCAACTTCGCCCAGCGTCGCACGACAATCAACGTGCACTTTGCGAATCTCGCCCGAACGCAGGCGCAACTGGGCATAAGCCCCTTCACGCGCCAGCAATTGAACTGAGGTGCCTGCAGAACGCGCAATCTGTGCACCCTTGCCAGGCATCATCTCAATGCAATGAACCGTGCTACCGACTGGGATGCTACGCAAAGGCAGGCAATTGCCGGCCTTGATAGGCGCCTCAACGCCACTCACTAATTGAGTACCGGCCTGAACACCTCGCGGAGCGATAATGTATCGACGCTCGCCGTCGGCGTAACACAAAAGAGCGAGGTGCGCAGAACGATTGGGATCGTACTCGATGCGTTCAACTGTCGCAGGAACCCCGTCCTTGTTGCGGCGGAAGTCGACAACGCGATAGTGCTGCTTATGACCACCGCCTTTGTGACGAACCGTAATATGACCATTGTTGTTGCGCCCAGAACCACGCTTCTGTGGCTCCAGCAGCGCAGCAACGGGCTTGCCCTTATGAAGACCAGGCGTTACGACCTTGACAACCGCGCGGCGGCCGGCAGAGGTGGGTTTGACTTTAATCAATGCCATGATTTTTCTCCCTTACTGACCGGACGTGAAGTCAATGTCCTGACCCTGCTTGAGGGTGACATAAGCCTTCTTCCAGTTATCACGGCGACCCGTAACACGACCCGAGCGCTTGACCTTGCCCTTGACGTTCAGCACTTGCACTCCAACCACCTCAACCTTGAACAGATCAGCGACAGCCGCGCCAATCTCCTGCTTGGTTGCGTCGGGCAACACACGAAACACAACTTGATTCTGTTTGTCCGCAAGACGCGTGCTCTTTTCAGAGATCACGGGCGCGAGAATAACTTTGAGCAAACGCTCCTGAGTAAATGCACCCATCACACCATCTCCTCAAACTGCTTGACCGCGGCCTTGGTGATCAGCACATTACCGAATTTAACTAGGCTCCATGGATCAGCCTGATGCGGTTCAACCACATATACATTCGGCAAATTGCGTGAAGAAAGCCAAAGGTTCTCATCCACGCTATCCGCAATGATCATAACCTTGCCAAAACCCATCGACTTCAGTTTTCCTGCGAGCAACTTTGTCTTGGGTGAAACCACATCCAAACTCTCGACAACCTTAAGCTTACCTTCGTGTGCCAATTGGGAAAGAATGGCAGCGAGGCCAGCGCGATACATCTTACGGTTAACCTTGTGCGTGAAATTCTCATTCGGCTTGTTCGGGAACGCCAAACCACCGCCACGCCAGATCGGGCTGGAGGTACGACCGGCACGCGCACGGCCAGTACCCTTTTGACGCCAGGGTTTGTGCGTAGACGCAGTGACTTCCGCACGCGTCTGCTGCGCTCGGTTTCCACTACGCGCGTTTGCCTGAAACGCAGTCACCACCTGATGGATTAGCGCTTCGTTGTAATCACGACCAAACGTTTCGTCATCTGCAGCCACGCTGGATACTTGCTGGCCCTGCTCGTTAATGACAGTCAAATCCATTAGGCACCCCCCTTCACTGCCGGGCGAACCACGACATGACCACCCTTGGAACCCGGCACCGCACCCTTCAACAGCACCAGACCGCGCTCCGAATCCACACGAACAACCTCAAGGTTCTGCTTGGTACACGTCACCGCACCCATGTGGCCAGACATACGCTTACCCGGAAAGACGCGACCGGGATCCTGAGCCATACCAATAGAGCCGGGAACATTGTGCGAGCGCGAGTTGCCGTGCGTTGCACGTTGCGACTTGAAGTTGTGGCGCTTGATGGTGCCCGCAAAACCTTTACCCTGCGTCACACCAGTCACATCAACTTTTTGACCTGCAGCAAGAACCTCGACCGGAACTGTCGAACCCAGCGGATATTGCGCGGCAACATCGACCGACACGCGGAATTCACGCTTCAACTCGCCCGCATCGACACCGGCCTTGGCGTAATGCCCAGCTTCGGATTTATTGACACGGCTATTGCGGCGGACGCCATAAGCGACCTGCACAGCAGAATAGCCATCAGTTTCTGACGTGCGGACTTGCGTCACACGATTGTTTGACATTTCCAGCACAGTCACCGGAATGGATGCACCATTCTCGGTAAAAATGCGGGTCATGCCGACCTTACGGCCAACGAGCCCTATACTCATTTTTGTATGTCCTATCTCAAGCCGGAAGCCGAAGCTGCCCGCAAGGGTTGTAGGTGCCGATTACTATTGACCGGCGACTTTTGATACAGCGAAGGGGCAGAATTATACCGATGCCACCCTATTTTTACAACTTGATTTCGACATCCACACCAGCGGGGAGATCCAACTTCATCAGCGCATCAACCGTTTTATCAGTCGGATCCATGATGTCCATCAAACGCCGGTGAGTGCGAATCTCGAACTGATCACGTGAAGTCTTGTTGACGTGCGGCGAACGCAGCACATCGAAGCGCTCGATCGAGGTCGGCAAGGGAATCGGCCCCTTAACAACGGCACCAGTACGTTTGGCTGTTTCGACGATTTCCAAAGCAGACTGGTCGATGAGTTTGTAATCAAACGCCTTCAGGCGGATACGGATCTTCTGGTTTTGCATGTAATTCGCCTTATTCTTCGATTTTCGCCACGACGCCCGCACCGACGGTACGACCGCCTTCGCGAATCGCGAAACGCAGACCTTCGTCCATCGCGATAGGCTGGATCAGCGAGACCTTGATGCTGACGTTGTCGCC
>NCCT01000083.1 GCA_002279795.1 Hydrogenophilales bacterium 12-61-10
CTTGCTGTACTTCGATCCCTTGAAGATGGTCGGCAAGGCTTTCATGGTCGCCTTGATGGCCTTGGCATTGTTGCCCACCAGGAACGCGCCGCCCGCACCACCGCCGATCATCAGCAGCTCCAGCGGCTGAAACAGGGCAGCCAGATGCCCACCGGCCAGCGCAAAGCCGCCGAATACCGCAAGTACCACGACAATATATCCAGCGATGACTAGCACAAACGTCCATCCTTATTGATTGACCCACTCACGGTCTTGAGCACCCTCGCGCGCAACCCCGATCCACCCCTGAAGTTTCGACTGGATTGCATGAAACTTGATGGCACGCTCACGGAGAATTACGGCACAACTCAGATTCGCCACGCGTACAACGTATGGCGCGCCCCTTCTGCCAGCGCAATCACATGATCCGGTTGCCGCGCCTGCACATCGAACGACAGGCTGATGAACAAACTGCCCTTGCGCATCTGGCTCTGTGCCTGCTGCCACACATCCGGCATCGCAGCCGGCGAAAGAAAGGCAAACACCACGTCAAAACGGGCCAGATCAAGCACGGCATAATCGCGGCGCATGAAGATGACCCGACTGCGTTTGACCCAGGCGCGAACGCGGCTGATGAGCCAGGGAGCCGGTGCAATTTCGGTGCCAAAAAATTCGGCATTCGGGAAGCGCCGCTCCAGATAAAACGGCACATCGCCGAACCCGCTACCCAGATCGATAAAGCGAAACGTCGACGCCGCTGGCAACAACGGCATGATGGCTCGCCATGCCTTGCGATCGGACAGATAAAGCGGCACCCGGGTGCGAAAACTGCTCCAGTAGAACAACACCAGCAGCAAGAACGCCGTCAGGTAAATCCAGGCGGGCAGATCGAATTGCCGTGCAAACAGAATCACGGGGAAAAACCCGAGATGGAGCGGCTGCCACCAGACCGGCTGATGCCATGCGCGGCTCAGCCCCACAGCGATCAAGCCCTGGGCCAGCGCCAGCTGCCACAGAACGGGATGTACGGAAAAAAAGGATTGCAGCAGAACGCTCAGCAAGGCGGCCAGCAGCAGCGCCGCGCATTGCACGATGAGAGACTGAAGGCTGACCGGCAGGCGCGTCACCACCCGGCGTGGCGGCCTGAATCAGGCCGCAGCCAGTTCGGCTTGCGCTTCGGCCTTGGCCTTGCGGGTCTTGCCGGCACGTGCGGGAACATTGCACAAGCCGCACACGTAATCAGCATGCAAGTCGTCCGGATGAACCACGAAATGGCCGCCACAACAGCTGCAGGCGGCAGTTTTCAGCATGTTGCTTTCAAAAAACCGGTTCAATGTCCATGCGCGGGTAAAGCTCAGCACGGCCTCGGTCTGATTGGAATGAAGATATTCCTGATACAGCCGGTAGCTTTTGAGGATGGCCTCAATGCCGCTGCATTCGCTGTTTTTGAGTAGATAACGATGGATGTTGATGAACAGCGAGGAATGGACGTTGGGCAGCCAGGTCAAGAACCAATCGGTCGAAAAAGGCAACATGCCCTTGGGCGGAGAAACGCCCTTGACCTCTTTGTAGAGCTTGAGCAAACGTTCACGCGACAAGGAGGTTTCGGACTCCAGCACCTGCGGACGGGCACCGAGTTCGATCATTTCGATCGCCAGCTGGGTGTCGCGCATTTCGGTCAACAGGCTTTTTTTACTCATCTGGACGCTCCGCAAACACGCTGTTCGAAATCAGGCGAAAGCAGCCTGTTGCCCGGCCATCAGGATGGCCGCATGCGATTGGGCCATGGCCCGGTCCTTGGTGTACGAGGTCAGCATGTTGAGCACCATCCCGTCGTCGAAGCGGAAGCGCGAAACCAGCATGCCGGAACTGGCAAGCTTGAGAATCTGCGCGGAGGTCAGGGTTTCAATCAAGTCGGCGACATCCTGGCTGATCCCAAGGCGAAAGACCGCTGCGGTCTTGTCGGTTTGAATCATGTGTTGCGCCAGCATCAAATAGTTGAGATTGACATCACGCATTTCGTCCAGCATTTCGTCGAGTTTCATGTTGTCGTCCTTCTTCACAGAATTATTTTCGGTTTCACACTTAAGTCAGCGTTGTGAAATCGTTATCGGATGACAGCCTGGAAAGATAATACAGACGAAGTACTAATAAGATGACGGCGTAACACCCAGCATTAACCTGGCGTTTGTCTTACAAAAATCTCGACCAAACATGGCGCGGTAGCGGGTAGAAACCCGTCCTGAAGATGAAGCCGCATGAAAACAAAACGGAAACCTGGCAAAGCATTCAAGTGAGTGGCTGCAGGCATTGCACCTGCAGCCGGGGTCATGTGATCGAACCGCTTCAGGTTCGCTGATAAATATCTTCAAAGCGCACGATATCGTCCTCACCCAAATAGGTGCCCGACTGCACCTCGATCATGTGCAAGTCGATTTTTCCGGGATTTTCAAGCCGGTGCGAGGTGCCCAGCGGAATATAGGTAGACTGGTTTTCGCTCAACAAGGTCAGGCTGTCGCCGCAGGTGACGCGCGCTGTTCCCGACACCACGATCCAGTGCTCTGCCCGGTGGTGATGCATTTGCAGGCTCAGCTTCTCGCCGGGTTTGACCATGATGCGCTTGACCTGAAAGCGCTCGCCCTCGTCGATGCCCTCATACCAGCCCCAAGGCCGGTACACCTGCTTGTGGACCAGATGCTCACAGCGTTTTTCGGCTTTCAGGCGGTCAACCAGTTTCTTCACATCCTGCACCTGGTCCTTGTGCGCAACCAGCACGACGTCCGCGGTTTCCACGACCACCAGATCCGACACGCCCAGCATGGCCACCATGCGGGTCTCGGCACGGATGAAGTTGTTGTGCGCGTTTTCCAGCATCACGTCGCCACGGCTGGCATTGCCCTGCGCGTCCTTGGCGGCAACCTCCCATAACGCGGTCCAGGCCCCGATGTCGTTCCAGGCCATATCGGCTGGCACCACGGCGGCGCGCCGGGTGTGCTCCATCACGGCGTAATCGACCGAGTCCGACGGGCAAGCCTCGAATGCCGCAGGATCAAGCCGGACAAAGTCGAGGTCCAGCGTAGCCGCATCGAGCGCGGCACGGCTGGCCTCCAGGATGTCGGGGCGCAGCGCTTGCAACTCATTCAAAAAATCCGTCGCGCGGAACAGGAACATGCCGCTGTTCCAGAAATACTCGCCGGATTCGACATACTGCTGCGCAGTAGCCAGGTCGGGCTTTTCGACAAACGCAGCAACTTGATGCGCTCCAGGCGCATCGGCCAGCGATGCGCCTTTGCGTATGTAGCCATAACCCGTTTCAGGCGTGGCAGCAACAATTCCAAACGTGGCTAGGTGCCCATTTTGAGCCGCTACAGCCGCAGTCCGGATTGCTGCATGAAACGCGTCGACATCTCCGATCAAGTGATCAGCAGGCAATACCAGCATCAAAGCATCCGGATCATCGCGGGAAAGCATCAGCGCCGCGACGGCAATAGCCGGTGCGGTATTGCGCCCAATCGGCTCCAGCACAATTGCGCGCGGTGCCGTGTTGATCTGCCGCATTTGCTCGGCGATCATGAAACGGTGTTCGACGTTGCACACCATGAGTGGTGCGCCCATTTCGGGAAAACCGCTCAATCGGCTGACCGTGTCCTGAAGCAAGCTGAAATCGCTTGCCAACGGCAGCAGCTGCTTGGGCAGCGCAGCGCGAGACAAGGGCCACAGGCGGGTGCCCGAGCCACCGGAAAGAATCACAGGATGGATAGTGGTCATATCGTAAAGGTCGGTTATGCGTTCATCAGGTGGGAAAGTCTGCCATCGCTACGCTACTCGCCTGTGTCAGCCGCTTAACAAAAACAGGAATCAGGTTGGCTTGAAACAAATGCCTGGCTCACAAACGAATGGCCTGCATGGTGAGGGATTCGCTCCACGACGGCAAGTCGGGAAAATATTTCTGCAATAACATCAAGAAATGGCAAGCGTCACCGATAACTATTTCAATGCTTACGGTTGTGTTGATCGACGCAACGGTTGAGTAGATCTCTCTTGTAGATTGCCTGGTACGGGATTTTCCCCGGGTGCTCCTCCTCCAGCCACACCAGGTTTTAACGGCGCTTTATGCGCCGTTTTTGTTTTGTCCGACACAAGGGAGAAGTGAAGTAAAGTCAGACCCGAATTTATGCTCCTGGACCCAGCCGCAAACGGGCACAGGAATAACAGTAGCAGGGAACGCGTCATGGAAGCCTGTTCCATGACGCGCGACGCAGGTCTCAGGGCGCCTCGGCAAAGGCCCTCACACCGCTCGACTGCCGGGCTGCCTGCAGCGCTTGAGCCGCCCTGTCACGCGCTGCCTGTTTTTCTGCTTTTGCCTGGGCTTTAGCCAGCGCTTCCTGGCGCTTGAGATCCACTTGATGTTGGGCTTGCTTCTGGGCGTCCTGCGTACGCTGCGCCTCGAGACTGGCCTGGCGCTTGCGCGTTTCGGCCTGCATCGAGGCCTCCTGTTGAGCCCTTGCCTGGCTGGCAGCCTCCTTTTTGGCCTGCTGGATACGAGCAGCCTCTTGCTCCGCCTTCTGGGATTCGAGTCGGGCGCGCGCCTGTTTCAAGTCGGCACGCATCTTTGCGCCGGTCTGACGAATGCGCTCACTGATCGCGTTGAGGTCTTCGTTCGACATCGTGGGACTATCGGCGGATGCCTTGCCTACCGCAGCCTCAGCCGAACAAGGGGTAATGGGCAGCAGCAGAACCAGGCCTGCAGCCATGAATCGAGTTACCAGGGCGAGTTTCATGCGTGTTCCTTTATGACTGGAAGGGTATCCAGCGAACGCGCTTCTCTCGGTTTGCCCTCATGCCTCACCCGACATGCGTCTGGAAACCAAAAATTTCGGCACGCGTCCGCCGATTACACGCTAACGGCTACGCATGACGAAAACTTGACAACAATCAGGCGGGCACAGCCTCCTCGAATTCAAGGTGAACCGTGTCGTTTGCATCCAGATCGATGGTCACCCGGCCGCCCTGCGTCAGTTTGCCGAACAGCAGCTCGTCGGCCAGTGCCTTGCGGATGGTGTCCTGGATCAGACGCGCCATGGGACGTGCGCCCATCAAGGGATCGAACCCTTTCTTGGCAAGGTAGGCTTTCAGCGCGTCGGTGAACACTGCTTCGACTTTTTTCTCGTGCAGCTGCTCTTCGAGTTGCATCAGGAATTTGTCCACCACCTGCAGGATGATTGGCTCGCTCAAGGTAGCGAACGGAATGATCGCATCCAGACGGTTGCGGAATTCAGGCGTGAACATCCGCTTGATTTCGCCCATTTCGTCGCCGCTTTCGCGTGAATTGGAAAAACCGATCGTGGCCTTGTTCAGCACTTCTGCGCCAGCGTTGGTGGTCATGACAAGCACCACGTTGCGGAAATCGGCCTTACGTCCATTGGTGTCGGTCAGAGTGCCGTGATCCATGACCTGCAACAGCACATTGAAGATGTCCGGATGGGCTTTCTCGACTTCATCGAGCAAGACAACCGAATAGGGTTGCTTGTTTACCGCCTCGGTCAGCAGCCCACCCTGATCGAATCCCACATACCCCGGAGGCGCGCCGATCAGGCGCGATACCGCATGGCGCTCCATGTATTCCGACATGTCGAAACGAATGAGCTCGACCCCCAGCACATAGGCCAGCTGGCGCGCGACTTCTGTCTTGCCGACCCCTGTTGGGCCTGAAAACAGGAAGCTGCCGATGGGTTTTTGCGGGTTGCCCAGGCCGCTGCGCGACATTTTGATAGCGGTTGCCAGCATGTCGATTGCAGCGTCCTGCCCGAACACCACGGCCTTGAGGTCGCGATCGAGCGTTTTGAGCGCGTTCTTGTCGTTGAGCGAAACCGTTTTCGGCGGAATGCGCGCAATTTTGGCGATGATGTCCTCGATTTCGCGTGGGGTAATCACTTTTTTCTGCTTCGACTTCGGCAGAATCCGTTGCGCTGCGCCAGCCTCATCGATCACGTCAATGGCCTTGTCCGGCAAATGACGGTCGTTGATATAGCGTGCCGACAGCTGTGCGGCTGTGGTCAGCGCGGCAGAGGTGTATTTGACGCCATGGTGATCCTCGAAGCGCGACTTCAGTCCGCGCAAAATCTGCACGGTTTCATTGACCGACGGCTCGGGCACATCGATTTTCTGGAAACGCCTCGACAAAGCATGGTCTTTCTCGAAAATGCCGCGGTATTCGGTATACGTGGTTGCGCCGATGCAACGCAGCTGGCCGGAAGAAAGCGCCGGTTTCAACAGGTTGGACGCATCAAGCGTGCCGCCGGATGCCGCCCCTGCGCCGATCAGTGTGTGGATTTCATCAATGAACAGAACGGCTTTGGGATTGTCCGCCAGCTGCTTCAGCACCCCTTTCAGGCGTTGCTCGAAATCGCCCCGATACTTGGTTCCGGCAAGCAAGGCGCCCATGTCCAGGGAATACACCGTGCTTTGCGCCAGAATCTCAGGCACCGAGCCTTCAATGATGCGGCGCGCCAAGCCCTCGGCAATGGCGGTTTTCCCCACCCCTGCCTCGCCCACCAGCAACGGATTGTTTTTACGCCGGCGGCAAAGGGTCTGGATAACCCGTTCCAGTTCCTGGTCGCGGCCGATCAAGGGATCGATCTTGCCGGCCAGCGCCTGGGTATTGAGATTCTGCGCAAAACTGTCCAGCGGCGATGCGGCAGCCGCTTCCGACCCGGCCTCGGTCGGCTCGTCTGCACGCGGGGCCGGATCGCTATGCGGCGTTTTACTGATCCCATGTGAAATAAAGTTCACGATATCCAGCCGCGTAATGCCCTGCTGGGTCAGAAAATACACCGCGTGAGAATCCTTTTCGCCGAACACGGCCACCAGCACATTGGCACCAGTGACTTCTTTCTTTCCGGACGACTGGACATGCAGGATGGCGCGCTGGATCACACGCTGGAAGCCGAGCGTGGGTTGCGTGTCCACTTCGCCCTCGGTGGTCACCTTGGGCGTGTGCTCGGTGATGAAATGGTCGAGCTGTTCGCGCATGGTCTCGATATTTGCGCCACAGGCACGCAAAACCTCGATAGCAGAAGGGTTGTCGAGCATTGCCAGCAACAAATGCTCCACCGAAATAAATTCGTGGCGCTTTTGCCGTGCATCCATGAAAGCCATGTGCAGCGTAACTTCGAGTTCTTGGGCAATCATTTAAACCTCCTCCATCGTACATTGCAGCGGATGCTGATGCTGGCGCGCGAAATCCACGACCTGTTCAACCTTGGTACTGGCAATATCCTTGGGATAAATCCCGCAGACACCCACGCCTTCAGTATGCACTTTGAGCATGATTTGTGTCGCCCGTTCTTCGTCGATGCCAAAAAACTTCTTGAGGACATGCACCACGAATTCCATCGGGGTGTAGTCATCGTTGAGGAGCATGACCTTGTACAAAGGCGGCGGTTTGACCTTGGCGGAAACCGGTTCCAGTAGGGTAGTGCTTTCTCGTTTGGTTGGCATAGCCAGAATAAACCTGAATAGGATGCTGTATTTTGAGGTGCGGAACGGGATTTTCAAGCCCGCTGCAAGTAGGGCCAAGTTCCGATGGAGGATTCATGCGGCGCAGCCATCTCCACATTAGAGGCTAAGACCGATTTGTAAGCCCAAGTTTCCCCTGCCCGTCAGGGCAGTAACAGGCAGAAAACCGCGCCAGCCTCATTGTAGAGCCGAAGCTCACCGGAACGTCCTTTGTTTTCATGTGCTTGGACCACCAGTTGGGCAAACTGCAAGCCCAGACCGGTACCGGTTGAACGATACGGCGTATGGTTGGCCACGCTCGCCAGGACATGTGCCGGGTAACCCTCGGAGTCATCGCACACCAGAAGCGCCAGACAGCCCTCGACCATGGCCGCTTCGATACGGATACACGAACGCGCATAAGCCAGTGAATTCTGGATCGCATTGACCAGTGCCATCACGATCAGGTCGCGATCGAAGAACCAGATCGCGGGGACATCCGGCGCCAGTTCGATTTCAACCCGAAAACGCCCGCGCGACAAGGCGGCGGTTCGTTCCATGAGCTCATGCAGCAGATCATGTGGTGAATAGGCGTCAATCGTGGGGTCCAGCTGCTGGTTGTCGGCTTTGTATATCAGCAGGGCCTGCTGCAGCCGGTCCATCACGCTTTGGCACAGCAGGCGCGCATCATCGACCGTGCGATCGTGCTGCGGCTCGGCCTGCCCCGGAATGCCGTCTAGCGTCATCGCCAGCAAACCCAGATTGTTTTTCAGCTCATGAATCAGGGCTGCATAAAGCGTGGTGCCGTCAAGGTTCATTCCGGCGTGCCCTCGTTCACGATTTACTCATGCCAAAACGATTTTCAACATCCTTGAGATGCAGACGCAACCCCGAGATGCGTGAATGGCCTGGCGCTTGGCGTTCGGCTTCGGCCAGATGCTTGCGGGCGATGCCGATCATTTTTTCATCCATCCCCACCTGGTCGATATATTTGAGGATCACCCATACCGCGTTCATGATGATGCGCGGGTTGTACGGCGCCTCGTCACAGGCGGTAAGCAGCTTTTCTACGGCGGTTTTGTAATCGCCTTTTTGCGCCAGCACGACACCTTCGTTGTTAAGTTTGCGGACGTCGGCGGTAGCCGACGCCAGCACCGCCGCGCCCGCATCGCCGCGTCCGGCCTGATCATAGATTTTGCGAGCCTTGGCCAAAAGCGATTCACTGTCATGGGCATTCCGCGCGACTTCGGCGACGATGCCGTCAGCCTCCCCTTCGCGGCCGGTGGCCATGCATACGCCTGCCAGATCGAGCATCATCTGGGGGTCGCAGCGTATACCTGTGCTTCTCAGGGCCGCGACTTCGTCCAGGGTCTTTACCGCTTCCTGCAGATTGCCCGCCTGGTTATGCAGCATGCTCTGTGAAACCGCCATCACCAGCTTGCCTTCGGGACTGCCTTGCAGGCTGGACTTGTTTTTTTTCAGCGTATCGGCAACCGCCTTCAGGTCGCCCTGCTCGATCTGCACCCGGCACAGGTTGCCGAGGTCGGCTGGCGTGACGAAGATGGAATGGCGGCCCTTTTCCAGCGTATTGGTATAAGCGGTGCGGGCTGCATCGAGATCGCCATTGCTGTAGGCAACCTCACCGAGTTTTTGCTGGCGGCGCACGGTCTTGCCGGAAATGGCCACGCCCTTTTCCAGCGCTGCCTGGGCCGCCGCACCATCTTTTTTTGCCAGGCACACATCAGCCAGCAGGTCGTAGGCTGCCACCATGGAGGGAGCGTGCTCCAGCACATCCCGCAACTCCTCTTCCGCCGGCTCTTCTTTTTTCTGCAGGTGCAATGAACGCGCCAACCCCAGGCGTGCCCAGGGAATGGCGCGCATCGCGATGACCTGCTTGTACAGGGCTTCGGCTTCATCGAAGCGCCCCAGCGTGACCAGAATCTCGCCCTTGAAGCGCAGGGCGTCGACCAGATACTTCGGCTTGCTGCGGATCAGCACATCGCACGC
>NCCT01000084.1 GCA_002279795.1 Hydrogenophilales bacterium 12-61-10
CGTGGCAAGCACGAGCTGGAGCTGGCTGCCAAAAAAGCCGGCGACAACATGCGTGAAGCCAAGGCAACCGCAGCCGAAGTGATCGTCCAGGCTGAAAAGCGTGCGGCGCAAATGGTCGAAGAGGCCAAAACCGCTGCCAAGGAAGAGGGCGAGCGTCAGCTGGCCGCTGCCCAGGCCAACATTGCACAGGAAACCAACCGTGCACGTGAAAGTCTGCGTGAACAGGTCGCTGCGCTGGCGGTTGCCGGTGCCGAAAAAATCCTGCGCCGTGAAGTCAACGCGCAAACCCATGCTGACCTGTTGGGCCAGCTGAAAGCCGAGCTGTAAGCCATGAGCGAACTGTCTACTCTGGCACGTCCCTACGCCGAGGCGGTGTTCCGCATCGCACAGGGCGAAAACGATCTGGCAGGCTGGTCTTCCCGTATCGCCACGCTGGCAGCGATTGTTTCGGATGCGCAGTTGGCGCGCCTGAATGCTGACCCATCCGTGGCGGCAGAGCGCGTCGCCGCCTTGGTGGTCGATGTGGCGGGCAGCACGCTCGGTGAGCGTGGCGCAAGCTTCGTCAAGGTGCTGGCCGACAATGGACGCTTATCATTGCTGCCCGTCATCGGCGAACAGTTCGAGACGCTGAAGGCAAGTGCCGAAGGCACGCTCGAAGCGACCATCACCAGTGCACAGGAAATGGCCCAAGACCAGATCGATGGTCTGGTGGCCGGTTTGCGTGCCAAGTTCAACCGCGCAATCAACGTGCAGGTTGCGGTCGATCCCGAATTGATCGGCGGTGCGGTGATCACGATTGGCGACCAGGTGATAGACGGCTCGGTCAAAGGGCGGCTGCAGCGCATGAGCTTCGCGCTTCAGGGCTGATTGAACCCGGCGCCCATCCAGACTCTTATTTATCGGACACCGCCCGAATTTAAATCCCGGCGGTTCGGAGAACACACATGCAATTGAATCCAAGCGAAATCAGCGAACTGATTAAAGCCAAGATCGAATCCTTCGGTGCTGCGAGCGAGTTGCGCACCCAGGGAACGATCGTGTCCGTCACCGACGGCATCGTCCGCATTCATGGTTTGTCCGACGTGATGTCGGGTGAAATGATTGAAATGCCGGGCAACACCTTCGGCGTGGCGCTCAACCTCGAGCGTGATTCCGTCGGCGCCGTGATCCTGGGCGACTACGAACATATCAAGGAAGGCGACGTTGCCAAGTGCACCGGCCGCATCCTGGAAGTGCCGGTGGGCCGTGGCCTGCTTGGTCGTGTAGTCAACTCGCTGGGCCAGCCGATCGACGGCAAGGGTCCCATCGTGGCTGACCGGACCATGCCGATCGAGCGTATAGCGCCGGGCGTGATCGAACGTAAATCGGTTGACCAGCCCGTGCAGACCGGCCTCAAGTCGATCGACGCCATGGTGCCGGTTGGCCGCGGCCAGCGCGAACTGATCATTGGCGACCGCCAGACCGGCAAGACCGCCGTTGCGATCGATGCCATCATCAACCAGAAGGGCACCGGCGTGAAGTGTATCTACGTCGCTGTCGGCCAGAAGGCATCCTCGGTTGCCAACGTGGTGCGCAAGCTCGAAGAGCACGGCGCGATGGATCACACCATCGTCGTTGCCGCGACGGCTGCCGATGCAGCCGCCATGCAATACATCGCACCATACTCCGGCTGCACCATGGGCGAATATTTTCGCGACCTGGGCGAAGATGCGCTGATTGTGTATGACGATCTGACCAAGCAGGCCTGGGCCTACCGTCAGGTTTCGCTGCTGTTGCGCCGTCCGCCGGGCCGTGAAGCGTATCCCGGCGACGTGTTCTACCTGCACTCACGCCTGCTCGAGCGCGCAGCACGCGTCAACGCCGACTACGTCGAAAAAATGACCAACGGCGCCGTCAAGGGCCAGACTGGTTCGCTGACCGCGTTGCCGATCATCGAAACGCAGGCCGGCGACGTGTCCGCCTTCGTGCCGACCAACGTGATATCGATTACCGACGGCCAGATCTTCCTGGAGACCGACCTGTTCAACGCCGGTATCCGTCCCGCGATCAACGCCGGCCTGTCGGTGTCGCGCGTCGGTGGCGCCGCGCAGACCAAGGTCATCAAGAAACTGGGTGGCGGTATTCGACTGGCTCTCGCGCAGTATCGTGAGCTGGCTGCCTTCGCGCAGTTTGCATCCGATCTCGACGAGGCGACTCGCAAGCAGCTCGAGCGCGGCCGCCGCGTGACCGAACTGATGAAGCAGGCGCAATACTCGCCCATGTCGGTTTCGGAAATGGCGCTGACCCTGTTCGCAGTCAACAAGGGTTACATGGACGACGTCGAAATCAACAAGATTCTGCCGTTTGAGTCGGCGTTGACCGCGTTCATCAAATCCAAGTTTGGCGGCCTCATGGACACGATCGAATCCACCGGCAACATGGATGATGCGACTGAAAAGGCGCTCACCGCTGCGGTGGACGAGTTCAAGAAAACCATCAAGAGCGTAGAAAACACGCGCAAGATCACCAAGGCCATGGAAATGGTTGCGGCGTCCAAAATGCGCAAGGCGCAAGAGCGGATGCGGGCTGCACGCCCGTATGCCGAAAAGATTGCCCGTGTGGCGACGCACCTGGCTTATGCCCACACGGAATACAAACATCCGTTTGTCATTCCGCGTGAGCGCGTCAAGCGCGTCGGCCTTATCGTCGTCAGCTCCGACAAGGGACTGTGTGGCGGTCTCAATACCAACGCGTTTCGCGTGGTGGTTACCCAGATGAAGCAATGGGATGCCGCGGGTGTCGGGATTGACGTTACCGCTTTCGGCAACAAGGGCCTGGGCTTCATGCAGCGGCTCGGCGCCAACGTAGCGTCGCAGTTGACCGGCATTGGCGACACGCCGCACATGGACAAGCTGATCGGGCCGGTCAAGGTCATGCTCGATGCCTACCTCGATGGCAAGATCGACGCGCTCTACATCGTTTACAACCGCTTCATCAACACGATGAAGCAGGAGCCGACGCTGACCAAGCTGCTGCCTCTGGCACAGCTTGAAAATGCCGAGGAAGCGAGCCTGAAAACGCACTGGGATTACATTTACGAGCCCGATGCCAAGCCGGTCGTCGACGGCATGCTGATGCGCTACATCGAATCGCTGGTGTATCAGGCCGTGGCTGAAAACATTGCGTGTGAACAGTCGGCGCGTATGGTTGCGATGAAGTCCGCATCCGACAACGCCAAGGACGTGATTGGCGAACTGAAACTGGTTTACAACAAAACCCGTCAGGCCGCGATCACCAAAGAGTTGTCGGAAATCGTCGCTGGCGCAGCCGCGGTTTGATGACCGCTTACAGAATTTAATTTTTTAGGAAACAAGCATGAGCAACGGAAAAATTGTTCAGATCATCGGCGCAGTGGTTGACGTGGAATTTTCACGTGAGTCCATGCCCGGGGTCTTTGAAGCGCTGAAAATGCAAACCCCCGAACTGACGCTGGAAGTCCAGCAGCAGCTGGGTGACGGCGTGGTCCGCGCGATTGCGATGGGCTCTACCGATGGTCTGCGCCGTGGCATGGAAGTCATGGCCACAGGCAACCCGATCATGGTGCCGGTTGGTCAGGCTACGCTCGGTCGCATCATGAACGTGCTGGGCACGCCGATCGACGAAGCCGGTCCGGTTAATGCCGACAAGCTCATGCCGATCCACCGCAAGCCGCCGGCATACGCCGATCAGGCGACTGCGGTCGAAATTCTGGAAACCGGCATCAAGGTCATCGACCTGATCATGCCGATCGCCAAGGGCGGTAAAGTGGGCCTGTTCGGCGGCGCCGGCGTGGGCAAGACCGTGACGCTGATGGAATTGATCCGCAACATCGCAGTGGCGCACTCCGGCTTCTCGGTGTTCGCAGGCGTGGGTGAACGTACCCGTGAAGGTAACGACTTCTATCACGAGATGAAGGACGGCGGCGTGCTGGACAAGGTTGCGCTGGTGTACGGCCAGATGAACGAGCCTCCCGGCAACCGACTGCGCGTTGCGCTGACCGGCCTGACCATGGCCGAGTACTTCCGTGACGAAGGCCGCGACGTGCTGATGTTCGTCGACAACATCTACCGTTACACTCTGGCCGGTACTGAAGTGTCCGCACTGCTGGGCCGCATGCCGTCCGCCGTGGGCTACCAGCCCACGCTGGCCGACGAGATGGGCCGCTTGCAGGAGCGCATCACCTCGACCCGCACTGGTTCGATCACCTCGTTCCAGGCCGTTTACGTGCCGGCGGACGACTTGACCGACCCGTCACCTGCGACCACCTTTGCCCACCTCGACGCTACCCTGGTGTTGAGCCGTCAAGTCGCCGAACTGGGTATTTACCCAGCGGTCGACCCGCTCGACTCCACTTCACGGATCCTGGATCCGCAAGTGGTCGGCGACGAGCACTACAACGTGGCTCGTGCGGTTCAGGGCACGCTGCAAAAGTACAAGGAACTGCGCGACATCATCGCGATTCTGGGTATGGACGAGTTGTCGCCAGAAGACAAACTGGCCGTGTCCCGCGCCCGTAAAATTCAGCGCTTCCTGTCGCAGCCCTTCTTCGTTGCTGAAGTGTTTACCGGCGCGCCGGGCAAGTACGTCACGCTGAAAGAAACCATTGCCGGCTTCAAGGCAATTGTCGAAGGCGAATACGATCACCTGCCCGAACAGGCGTTCTACATGGTCGGCGGCATCGAAGAAGCTGTCGAAAAAGCGAAGACGATTCAGTAATGGGTAAGCGGTAAGCGGTAAGCGGTGAGCCGGTTGGCCTGCCGCTCACCGCTCACTGCTCACCGTTCACGAGGTTACAACATGGCCATGACTATTCACGTCGACATCGTTAGCGCTGAGAAGACGCTCTACTCCGGCAGCGCCGAAGTGGTGATCGCTCCCGGCCAGCGCGGAGAACTCGGCATCTATCCCCGTCACACGCCGCTCCTGACCACACTCAAGCCCGGCTCGGTTCGCCTCAAGCTGCCGAATCAGGTCGAAGAAGAACTGATTTATGTATCGGGTGGCATTCTCGAAGTGCAGCCCAATGTGGTGACGATTCTGTCCGATTCAGCCATTCGCGGGGCTGACCTCGATGAAGCCAAGGCGCTCGAGGCAATGCGTGCCGCCGAAGAGACCATGAAGGACAAGGCGGCTACGATCGATTACGCGCAAGCGCAAATCGAATTGGCGCAAGCCGTCGCTCAACTCGCTGCCATCAAGAAACTGCGCAAGCTGTCCTGATCGCATCTGGTTGGCACCCAAGAAAAAAGGCAACTCAGGTTGCCTTTTTTCTTGGGTGCCTAAATCAGGAACGTGACCATGTGGACAGCGATCACGCTCATTGCACAGAGCAAATCTGACCGTCCGAGTTCAGGGGGTTTTCTGCAAGGTGGTGATGGTCAGCAAGCCGTTGACACGTTCGGCGTTGAAAAGAACAGCATCGCCCACGCCGGCGGTTTCGAGCATCGCCGGTTGCTGGACCCGGAACACCATCGTCATGGGCGGCATGTCGAGATTGGGGATGGCGCCGTGCTTGAGCGTGATCTTGCCGGCATCCTTGTCTATTTTGCGTACCACGGCCTCGGTCATCGCTTGGGTTGGAGCAGCTTCTTCGCTTGCAGCCTTGAGCGATTCGGCGTGGATCGCGGGATGCGTCAATACAAGCGCGGTCATCAGGAGCAGGGTTTTCATGGGGGTGCCTTTCATTTAGTGACCAGAATGGTCGACGGGTTTACGAACCTTGACTTCGACATCCCCGGGTTTGCCCAAGGGAGAGGCCGATTGGGGTGCCCGCAGCGGAGCGCTGACAGCGCCCGCCACTTCATGCGCCTGTGATCCGGCCGGGTGGGCAAACCAGCCAGGATCGGAGTAATCCCCCGGTTTCTGGTGGCGCCGTACTTTAAGGGTGCTGAACATGCCGCCCATTTCGATCGAGCCGAACGGGCCCTGGCCCGTCATCATCGGCAGGGTGTTGTCCGGCAAGGGCATCTCCATTTGCGCCATGTCGGCCATGCCGCGGTCACCCATCACCATGTAGTCGGGAATCAGCTTGTTGATCCTGTCCGCCAGACCGCTGTGATCAACGCCGATCATGGACGGCACGCCATGCCCCATGGCATTCATGGTGTGATGGCTCTTGTGGCAGTGGAACGCCCAGTCGCCTTCCTCGTTGGCGACAAAATCGACTTGGCGCATCTGGCCCACCGCGATGTCAGTGGTGACTTCCGGCCAGCGGGCGGATTTCGGGACCGGGCCGCCATCCGTGCCGGTGACCTGGAACTCGACGCCGTGCAAATGGATCGGGTGATTGGTCATCGTGAGATTACCGATACGGATACGCACGCGGTCGTTCAAGCGGACGTTGAGCGAGTCGATTCCCGGAAAGGCCCGGCTGTTCCAGGTCCATAAATTGAAATCGAGCATGGTGTTGATTTGCGGTTTGGCGCTGCCGGGCTCGATGTCGTATGCGTTGAGCAGAAAACAGAAATCGCGGTCGACCGGATCGATGAGCGGGTGTTTGCCTTTGGGGTGGGTGACCCAGAAGCCCATCATGCCCATCGCCATCTGGGTCATTTCGTCGGCGTGCGGGTGATACATGAAGGTGCCCGGGCGGCGCGCGACAAACTCGTAGACGAAGGTTTTGCCGGGCTGGATGGCCGGCTGGGTCAACCCGCCGATGCCATCCATGCCGTTGGGCAGGCGCTGGCCGTGCCAGTGGATGGTGGTGTGCTCGGGCAGCCGGTTGGTGACGTAGATGCGGACGCGGTCGCCCTCCACCACTTCGATCGTCGGGCCCGGGCTCTGGCCGTTGTAGCCCCACAAATGGGCCTTCATGCCGGGCGCGATTTCGCGCACTACGGGTTCGGCCACCAGATGGAATTCCTTTACCCCGTCTTTCATGCGCCAAGGCAGAGTCCAGCCGTTCAGCGTGACCACCGGGTTGTAGGGCCGGCCGCTCGGCGGGATCAGCGGAAGCTGGGTATCCGCCGTTGTGGCGCTGACGATTTCGGGCAATGCAGCCAGGGTGGCGGGACTCACCGTGGCGGCCGCAATCGCGCCGCTTAATTTGAAAAACTCACGTCTCGAAGTCATGCGGATCCTTTCAATGGCCGCCCGCCGGAACGGGGCTGGCAGAGATGGCGGTTGCCGGAGTCTTGATCGGCGCGCCCAGCAGCGACATCTGCATGTCGCTTTGCGCGAGCCAGAAGTCGCGCTGCGCGACGATGGCCTCGTTTACGCTGGCGACCTGGGTTTGCGCATCGGCCAGCAGTTCGAATACGCCGATCAGCATGCCGTTGTAGCGCAGCAGGTTTTCTTCCGAGATCTGCTTTTGCAGGGGCACGACCTCGTCGCGGTAATGCTTCGCGATGGCGTACTGGCTGCGATAGGCGGCATACGATTCGCGTACGTCCGATCGCGCCTCGATCGCCAGCGCGGCAGTGCGTTGCAGCGTTTGCATATAGAGGGACTCGGCTCGCGCCACCCGCGCCTGGCCCCAGTCGAACAGCGGCAGTTCAAAACTCAGCTCGTATCCGCGCTGCGTGGGTTCCTCGTTGGAGTCCGAGTAAATCAGGCCGAGTTCCAGCACGTTGATCAGGCGCGTGCGGCGGGTCAGCCCCAGGTTCGCGGCCAGGGCGGCGGCGGCCTGCCGCTGCATCTGCAAATCCAGCCGCTGATCCAGCGCTTGCCGCTCGATATCGGGCAACGCCGGCAGCTCGGACGGCAAGTCGGGCAGACGTTGGGGCAGCGCGAGGCTGGCGCCATCCTTCAGGCCGAGCAGCCGGATCAAACGTTCACGCGTTTGCATCTGTGCCATCTGGGCGCGCGAAAGCGTCACGCGGGTTCTGGCGAAGAAAGCTTGTTCACGCGACTGCTTCAGCTTGCTCCAGTTGCCCGCCTCGGCCATGCGCTGACCTAACTCGGCACTTGCCCCGGCCGCATCCATCGCCTGCTGCATGTAGCGCAAGGTTTGTTCTGCCGCGACGGCAGTGAAGTAGGCCTTCCGTGTTTCAGCGGCCAGCCGGATGACATCGAGAATGACTTCGGTACGCGTTTTCTCGAACAGGCGCTGTTCGATGTTCGCGCGCATCGGCAGGGTCAGCATGCGCAGCAAAACCAGGTGTAGCGAGGCGTCCCATTCCACCTCGCTGCCGCGGGTGAGGCGGCCGATCGAGATCGCGGGATTGGGCAGCGACCGCGCCTGCACCCAGTCGGCCTCGGCGATGCCCAGTTTATAGAACGTGGCCTGCAACGCGGGATTGTTCAACAGCGCGACCTGCACGGCCTGCTCCGCACTCAAGGGCTGCGCAAGCAGGGCATCAACGCGGGACCGCGCCTGATCGCGGCTGGCGTCGTCACGCGTCCAGACCACGTCTTGCTGCAGGTGCGAGCGGGTCGCGGTCTGGACCGGATCAAACCCGCCATCGGGCGACAGGCTTGCGCACCCACCCAGGAGTGCGGTGCTGATGAGCGCGAGCGTAAGCCCCCTCATCGGCGGTGCGCCCAGACCTGGCGGCGCAAGTTGTACCCGGCCAGTCAGGGCCGGGCAAAAAATTGAATACAGCATGATGGACCTCGCAAAGGGCGCGGCATGGCTGCCGCGCTGCAATTAAATCGATGGCACCGATTATCGGTGCCGGATTCAGGCGAGCAAGAGTCGAGGGGGGCGTTCGGGGCTGGCAGGGATGAAGCCGATGAAGGCGGCAACAGGTTGCGCAGCGTAATGCTGCCGGGTCGACATCCATTCGAGCGGGCTGCCGAGCGAAATCGGCAGCGCCGTTGCCAGCACACAGGCAGCACAGTGCGCGCAGTCATGCGGCATGGGCGCGTTTTCGGCGGGCTCCGGCTCATGGCACGCGGCCATCGACTTCGGTGCGGGATCGAGCTGTGCAGCGCCAGGGTCCAGGACGCAGCCCAGCATGGATGACGCTGCAACAGCCTGCAATGGCAGGAGCAGCATCAGCACAATCAGCAGGAGTCGATGGAAACGGGTGCGCACGGGTGCAGTGTAGTCAGAAAAAAGCATCACCCAAGAGACTGCGGCAATGCGCCAGGGTTCCCCGCGCAACGTTCAGCGTCGTTTGCGCGGCTCGTAGTGCACCACCGCGCGCATGATTTCGGAATAGGGAAACGCGCTGCTGGCGCCGAACTGCGCCTGGGCTTGCAGCACCAGTGCGGCGATGTCGGTGGTTTCATCGCTGACGCTGCCAAGGGCGTCAGCCAGGCCGCGCACGCCGCCACATTGGGCGCGGATCTCCTTGCCGAACGGCCAGGGCGCATCGGGATTGATCTTCAGGGCAAACTGCGCGTTGTCGTGCAGCGCGCGATAAAACGTCAGGCAGTGCTCGCGTACCGCTGCATCGCCACAGGCGATGGCTTCGCGTTCGGCCAGATTGAGCTTGCGCGAGCGGCCGCAAGCTACGCAGCGTGACAGCAGGGCGCGCTCGAAAGGGCAGCTGTGCTCGATGTAGGCCTTGCGGGCCAACTTGTACGCATCTTCGTTGTATTCAGCCATCAGACATCCTTTACCCGCTGATGAAACCTGATCGGAGAGTGCGCCACGCTTACCAGTCGTCTCCCGACAGGGTTTTTTCCAGTTCGCGCTCCGCCGTCAGGGTCTCCTGCGCGGCTATTTCGTTTTCTGCAAACATCATCTTGTATTTGTCGCCGGACTTGGGGTCGAGCGTTTTGCGCAGCTCGTTGGTCTGCGCGCGGGCTTCCTTGAATGTTGCCCATTCGCCCTTTTTCTCGAGCACTTTGAACATTCCCATACGGAAAACGTAGTAAGGCATGGTGGCTCCTTGTTAGTCCAGGTCAGTTCAGTTTGCCGTGGCACTGCTTGAACTTCTTGCCCGAGCCGCAGGGGCAGGGGTCGTTGCGGCCGACGCTGGAGAAGTCCAGCCCGCCGGCTTCTGCTTCTGCTGCTGCAAAGTCCTGCGCCTCGTCGAATCCGGCGTGCTCGAACTGCACATTGGACAGGGCATCATGCAGTTCGATCGCCTGCATGTCTTCCGGCGCGCGTACCTGGACGGTGGTGGTGGTTTGCGTGACTTCGGCCTTGATGCCGGCCAGCATGGCCGAGAAGAGCTCGAAGGCTTCGCGCTTGTATTCCTGCTTGGGCTGCTTTTGCGCATAGCTGCGCAGGTGGATGCCCTGGCGCAAGTGGTCCAGTGCGGACAGGTGCTCGCGCCAATGGCTGTCGATGCTTTGAAGCATGACGGCGCGCTCGAACTGGCGCAGGCCTTGCGTGCCGACGATGGCTTCCTTTTCCTTGTACAGCGCATCAGCCGCATCGCAGATTTTGCTGCGCAGGGCCTCTTCGTTCAGGGTCTTGTCGTCAGCCAGCCATTGCGTCAGCGGCAGGTCGAGATTGAACTGCGCGGCAAGCGCATTCTCCAGCCCCGGCACGTCCCATTGCTCGTCCATGCTGCCGGGCGCGATATGCAGGCTGACGGTTTCGAGCAGCACGTCGTCGCGCATGGCGCGGATGGTGTCGGCAATGTCTTCGCTTGCCAGCACTTCGTTGCGCTGTTCGTAGATGACCTTGCGCTGGTCGTTCGAGACATCGTCGTATTCGAGCAGTTGTTTGCGGATGTCGAAGTTGCGCTGTTCCACCTTGCGCTGCGCGTTTTCGATCGCGCGGGTCACCCACGGATGCTCGATCGCTTCGCCCTCGGGCATTTTCAGGCGATCCATGATGGCAGCGACGCGGTCGGACGCGAAAATGCGCAGCAGCGGGTCTTCCAGCGAGAGGAAAAAGCGGCTGGAGCCGGGGTCGCCCTGACGACCGGAACGGCCGCGCAACTGGTTGTCGACGCGGCGTGATTCGTGACGCTCGGTACCGATGATGTGCAGGCCGCCCGAGGCCAGCACGGCATCGTGACGCGGCTGCCAATCGGCCTTGAGCGCGGCGATGCGTGCATCCTTCTCGCTGTCGGACAGGGTCTCGTCGGTGCGGATGGCGTCGATTTCCTTCTGGATGCTGCCGCCCAGCACGATGTCGGTGCCGCGTCCTGCCATGTTGGTGGCGATGGTGATGCCGCCGGGCATGCCCGCCTGCGCGATGACCTCGGCTTCGCGCGCATGCTGCTTGGCGTTCAGCACGTTGTGCGGCAGTCCGGCTTTTTGCAGTTCGGCGGCCAGATGCTCGTTGGCCTCGATCGAGGTGGTGCCGACCAGCACCGGCTGGCCGTTGGCGTGGCGCGCGCGGATGTCGTTGATCACCGCCTGGTCGCGCTCGGCTCCGGTGCGGTAGACCTGGTCGTGCTCGTCCTTGCGGATCATCGGGTTGTGGGTCGGAATGACCACGGTTTCCAGGCCGTAGATGCTCTGGAATTCGAAGGCTTCGGTGTCGGCCGTGCCGGTCATGCCGGACAGCTTTTGGTAGATGCGGAAATAATTCTGGAAGGTAATCGACGCCAGCGTCTGGTTTTCCTTCTGGACCGCGACGCCTTCCTTGGCCTCGACGGCCTGATGCAGGCCTTCCGACCAGCGGCGGCCGCTCATCAGGCGCCCGGTGAATTCGTCGACGATGATGACCTCACCGTCCTGCACCACGTAATGCTGGTCGCGGAAGTACAGCGCATGCGCGCGCAGCGCGGCGTACACGTGATGCATCAGCATGATGTTGGCCGGCTCGTACAGGCTGCCGCCTTCGGGCAGCAAGCCGATTTCGGTGAGGATGGCC
>NCCT01000085.1:0-9264 GCA_002279795.1 Hydrogenophilales bacterium 12-61-10
CATTCCACAATAGGAGGCGGCCGCATTTGCATTGCCCCCGACTATCCGTCCTCAACCCATTCATTTAGTCCGGAATAACCATGCCTCGCTCACCCGATACGTTCACCCAGGCCCACACCATTCTGGCCGGGGCACAGGAAAAAATCGATAGGCTCCGCAATATCCAGCCGTATCTGATCGACCTCTCCCTGCGAGAAAACCCCGTTGGCGCACGCATGGGCCAGACGCTCGCAGACAAGCTGGCCATTCTCCCCAGACTGCGCGAGTTCGGCTTCCGCAACATCCTGCTGGGCACGCTGGATTACGCCATGCCGGATGAACTGGAGGTCGACGACGATTTCATGATGTATCTGCGCGACCACCAGGCCGACATGAACGGCTGCTTCGCATTCACCGACATCGGCATCGCAACGGCCGACGGCACCTTCACGCCCTCGCCTTCGCAGCGCAAGCTGCAGGCCTATGGCGTGCCCAACACCCTGCACGAAATCTATCTAAGCAAGGCAGGCATGGCCGGGCAGTATGACCTGGAGACACTGCGCCGCAGCCTGCCGGCCAGCATCGCGTGGCTCAACGCCAACATCCGCGGCGACGACGGCGGCAAGCCGCGCATCCTGATCAATATCGTGGACGGCTGCGATGCCTTCGCGGAAGATCCCGATACGGCCTGTTCCATCCTGAGTCTGCTGGCCGAACAGGCCATCGAAGGCATCAGCATCGAGGACGATCGTGGAACCTACCTGCCTTTCCAGGTGGGCGCGTTCGTCGCGGTGGCCCGCAGCTTCCTGCCGCCGCCGCTGAAACTGCTGGTGCACATGCATGCAGGCGGCGGCTTCGAGAATGCGTCCGTGATCGAGGCGCTGCTCAACGGCGCGGATGGCGCCTGGGGCGGGCTGCCCAAGCGGGCCGCGATCATCGGCCATGCCTCGCTGGGCGAATTGATCGCCAATCTGGTACGCGTGGGCAATCCCCACATGCAGGCCAGCTACCGCCTGGATCAGCTGCTGCAGCTGGCCACGCGGCTTCAGGTACTGGACGAGGAGGAGCCGGTCCCCGACGACCTTCCGATACTGGGCAACAACGCCTACCGCCTGCCGTTGAGCTTTTTCCGCCAGCAGGCGGGGCGCTTCATGGACCTGCCGCCGGAAGCCATCGGCGGCACCTACCGGTACCGCATCTGCCCGGTCGTCAGCGATGCGGCCGTGATCGCCGGGCGCCTGGCGGAGGTCTCGGGCCAGGCAGCGGAAAGCTTTCCGGAAGACGTGCTGGACCGCATGATCCGTCTGATGCGCCGCGACCTGCGTGCCGGGAAGCGGATTGTCTATGACGAGCCGGCGCATCTGCTGCAGCTTTTTGCTCGCGCTTCGCGCGTCTGAAGTGTATGGTCACCTCCCGGGCGGGCGGAATCCCATCGCCTCGAAGCGTCGTAGTATGCTGAGCGGCGCGGAACATATTTCCCTGCAGATCGGGTGCCTCCACAATGACTGACAGTTCAAAAGACACGGAAATCGACAGCGCGGTCTACAAGACCCTGCTGGAATCGACCAAGGCCATCCCCTGGAAGATCGACTGGCAAACCATGCGTTTCGCCTACATCGGGCCGCAGATCGAAAGTCTGCTCGGCTGGTCGCCGGCAAGCTGGGTGACCGTGGAAGACTGGGCGACCCGGATCCATCCCGAGGACCGGGAGCGGGTGGTCAATTTCTGCGTCGCGCAGTCCAAGGCGGGAACCGACCACGAAGCCGACTACCGTGCCCTGACGCAGGACGGCGATCACGTCTGGATCCGCGACGTGGTGCACGTGGTCCGCAACGATGCCGGCGAAGTCGACGCCCTGGTCGGATTCATGTTCGACATCAGCGAGCGGAAAAAGACCGAGGAACAACTGGTCATCCTGCAAAAGGAACTGGAGGCGCTGTCTTTCAAGGACGGTTTGACCGGCGTCGCCAACCGGCGCATGTTCGACTCCATCCTGGAAGTGGAATGGGCCCACGCACGGCGCAATAACCAGCCGCTGTCGGTCATCATGCTCGACATCGACTACTTCAAGCAGTACAACGACTCCTATGGCCACATCGAAGGGGATGCCTGCCTGAAACGGGTCGCCCAGACCCTGAATTCGGCTGCGACCCGGGCACGCGACCTCTTCGCCCGTTTCGGCGGGGAAGAATTCGTGCTGGTGCTGCCCGGAACCGACGAAGGGTCGGCGGCGAAGATCGCCGAGCGCTGCCGCAGCCTGATCTTCAAGGAACAGATCCCGCACGCGCAATCCCCGGTCAGCCAGATCCTCACCGTCAGCCTCGGGGTCGGCACGATCACCCCCTCGCACCAGGACGACCCGCTCGCATTCATTGAAGCGGTGGACAGGCGGCTTTACCAGGCGAAACAACACGGCCGGAACTGCATCGTCAAAGGTCATTGAGCGCGCCATGACGGCGCGCACTGCTTCCTCCCGGCTCTCCCCTCCTGGCGCACCGCCTTGCTCGCCGCTTCGCGCCGTCCGTCAGGCGTGCCAACGCCATGGAAAAAGCCTGCCTTCGCCCCTTATCCGCCTGGACCCTCATAAGGAGATGCCCGGGTCTTGATTTGGCGGGATATGGGTCTAGATTGAATGTGTAGCCGCAATTGCGGCCGACGTCCGTTGTCAGACAACCTGTTTCCTAGGAGATCATCATGGCCAACCTCTCGCGTTACGATCCGTTGAATCTTGCCCGCATCGACCCTTTTGGCGATATCGACGACCTGTTCAAGGGCTTTTTCGTACGCCCCGCGCTCTTCGAAGGCCAGCCGCAGATGCAGATCAAGATGGATGTGAAGGAAAACGACAATGCCTATACCGTGCACGCCGACATTCCGGGCGTGAAGAAGGAGGACATCCACGTCAGCATCGAAGGCAACCAGGTTTCGATCAGCGCCGAAACCAAGATGGAGAAGGAAGAGAAAGAAGGCGAGAAAGTGCTGCGTTCGGAACGTTACAGCGGCAAGGTGTCGCGTAGCTTCACGCTGGCCCACGACGTCGACGAAGCCAAGGCCCAGGCCAAATACAACGATGGCGTGCTGGAGCTGACCCTGCCGAAGAAGGCAGCTACTTCAGCCAGGAAGCTGGCAATCCAGTAAGCCCCGCCACGGAAACCCGGCGCGGCGCCATTCCAGAGGCGCCGCTTTTTTTTGCCTTTCCGGGAACCCCCTTCACGCCCCGCAACCGGATCATCCATGGAAATCCTGCTCCTGACCGTCCTGATCGTATTGAATGGCGTGTTCGCCATGTCGGAAATCGCTGTTGTCACTTCCCGCAAGACCCGCCTGCAAAGACTGGCCGAAGAAGGCAGTCCAGGTGCCCACTCAGCCTTGGCACTTCATGCCGAGCCGTCCAGCTTTCTGTCCACTGTCCAGGTGGGTATTACGACTATCGGTATTTTGAGCGGCGCTATCGGTGAATCGGCGCTGGCCGATCCTTTGTCTGCATGGCTGTCCGGCTTCGCGCTGATCGCGCCCTATGCTCAGGGTATCGCGCTTACAGTTGTGGTGGCCGGGCTAACTTACTTTGCCGTCGTGGTCGGGGAACTGGTGCCCAAGCGCTTGGCGCTGATGGCCCCAGAAGGCATCGCATCCCTCATCTCCCGGCCGATGATCTGGCTGTCAAGCGCTGCGCGCCCCATGGTGTGGCTGCTATCTTCCACCTCCAGTCTGCTGCTGCGCCTGATTGGAGCGCGCCGGAAGGAAGAGCCACCGGTGACGGACGAGGAAATCAGGGGACTGATGGAACAAGGCTCCGAGGCCGGCGTTTTCCATGAGAGCGAGCAGGCGATCGTCTCCAACGTGCTGCGGCTTGACGAGCAGCGCATCGAGTCGATCATGACGCCGCGCAAAGATATTTATTTGCTCGACCTTGACGAGCCGGATGTGGAAATTCGCCGCTGCATTGCGGAGAGTCCCTATACGCGGATCATCGTGTGCCGTGACGGTCTCGACCATATCGTAGGCATATTGCGAACCTCCGATCTGCTCAAGGCAGCATTGGAAGGCGAACCACTCGATATCGAACATTCGATGCGCCCACCGCTCTATGTGCCAGCCGGGGTAAGCACCACGCAGTTGCTCGAAAACTTCCGCAAGGCACGGCTGCAATCCGCATTGATAGTGGATGAATATGGCGAATTGCAGGGCCTGGTTACCCTCACCGACGTACTGACGTCGATTGTCGGCGATCTTCCTTCCGAGGACATCAATGAGGAGCCGGACGTTGTGAAGCGGGAGGATGGCTCGTGGCTGATGGACGGCGGTGTAGCGGTCGAACGATTCAAGTCGGTGCTGGAAATCGATGAAGATTTACCGGGTGAAGAGGAGAACGCCTTCATTTCGCTCGGTGGTTTCGTCATGCATGTGCTGGGGCGTATTCCTGCCGTGACTGACCATTTTGACTGGGGCGGTTGTCGCTTTGAAGTGATGGACATGGACAAGAACAGGGTAGACAAGGTGCTGGTCGCCTGTATCAGCTCGCCACTCACAGAAGGAACAGAAGTACGTTTGTGAGTCTCATCTCACAACCGCACGGTTTCTGCCCTCTGGCAACTTGGGGCCAGCTACCGGACGTCCATGTAGAACACGCTGAAAGTCTATCCCTGGTCGAACAGCGACATCAACCTCTGTTGCGAAATCGCGCTTGTGCCAGCGAACAGATCGCCGATTTCAATCACTTTCCTTGCGCATCCGCTGCGGTGCCGTGTAGGCACATTGCCCCAAGCCAATCACCAAGGCAGTGGATTCACCCGGTGAAATAGTCAGTGCAGCCCTGAGTGCGGTTTCGTCGAAGCCGCCGATCGGGCAGCTGCCCAATCCCAGGTGCGCTGCCTGCAGCAGGATGTGTGCAGCGGCGAAGTTGCACTGGCCCCGAGCCCAGGCAGACACGTCTTCCGCATGATGGAATGCCCGATAGGATTGATAAATGGACGTCGTATCCTTGCCTCGCGTTTCGGCCTCGAAGCGCGCGCGCACGTAATCCGAATCCGGGTCGAGTGCGTCGACCAGGGCGACAATGACGATGAGGGCGGCGGCCGTGGCGGCGGCAGGCTGGTCGTAGCAGGCGTGGGCGACGGTCGCTCGCTCCGTCTTGTCTGTCACGGTGATGAATCGCCAGGGTTCCAGTCCGAATGCGGACGGCGCCAGTCGGCCGGCTTCACGCAATACGCTGAGTTCACTGGCGCCAACAGTCTGCCCGGCAACGAACTGGTGGCAGGCGTAGCGTTGTTGTATCGCATCGAGCAGGCTGGGCATCGCGGCATTCTCCCGTTAAGTATGGGTTCAGCTTAGGACACGCCGGGATTGCCGGGGGGCGGCAATGATTCAGCGGATCACAGCGCAAAGCCTGCCAATTCCGTCGCAAATATCTCCGCAGTCATTTCTTCAAACGTTTCGCGGCTGAACAGGGTGACGACGCCTGCCATTTCACTCCAGCCATAGCCACGGTTCTGGTCGTTCAGCCGGGCACTGTCCTGTGGGACGCGGGGAATGAGGTGCAGGCACGCCGGGCTGTAGATCAGGTTGTACGGGGTGTTGCGCTGGTGTAGCTGGTCGAGCTTGCGCCAGGCATCCGCCGGGTCGGAGTAACGGTAGCAGGGAAGGGGATAGGGGATGCCGCCACCGTTGTGGACAAAGCATGCATCCTGGACCGGCAGTGGAGCAGCCTGTACGAAGCTCTGGAAGTGCAGATGGTTGACCGATGCGCCCGCGCCGACGCTGTTGTAGCCGAGGCAGAGGCCGGGCACGTGGGCTTGTTCGCACTGTTCCCACGCCCAGCCGTGCAGCTCGGGACTCAGGTATTGCGGCAGCTGGCGCTGGGGCTCGGGTACCAGCAGGCCATGCAGGCGGGCGAAGGGGAATTTGTTGTAAAGCAGGCGCGCGGGTTTGCTGCCCAGGTCGCCTTGCCAGAAAATTTCCCTGGCCAGAAAGGGCCGGTTGAAGTGAAACCCGGCCGGGTCGAACGGGCACAGCAGGCTTTGGAATTTCAGCCCGCTGGTGCGAGTCGGGCGCAGGGCGCGAAGCGGATTGAACAGCAGATCCCAGTGCCCGGCACGGCGACTTTGCAGGGTTTGCAGATGGGCAAACCCGATGGCATGCAGCTTGAGAAAAACCAGAACATCGTCGTCGGGTTCGGTCAGCTTGCGGCCCTGGCGCAAGGCTGCGGTCAGGTCATCGGCAAGTTCACCGTGGCGTGCGGCCAGCGCTGGCGCGAGATGCGCCCACAGGGCGGGGTCGTAGGCGGCGTTGGCCAGCACCAGGATGTAGACGCCGAGGCCGCGATGGCTTGCCAGCATCGCGGCAAGCCGTTCGGTAAATGCGGTTTCGAGTGCGGCGGCGGAGGTGAACGGGGTGAGGCTTGCCGTCATGGGGCGGGCGGCGGGGTCCAGATTGCGCTCAGAGGTCGCCGTTGGCGCCTGCGCGCATGACGCTGTCGAGCTTGTCGCGGATAGCGAGCGCGCCCTCGCGCAACTCCGGCGTGATGTTCAGTTGTTTGCCAGCGAGGTTGATGCCGGTCACGTCCCAGTCCAGCGTCAGCACCCAGATTTTCTTGTCGGCGTCTTCCATCACGGCGATGCGGCAGGGCATGAACACCACCATTTCGGGGATGATCCGCAGCAGGTCGCGGCCGACGGCGATGTCGCAAAAGCTGAAAACTTCGATGCGCGGTGCGCTCTCGTCGTTGAGAACGACCTTGAAGTCTTTCGAGATCTGGTTCTTGCCGACGTACTTCAGGTTGATCTGGTTGGCGCGCAGCATCATCGACTCGATGACCTCATCGAACGTCACGCCGGGCTTGGCCTGATATTTGACCGCGAAATGGTTCACCGCCTCGCGGGCATCGACTTCCGCCATGTGGGCGGTCATGGGCATGGCCAGTTGCTGCCAGCGCTGTTTTTCCTCGGGCGTGAGGATGCGGTTCATCTGGTAGTCGCGATAGGGCGGGGGCGGGGCCTGCTGCATCATCACCGGGCCGTAGGGGGTCGGCGCGGCGTCGATCCAGCTGGCCGGCCGTGGCGCGGACTGATCCGGTTTAGCGGGTGCCAAGGGCAGCTCGGCGGCGACTGCCGACAGGCTGCACATCGAGGCGAAGGCAAGCGAAACAAGGCGCTTCATGATGGGTCTCCTGCGTGAGGTGGGTCTATCGTACGCGCCCGGGCGCTCGCGTCAAAGGAGATGCGGCGTGCGTTGCAAACGGGTTTAGGCGCGTGCGCGAAAGTGCTGTTCCAGTGCGGCCAGTTCGGCGGCGGCGCAAGCCGGGTTGCCGTCGCGCAAGCAGATTTCAATCCGTGCGGCAGCATCCTGGACCGCGTAGGCGGTGACGCTGGCGGCCGCGCCTTTGAGGGCGTGTGCCTCCTTGCGGCAGGTCTCGATATCCCCCTGTTCGAGGGCGTGTTTAAGCGTGGCCAGACTGGCTTCGGTGGTGCTGAGGAACAGGTTCGACAGATCGTTCACCAGCACCGGATTACCGGGGTAGCGCGCGTGCAGAGCGGGCAGGTCGAGCAACGGGGCCGGCTCTGCGGCAGCCGCCGTTGTACCGGAGCCGGCCTTGGGCAGCCACTGCGCCAGCAACGCGCCCAATGCGGATTCGGTGTAGGGCTTGGCGAGGTAATCGTTCGCCCCCGCCGCCAGACAGGCGTCGCGAAAATTCTCGTTGGCATTGGCGGTGAGCGCGACGATGGGCAGCAGGCGGCTGTCGCCCGGCAGCTGACGGATCCGCTGGGTTGCTTCCAGGCCATCCATTTCGGGCATTTGCCAATCCATCAGCACCAGGTCGAATGCTTCGTTCGCCAGGCGCTCGAGCACCTGGGTGCCACTGGCGACGATGACGTGCTGCAAGCCCATTTCGTCGAGCTGGTGCGCCAGAACCTTCTGGTTGACCGGGTGGTCCTCCGCAACCAGGATGCGTCCCTGCAGCCGTATCAGCGTGGGCGCCGGCAGCTCGACCAGCGGCAGCGAGGTGGCGGGCAGGGCAAGCGTCAGGGTAAAACAGCTGCCTTGCTCGGGCGTGCTGTCGACGCTGAGTTCGCCCGCCATCAAGCCGGCCAGCTGGCTGCTCACTGCAAGCCCGAGTCCGGTGCCGCCGAACCGCCGCGTGGTCGAGGAGTCGGCCTGCGAAAAAGCCTGGAACAGGCGCTGCTGGGTTTCGCTGCTCATGCCGATGCCGTGATCGCGCACGCTGAACTGGCAGCGCACTGCGTCGTCTTCTGCGTCGAACCTGACTGCAAGTTCGATTTCGCCGTGGTGGGTGAACTTGATCGCGTTGTCGACCAGGTTGAGCAGGATCTGGCGGATGCGCGTGGGGTCGCCGAGCAGGGCCGTTGGCGCCGCTTCGGGAAGAAGGAGCTTCAATTGCAGATTTTTTTCCAGCGCCCGCGCCTGAAACAGGGCGACCACACCCTGCGCCAGCGCCACCGGCGAGAATGCAATCTGCTCGATTTCCAGCTTGCCGGCCTCGATTTTCGAGAAGTCGAGAATATCGTTGATGATGGTGAGCAGGCTTTCGGCCGAGCTTTTGAGGGTCGCGGTGTATTCGCGCTGCTGGCCGTTGAGCGGCGTTTTCAGCAGCAGGCTGCTCATGCCCAGGATGCCGTGCATCGGGGTGCGGATTTCGTGGCTGACGTTGGCGACGAATTCGGATTTGGATTGCGCGATTTTCAGCGCGGCCTCGCGTGCCGCTTCCTTGGCCGCTTCGGCGGCACGGCGTTCCGACACGTCACGCATGATGGCCTGAATCACCGGCTGGCCTTCCAGCTGCATCGCGTGCAGGGCGATTTCGGCGGAAAACACCGTGCCGTCCTGACGCACTCCTTGCCAGTCCATGACCGCATGCCCCTGTTTGCGCGCCAGCGCGATATAGCGCATGGCATGGTCTCTTGCCGTGGCGCCATTGGCCTGCATCGTGGTGCCAAGCTGCTGGATCGGCGTACGCAAAAACGCCTCCACCGAATCCATCCCGAACAGGGCGAGCGTGGCCGGGTTGCAGTCGGTGAATGTCTTGTTGTCGAGAATGACAACGGCGTCGGAGTTGGTTTCGAACAGGGTCTGGTATTTGAGCCGTTCGGTTTCCAGTTGCCGGGTCTGCTTCAGCAAGTGACGGCCGACCAGCACGGCAACCAGCGTCGCCAGCAGCGTGGCCAGAATGCCCAGCACCAGCATCAGCTTGCGGGTGGCCTGATAGGCCGCATAGGTCTGCGCCAGCGCCGATTCGTTTTCTTCGCGCTGCAGGCTGGTCATGTTGTCGAG
>NCCT01000085.1:9305-14432 GCA_002279795.1 Hydrogenophilales bacterium 12-61-10
AGGATGGCGGCCAGCTGGTTGCGATCCTTGATGTAGCGTTCGCCGTACAGGATGAATTGCTCGAACAGCGCGTTTTTTTCCCACGGGTCGGTCGAGGCGACGATGGTGTGCATCAGCACGCTGCGGTCGCGCAGGGTATCCCGCATGCGCGAGGCGAGCCGGGTCTTGAGGTTGTTGACTTTGACCACATTGGCCAGTTCGCTGTTGAGCTGCGCCATCTGGGTGACGCCCAGGCCGATCACCACCAGCATCAGCAGCAGGGCGACGGTAAAGCCGAGGCCGACGTTGAACAGCAGGCCGCGCAGCGGAGACAGCGGCATTACTCTTGCCGGAAGGCGACCACGTGATCGACCGCCAGCTTGATGCCGATTTTTTCGCCGATGGCGTGGTTGTGATGCGAGGGCACCAGCGACAGCGCGCGCTGGCCGCTCGGCAGCTTCAGTGTGTAAAGGAATTCGGCGCCACGAAACGCCTTGTTTTCGACTTCGGCCAGCAGCAGGCTGTCGTCGTCGTGAATGATGTCGTCGGGCCGCAGCAGCACGTCGACGCGGCAGCTGCGCACGCATTCGTCGCAGCCCTGGGCGCCGCATTCGACCGGGATGTGGCCCTCTAGAACGCCGAGTTCGATTTCGACCTGGTGGTCGTTGATGACTTCGCCGACAAGCAGCGCGCCCTGGCCGACGAAGTCGGCGACAAAGCGGTTGGCCGGTTCGTGATAAAGGTTGTAGGGCGTGTCCCACTGCTGGATGCGGCCTTCGTGCATGACGCCGACCCAGTCGGCCAGCGCAAAGGCTTCGTGCTGGTCGTGAGTGACGATCAGCGCCGTGGTGGCTTCGCGCTTGAGAATGTCGCGCACCTCGATCGACAGGCGTTCGCGCAGTTCGACGTCGAGGTTGGAAAAGGGCTCGTCCATCAGGATCAGACGCGGCCGCGGCGCCAGCGCGCGCGCCAGCGCCACGCGCTGCTGCTGGCCGCCCGAAAGCTGGTGCGGGAACTGGTTGGCGTGGCCGGCGAGACCCACCAGTTCGAGCAGTTCGGCGATGCGTGCCGCGCGGGCCGGCGGGGACGCGCGGCGCAGGCCGAAGCCGACATTGTCTGCCACGCTCAGATGCGGAAACAGCGCGTAATCCTGGAACACCATGCCGACGCGGCGCTTTTCGGCTGCGAGCATCCAGCCGGGGCGGCTGACGGTTTCGCCGCCGATGCGGATTTCACCGCTCTGGATCGACTCGAAGCCGGAGATGCAGCGCAGCGCGGTGGTCTTGCCGCAGCCGGAGGGGCCGAGCAGGCAGCCGATCGCGCCTTCGGGCAGGGTGAAGCTGAGGTCGGCGATGATTTGCCGGTTGCCGTACGACTGCGAAACCGAATCGAGTACCAGTTCAGCCATGTGCACGCGCTCCACGCCAGGTCAGAAGAATGATGGGGATGATACCGGCGATGACTATGGCGAGCGACGGCAGCGCGGCGCGCTCCCACTCGCCTTCCGAGGTCATCTCGAACACGCGGATCGCCAGCGTGTCCCAGCCGAACGGCCGGGTCATCAGGGTGATCGGCATTTCCTTCATGATGTCGACGAAGGTCAGCGCGGCCGCGGTCAACAGGCTGGCGCGCAGCATCGGCAGGTGTACCCGCGTCAACAGTCCGGCGGCGCCGGTGCCGAGATTTTTTGCCGCCTCGTCGATGTTGCGGCTGATGCGGTGCAGGCCGCTGTCGATGGGGCCGAAGCCGACGGCAAGAAAGCGCACCAGATAGGCGGCCAGCATCACCAGCAGCGTGCCCTTAAGAATTTCGGTGCCGGCAAAACCGAACCAGGCGCGGCCGCTGTCGATCAGCCAGTTGTCGAGCGCCGCCACCGGGATGAACAGGCCCACCGCCAGGACTGCGCCGGGGAACGCGTAGCCGAGCGTAGCCAGGCGTTGTGTCCACATCATCGTGGCGCCGGGGCGCTGGCGTCCGGCGTAGGCCAGCAGCAGCGCCACCGCCACGACCATCAGCGCGCCGATGCCGGCCAGCAGCACCGAATGCCAGGCAAAGCCCCAGTAGCGGCTGTCAAGATCGCTGGCGATGACCTCGCGCGTCCACAGGGCAAGCTGCGTCACCGGGATGACGAAAGCCACCGCCAGCACGGCTGCTGCGTAAACGAATGCGAGCGTGGCAAAGCCGGGCGACAGCCTGATGCGGCGCTGCGCGGCGCTGCGGCCCACTGCGCCAAAGCGCATCTGCGTGCGAGAGCGCTGCTCGAACACCACGGCGACCAGCACGAACAGGATCAGGATCGAGGCGAGCTGCGCAGCCGCGGCGAGCGAGAACAGGCTGTACCAGGCTTTATAAATGGCGGTGGTGAAGGTGTCGTAGTTGAAGATCGCCATGGTGCCGAAATCGGCCAGCGTCTCCATCAGCGCCAGCATCAGGCCGGCGGCGATCCACGGTCGCGCCATCGGCAGCGCCACTCGGAAGAAGCCCTGGACGCGCGAGAGGCCAAGCGACTGCGCGGCCTCCAGCGCAATCGCGCCTTGCGTTGCGAAGGCGTTTTTTGCGATCAGGTAGACGTAGGGATACAGCGCCAGCGACATCACCAGAATCACGCCGCCGCGCGAACGGATTTCCGGCAAATTCGTAATGCCCCAGCCGTCGCGCAGCCAGGTTTGCAGCGGTCCGGTAAAGTCGAGCAGGCCGATGGCGACGAAGGCCGTGACGTAGGCCGGCAGCGCCAGCGGCAGCAGCAGCGCCCAGTCGAACAGGCGGCGGCCGGGGAATTCGCACATCGCCACCAGCCAGGCGAGGGATACGCCCAGCACGCTCACGCCCACGCCGACACCCAGCACCAGCCATAGCGTGTTGCCGACCAGTTCCGGCAGGACGAATTCGGCCAGGTGGGCGAGGATGTCGCCTTCAACCTCGGCGAACGACGAGAAGGTGACGACGACCGGCACCAGCACGAGTGCCGCTACGGCGAGCGCGAACAGCAGCCAGCCGCTTGGGCGAGGCCAAACAAAAACGCCCGTTGCGGGCGTTTTTGCGAGAACGACTGCGGTATCAGCCAAATGTGATCACTTTCACCAAATAGAGAACCTGCGCTTTTATTTGTAGCCAGCGCGATCCATCAATTTTACGGCCTTGGTCTGCAGGCTGCCAGCGTCTTTCACGTTGATCAGGTTCTGCCTGAAGCTGCCCCAGGACGCGACGGTCTTGTCCGGCGACACCTTGGGGTTGACCGGGTATTCCAGGTTGACGTCCGCGAACAGGTTTTGCGCCTTGTCGGACGACAGCCACTCGATCAACTTTTGCGCGCCGGCCGGGTTCTTGGCGTACTTCGTCACGCCGGCACCCGAGACGTTCACATGCACGCCAGCAGCCTTGTTCTTCAGATTCTGGTTGGGCCAGAAAATCGCCAGCGGCAGAGTCGGTGTTTTCTCCATCAGACGACCGAAGTAATAGGTGTTGACCAGGGTGACGTCGCACTGGCCGGCCGCCACGGCTTCCATCACCTTGGTGTCGTCAGGGAAGGGCGAAGTGGCGAGGTTGGCGACCCAGCCGCGCACGATGTCCTCGGTTTTGCCTTCGCCGTACTCGGTGATCATCATGGCCACCAGGCTCTGGTTGTAGACCTTTTTCGAGGTGCGCAGGCAGAGGCGGCCTTTCCACACAGGTTGCCCGCATCCACCGTCAGCAGCATGTCGGCCGGCGTGTTCTTGCCTTCGGCCTTGAGGCGCGCCATCAGCGGACCTTCCTTGTCGGTGATGAATTTCACGGCCACGCCGGTGTCCTTGGTGTAGGCGTCAAACAGCGGTTTGATCAGCTGTTCATTGCGTGCGGAATACACCACGACTTCTTCAGCCAGGGCGGGGAGAGCGGTAACGGCCAACGTCATTGCGGCCAAAATACGGGTCAGTTTCATGCGGGATATTCCTGTATCAAGTGGATGAAATTATCGTACTGCAAATGATAACGGTTATCAATAAATAAATTGCCGGCATTGGGCGGATCCCACGACGACCCGCTCGCGCCCCCGTTTTTTGTGCACGGCTCAGTAGAATGCGCGACATGAACCGTTTGCTTGCCTGCCTGCTGATCGGGATGAGTGCCTGGGCTGCGCCGCTCCACGCCGAAGTTGCTGCCCACATCCTGTTGCAGGATGTGCCCCTGGCCGGTTTTCAGTATCACGCCGGCAGGCAATGGTGGTCGCAGATGCGGGTTGGGGATGCGCTCACGCTGATCCGGGAGCCGGAAAACGTGCACGATCCGAAAGCGGTGCGCATCGAATGGCAGGGCCATATGATTGGCTACGTGCCGCGGCGGGACAACGCCGATGCGGCGCGTTTCATGGACAACGGACAGGTGTTGGTGGCGCGCATCAGCCGGCTGGCCGAGGGACGTGATCCGTGGTCGCGGATACGCTTCGAAATCCTGGTCCCGCTGCATCCCGCGACAACAGCGGACTGACCCACGCAGCGCGAGCCTAATCCCCATGAAATCCAGCTGGATGCTCGTCGCTGCCGCATTGTTCGCCCTGATGGGCGTGCTGGTAAAACATGCTTCGGCACATTTTTCGAGCGCGGAACTGGTGTTTTACCGCTCGGTGTTTGGCCTGCTGGCGATCGGCGGCGTGATCGCCTTCCAAAACGGCTCCTTGCGCAAACCGCTCGCTACGCCATATCGCCGCGCGCACTTCTGGCGCGGCCTGTCGGGCTTTGTTGCACTGGTGCTGTTCTTTTACGCCATTGCGCGCCTGCCGCTGGCCACGGCGGTGACGCTCAATTACACCGCGCCGCTGTTTCTGGCTGCGTTGTCTGCCTGGTGGCTGCATGAGCGGCATGGCCGTGGCCTGCTCGGGGCGGTCGCGCTGGGTTTTGTCGGCATCGTGCTGGTGCTGCGGCCACAGCTGCAGGATCAGGCCTTGCTGCCCGCGCTGGCGGGACTGGTGTCGGGCATGCTGGCGGCGGTGGCCTATGTCAACGTCAAGCAGCTGGGCCGGCTGGGTGAGCCCGAGTGGCGGGTGGTGTTTTATTTCACGCTGCTGGCGACGGTGGGCGGCGGAGCGTGGATGGCGCTGGCAGGTTTTCATCGTCCGCAAGCGGCCGACTGGCCGTGGCTGATCGGGATCGGCGTGACCGCCACGCTGGCGCA
>NCCT01000085.1:14493-25349 GCA_002279795.1 Hydrogenophilales bacterium 12-61-10
AACTGGCGCTGACGCGCGCCTACCATCGCGGCCGCACGCTGATCGTCGGCGCGCTGGCCTATTCCACCGTGGCCTTTTCGGCGCTGTATGGGCTCATCCTGTTTGGCGAGCAGCCGTCCTTGTCTGCATGGCTGGGCATGGCCGTGGTTGCGCTGGCCGGGATGTGGGCAGTGCGCGCTTCTGCGCCCGCCGATTAGCTATAGTTCAGCCAGTCAATCACAGGAGCCGTTCATGATCAGCCTCGACATCAAAAACAACCAGATTGCAGTTTCCGTCATGGGTCAGTTCACGCTCGATGATTATCGCGAGTTCGAGCAGGCTGTTTGCTACGGAATCCAGTTCCAGGGCACAGTCAACGTATTGTTCGATTTGCGCGACATGCTGTCTTACAGCCTCGATGTGGCATGGGAAGAGTTGAAGTTCTCGCGCGCGCATAAAAACGATTTCGGCCGCATCGCCATCCTGACCGACGATCAGTGGATGGCCTGGAGCATGTGGCTCAACCGCGCGTTCATGTCAGCGGAGATTCGCCTGTTTGATGATCTGGACATGGCGCAGGCGTGGGTGGCGGGAGGGGAGCTGCCCCTGCCGGCGGTTTGACGCGCGCGGGACGGAAAATGTTCGCATTGGCGTAGTACGCCGCCGCCGCGTTGGCATCATCCCAACCCGGCACGCCCTGTACCGGCAAGGCGGCGAGCTGGTGCGGCGAATCGACGGTTGCGAGGCCAGCGACCGCATGCGGCTCGGCATCCAGTTCACACGCCTGTGCGCCCAGCATCAGGCATTTTCCGGTCATTGCCGGGTAGGGCGTCAGCAGTTTTTCGAGCAAAGCGTGCCCCACCACCACAAACTGCATCGTTGTTTCGACGGCATGACGCCGATCCCAGAACAAGGCCTGCCAGGCGTGCTCTGCCAGCAGGAGCGGCAAAGCGGGATCGCGGCTCATCACCCACACACCCGATTCATCCAGCATGGTCAGCGCATCGCGCCGGCGGCCGCGCAGGGTGTCCGCTTCCCGCCCGATCGCTTCGCCGTGTGCCGCATTCAACGCCGCCTTGAAAGTCGGAAATCGCAGCCATACCAGGGCGTTCATCACATCGTGCCAGGTGTCGGCACGGGTAGGCACCTCGCCGGTTTGCAGGATGCGGATTTCGTAATCGCGCGCTGACAGGTGGCCTTGGGCGGCGACAAAACGCAGCGGCAGGCCGCTTGCCTGGGTCACGTTCCGGGCGCAGGCCACGGTGTTGAACGCTTCCAGCGTGGGCCGGGTTTCGCCCAGGTCGAGCGCATCGATCAGTTGCCCATAGGGAGCGAAGGCCGGATGGTGGAATGTCAATGCAAGGACTCAGACAGCGCCTGGCGATAGTGCCGCGTCAGCGGATGCGCGCTGCCGAGCAGGTCGAACAGCGCAAGCAGACTGGTGCGGCCGATGTCGTGGCGGTAGGCGCGGTCAGCGCGGGTGATGAACAACAGTTCAGCCATACCGCCTTCGAAATCATCGTTTGCCAGCAGGACGGCAGCGCGCTGGTAATGCGCATCGAGGTCGTGGGCGTCGAACGGTATCCGGGTTTCAATTTCGGCCAGGGAAGGCGCAAGCCGGGCTGTTTCGGCCAGATTCAGGTGGGCGTACAGGCGGGCAATTTCGGGATCCTGCCGGGCTTCGGGCGGCAGGCTGGCGAGCAGACTCAGCGCCTGTTCGCCGTCGCCTTCCGACCACAACAGCTTGGCCAGGTCGCGCGGGATGGCGAGATTGTCGGGATCGGCCATCGCGGCATTCGCCAGCAGCATGCGCGCCTGCGAAACGTTGCCCGACTGCCATGCCGCCACGCCCAGCGCGTGGGCGCGGTTGGCGTCACCGGCGATGAAACGGTCGAGCACCGCACGGAAACTGCTGTCGGGGTCGGCGCCGTGTATGGTGTGGGCGACTTCGCCGCGCCAGAAAAACTTCACCGTCGGCACCGAGTTCACGCTGAAGCGGCGGGCTAGCTCAGGCAGGTCGTCGGTGTTCAACATCACCAGCAGAAACTTGCCGCCATATTCCGCAGCAAGCTTGACCAGGCGCGGCATCAGGATGAAACAGGGGCCGGCCTTGGGGGTCCAGAAATGCACCAGCACCGGACCCTTGTGTGAGTTTTCCAGCACCAGCCGGTTGAAGTTGTCGGCGCTGGCATCGAATACGTAGGGCGACAGGCTCATGGCGTGAAGGATCCAGTTGCGGCGAAACGGTCGCACGCGCTCACCAGTTCGCGGCAGATGCCGGGTTCGAATGCTGAATGGCCGGCGTCCGGCACTACCACATAGCGGGCTTCGGGCCAGGCTCGCGCCAGTTCGTCGGCGGTGACGATGGGGCAGACGGCGTCATAGCGCCCCTGGATGATGATCGCGGGGATTGCACGGATGCGGTCGAGGTTGGCAAGCAGACTGTTGTCGGGCAGAAAGATGTGATGGACGAAATAATGCGTCTCGATGCGCGACAGCGACAATGCCGTCCTGTCGCGGCCAAAGGCGGCAACCAGTTCGGGGCTGGGCAACAGCGTCGAACACGAGGCCTCGAACGTGGCCCATTGATAGGCAGCAGGCTGATGCACCGCGGGGTTGGGATCGATCAGCCGACGGTGATACGCAGCCAGCAGGTCGCCGCGTTCGGCCTCGGGGATGAAGACTTCCAGTCGCCGCTGCGCTTCGGGAAAGAAGGCGCGGATGCCATCGAGAAACCAGTCGATCTCGCGTGTGCGACACAGAAAAATGCCGCGCAGCACCAGCCCGCGACACCGCTCCGGATGGGCTTCGGCGTAGGCCAGCGCGAGGGTCGATCCCCACGAGCCGCCGAATACCAGCCAGCTGTCGATGCCAAGCTGGACCCGCAGCGCGTCCATGTCGGCAATCAGGTGTGGCGTGGTGTTGTCGGCGAGTTCGCCGTGGGGCGTCGAGCGGCCGCTGCCGCGCTGGTCGAACAGCACGATGCGATAGCGTGCCGGGTCGAAGAAGCAGCGCTGGTTGGGCGAGGTGCCGGAGCCCGGCCCCCCATGCACGAATAGCACCGGGACGCCGTCCGGGTTGCCTGACGTTTCCCAGTAAATGCGGTGCGGGCTGGCAGTATCCATCATGCCGCTGGCGTAGGGAGTGAGGGGTGGGTAGAGCGGGATCATTGCGGACATGGGTGGAGTCTGGATTCAGCAGGTCGAATCATATCGCCTGCTCTGGGCATGGCGAAGAAACCCCGGCTGCGAATGGCGTATCGACAGACTGGGGCAAGAACCGTATTCTCTTCAAGTGCAGCGATGAATAGGCCGTTAAAGCCCCGCTGGCAGTACACATTGCCAGTCAATACCAATCAAACGAGGAGTCTTACCATGAGTCAGATAGTCAAGGTTGCCCTGCTGGGCCTGGGTGAAGTCGGCGAAACCTTTGCCGAACATTTCCTGGAAAAAATTCAGGAAGAGCACGTCAAGGTGGAGATTGTTGCGGCTGCGCACCGCAATCTGGAGTCCCCTGTTGCATTGGGCTTCATCCAGAATGGCGTGCCGGTATTCGAGAATGCACTGGACGTGGTGTCGCTGGGCGCAAAAGTCGACATCATTTTCGACCTGACCGGTGATCCCGACCTGCGTAAAAAGCTGCGTGCCGCGATGCAGGAGAGCCATAACCAGCACACCGTGATCGCCCCCGAAGTGGTGGCGCACCTGCTGTGGAATTTCTTTGGCGAGGGCGAATTGCCGCACAGCGCCCAAACGGGCTACTGATGACGCCGTTCAAGGCGGCTCACGCGGCGGGCGCTGACTGGACTCAGGCCGCACAGGCCTGCATGACCCAGCTGGGCGCCATTCCGTCTGCGGCGACGCTGGGGTTCCTGTACGTGGCGGATGCCTTTGCCAGCGATTTGGGCGCGATTCTGGACTTCTTCAAAAGCGCGACCGGCGTTCCGCACTGGACTGGTAGCGTCGGTGTCGGAATCTGTGCAACGGGCGTGGAATTTCTGGAAGAGCCGGCAATGGCCGTCATGCTGGGCGAGTTTCCGCTGGCGGATTTCAGCATGCTGCCGGCGTTGCAAACCCCGCATGACATCGAGACGCAACGCTCCGATGCCTACTTCGCGCTGGTGCACGGAGACCCGGCCAACACGCGCATGCAGGAACTGATCGATGGCCTGTCCGCGCATGTGTCGAGCGGCTTTGTCGTCGGCGGCCTGTCGAGTTCACGTGGCGAAACGGCGCAGATCAGCGACGGGGTCGTCAGCGGCGGGCTGTCGGGCGTGCTGTTTTCCGAACGCGTCAAGCTGGCGACGCGGCTGACGCAAGGCATTGCGCCGCTGGGGCCGCGTCACATCATCACCACCGCGAATAAAAACATTGTTGGCAGCCTGGATCACCGTCCGGCGCTGGAAGTGATGAAAGAGGAAATCGGCGAAGTGCTTGCGCGCGATTTGCAGCGTGCCGCGGGCTACATTTTTGTGGGTTTGCCGGTGCGGGGGTCGGACACCGGCGACTATCTGGTGCGCAATATCCTCGGCGTCGATCCGCACAACCATCTGGTGGCGATCGGTGAATACGTCGAACCGGGCGACGAACTGCTGTTTTGTCGCCGCGACCAGCAATCCGCCGAAGCGGATTTGCTGCGCATGCTGACGGCGATCAAGACGCAACTGGGCGCGCCGATCCGGGGCGGCGTGTATTATTCCTGCCTCGGTCGCGGCCAGCATATGTTCGGCGCGCAGAACCGGGAATTGGGGCTGATTCGCGATGCCCTGGGAGACTTCCCGCTGGTGGGATTTTTTGCCAATGGCGAAATCTCGCACAACCGCTTATATGGCTACACCGGGGTTTTGACCCTGTTTGGCTGAACACGAAAAGGATTCATAGATGACCGTGCACGCGATCAAAGAAGACGACGTCGGCCTGCTGCGCAACGAAATTGAAATGCTGATGAACGAGCGCCGCCAGCTGTTGCAGGTGACGGGCGCGGCAGCCGTGTTCGTTGCCAACCTCGACACCGACAGCCTGCCCGATGAAGCCGACACCATCGACGCGGCTGAAATGCTGGCCGAACAACTCAACAGCCTGTCCGAAGAAACACTCAAGGATGCCCTGGAGTCGGTGCGCGCCGAGATGGATCCAACCGCGTAAGTCAGGTTCGCGTGTTACCCCGTCTGGTGTTGCCTCACCTCGCTGAAGCCAGACGGTTTGCGCTGATTGTTGTATTGACCGCGCTGGCTTATGCGCTGGCCGGCTGGCTGAGTCTCATGGTCGCCACCTACGTTGTGGGCGTGGTCGCTGCGGTCTGGCTGGCCGCCGGCATCGGCGCGATGGCGAGTCTGCGTTACGGTCTGGCCGGCGTAACCGGCGTGTTGCTCGGTTCTTTTGCCATCATCAGCCAGGTGTTGCCAACCGACCTGGCGATCCGCCTGGCCATCGGTGCCGCAGCGAGTGCGGCGATCGTTGGCTATATTCCGCGCCATCTTCAGCCCTTCAGCCACACCCTCGAATCAGTCCCCAGCGTCGCCAAGTTTGCTTTGGTGGCTGTGCCGCTGGGCAGCGGGGTGAGCGCCCTGTTCGGCGTGTTCAACCTGAACGCTTCCGGCGTCCTGGCCGATGCCGAGGTGTTTCAGGGGATGTGGGTCTGGTGGCTGGGGGATGTGCTGGGCATGTTTCTCATTGCCCCGGTTTTGCTGACGGCGTCGCGCTGGGATTTGCTGCCTACCAGCAAGGCTGCACGAGTAGAAGGGCTGGTGCTGATATTGAGCATGCTGCTGCTGACCTACGCGATGCTGGCCAACCTGCATCCCTTGCGCCCGAGCGAAGTCGTCCTGTTCGTGCTGGTGCCCGGCGTGTTGTGGGCGGCATTGCGGTTTTCGGTAACCGGAGCGGGGTTGGCCATCTTCCTGTCGGCGCTGATCGTGCTGGGGGTGGCGGTGGTGTCCTCAGGCGGCGCCATCAGCAGCACGTCTCCGCGCGAACTGTTTGCGCTGCAAATCAGCATGGTCGCCATGGCGCTTGCCGGGTTGTTTGTGTCTGCCGCGCTGGCCGAACGCCGTCATTCCGAAATGCGGCTCGATATGCTTGCCAATCACGACCCGCTTACAGGGCTGCCGAATCGCTCGTATTTCCAGGATTTTCTGGGCCATTGCTGTTCATCGATCTGGAACGCTTCAAGCACATCAACGATTCGCAAGGCCACGAAATTGACGACCAGGTGTTGTGCGTGGTCGGCAGCCGCCTCGACGAGCAGTTGCGCGCGGATGATTTTGTCGCCCGACTGGGGGGCGACGAGTTCGCCATCGTCCTGACGCATCCGCCCGCCTCGCGCGCAGCCAGCCGGGTGGTGCGCAAACTCCTCAAAGCACTCGCGGAACCGTTCAAGCTTGAGCATCGGCGCTATGCCATCGGCGCCAGCATCGGGATCAGCGTCTATCCGGATGACGGTCTGGATGCCAACACCCTGTTGCGCCAGGCTGATCTTGCGATGTATCAGGCCAAGCAGCGCCGCAGCGGGTTCGAGTATTTCAGCGATGAGCTGAACACCGTTGCGCAGCAGCAGTTGAGCCTGGAAAACGGTTTGCGCCAGGCGCTCGACCATGGCGAGCTGGCGCTGGCCTACCAGCCCAAACTGGATCTGGCCAGCGGCCGGATAGTGGGGCTGGAGGTGCTGGCACGCTGGCTGCCACGATCGGGTGGAATGATCGAGCCCAGCCGTTTCATCCCGGTAGCCGAGGAAACCGGGTTGATTTTGCCGCTTGGGCGCTGGGTGGCGCGGGCGGCGTGCGAGCAATGGATCATCTGGCGGAATGCCGGCCTCAATCCGCCGCCGGTTGCGATCAACCTGTCACCGCGTCAGTTCAGCGATGAGCATTTGATCGATGATATTGACGCCATTCTGGCCGACACCGGTATGGCGGCCGAATATCTGCAACTGGAGGTGACGGAAACCGCGGCGATGGACAATCCGCAGCGCACTTTCGATATGCTGGACGCGCTGCGCCAGCGCGGGTTCCATGTCTACATTGACGACTTTGGCACTGGACATTCCAATCTGGCACAGTTGAAACTCATGCCGATCGATGCGCTGAAAATCGACAAGAGCTTTATCGACGATGTGCTGGTGGACAGCGACGGCGCCGAGATCGTCCATGCCATCATCCGCCTCTCGCATGCGCTGAACATGCGGGTGGTTGCAGAAGGGGTGGAGACGGTCGAGCAGGTCGCGTTCCTGAAAAAGCAGGGCTGCGACGAGATTCAGGGATATGTGGTTGCCAAACCGTTGCCGCCCGACAGGGTGGCAGCGCTGTTTGACCAGCAGTTCGATTTTTGAGGGGGGCGGTGACCGGTATGAGGCAGGCTGGTGCCTTGGAACCTTCGTACCGGAGGCCTGCCGCCTCCCAGTCCTGGCATCAATGTCCGGGAACGCCCTGCCACAGCATGCTGAATCCAATCTCGGTGCTGTCGCTGCACATATCGCCAACGACCTTGAATTTTTCGTTGAAGGTGGTATCGGCATGGGATTTTTCGTGCTGCTCGAATGAGGACCAGTAGGTGACGATCGCCACGTCATAGTCGGGTTCCTTGAGCGAACTGATCGAGCCTTCCTGGCTCACGAATCCATCGTATTTGAAAACCTGCCCGGCAATGAATCCACCGGCTTCGTTACCGTAGGTTTCTTTCACGACGTGGCACATTTCTCCCAGCGCGAGTTCGACATCGCTCATGGTGATGCCGGGCTTGAGCTTGACTGCGTTGAACAACATCTTGCAGCCGAAAGGAATGCTGACGGGATCGAACATGGTTTCTCCTTGACGATGAATGGAAGCGTGCTCTCGCCCCAGGGCCGGGGCAGCGTCAAGGTTACAGTGGTCTTTGGCGAACAATCAACTGCGTGCCTCAGCCTGTGGGCTGTGGCACGCCATTCGTGACGGCTCAGAGCGGCATCGGCTTGTTGTCGTTGAGATTGAGCCAGCCCTTGGCGATGCGGTAGATGAACCAGACAAACGCCACGCCCAGAATCACCCAGCCGATCAGGATGATCCAGGTAATCGCACCGAGCACCGTCCACAGCACGCCCCACCAGAAGGTGCGGATTTGCCAGGTGAAATGGCTTTCGAGCCAGGTTCCCTGCACCTCTTCGCGCTTGATGTAATTGAGCACGATCGCCACGATGGCGGTGAGGCCCATAAACAGCGACAGCGCATACAGCGCGTAGATGACCGTGGTCAGGGTCTTGAGGCTGGCGGTTTTTTCGTCGGGGGCAGGCAGGTTCATGGGCGGTTACGGGCTTTCTCGTAAAGGGGCGTCATTTGCGGCACCAGGGCATTGAGCGCCTGGATGCGGTTGCTGGGCGCGGGGTGGGTGCTGAGGAAAGGGGGTGGACCGTTGCCGGTGGCGGCGCCCATTTTTTCCCATAGCCTGATCGCGGCGCGCGGATTGTAGCCGGCGCGGGCAGCGAGTTCGATGCCGTAGCGGTCGGCTTCGCTTTCGTTTTCACGGCTGTTGGGCAGGGTCAGCGCGATGTCGGCTACCGGCGTCAGCGCGCTGAGATCGCGCCCTGCGATGATTGAGCCGAGCGTCATGCCGCCCTGCATGGCCATGGCGCGCGACATGCGCTCGCGACCGTGTCCCAGCAGGGCATGGGAAATTTCGTGGCCCATGATCTGGGCGATTTCATCATCGCTGAGATTCAGCTTGTTGATGATCCCGGTGTAGATAGCCATCTTGCCGCCGGGCATGCACCAGGCGTTGAGCGTGGGCTCGTCGATTACCGCAACCGACCATTTCCATTGGCGGCTGGGCGCATACAGGTTGCCGGCCTGCACGATCAGGCGGTCGGTGATGCGCTTGACGCGGCTGTTGAGCGCCGCGTCGGTGCTGAGTTTGCCCTTCTTCTGCGCTTCGGAGAGCGTTTGCGCGTACGCCTGCACCGACGAGGCCTGCGCCTGTTCTTCGGATACCAGCACCAGCTGGCTGCGGCCGGAAATCGGATTGGCCTGGCAGGCAACCAGACCGACGGTAAGCAGGGCAGTCATGACGAGCGGGTGTTTCATGGCGTCTCCTTTTTCGCGATGACTTGCCCCGCGTGTGCGGGACAAGGGTTCAAATGCCGCGCAGCAGTTCGTTGATGCCGACCTTGGACAGCGTCTTGGCGTCTACCTTTTTCACGATCACCGCGCAATACAGGCTGTAGCTGCCATCTTTAGACGGCAGGTTGCCGGACACCACCACCGAGCCGGCCGGGATGCGGCCGTAGGTCACTTCACCGGTTTCTCGGTCATAGATCTTGGTGCTTTGCCCAATATAGACGCCCATCGAGATCACGCTGTTGTCTTCGACGATCACGCCTTCGACCACTTCGGAACGCGCGCCGATGAAGCAGTTGTCGCCGATGATGGTGGGGTTGGCCTGCACCGGTTCGAGCACGCCGCCGATGCCGACGCCGCCGGACAGGTGAACGTTCTTGCCGATCTGCGCGCAGGAGCCGACCGTGGCCCAGGTGTCGACCATTGTGCCCTCGCCGACGTAGGCGCCGATGTTGACGTAGGAAGGCATCAGCACCACGTTCTTGGCGATGTAGGAACCCTTGCGCACGGCAGCCGGCGGCACCACGCGGAAGCCGCCTTCACGGAAGTCCCTGGAGTTGAAGTCGGCGAACTTGCTCGGCACCTTGTCGTAGTAGTTGGTGTAGCCGCCTTTGATGAAGGCATTGTCTTCCAGGCGGAACGACAGCAGCACGGCCTTTTTCAGCCACTGGTGGGTGATCCAGTTCTGGCCATCGGTGCGTTCGGCGACGCGCAGCTCGCCCATGTCGAGCAGGTCGATCACGGCCATGACTGCGTCCTTGACCTGGGGTTCGACGTTGCGCGGGGTGATGTCGGCGCGGCGCTCGAAGGCTTCTTCGATGATGGCTTGCAGGGCGTGCATGGGGTTTCCTTAAAGTGAAAAGTTGAATGATTGGGTAAAGGATTTGGTGCTCAGGCGGCTTCGCCGACGAATTGGGTCATGCGTTTGGCCGCCTCGATGCAGGCAGCGAGGCTGTCGACCAGCGCGATGCGGACGTAGCCCTTGCCGGGATTGACGCCAGCGGCGTCGCGCGCGAGAAAGCTGCCGGGCAGCACGGTGACATGCTGTTTTTCAAACAGGCCGCGCGCAAACGCGGCGTCGTCCCCGCCCGGCACGCGCGCCCACAAATAGAAGGCAGCATCGGGCGCGTCGAATTGCAGCACGCCCTTGAGCAGCGGCATCACGGCGGCGAATTTTTCGGCGTACTGGCGGCGGTTCTCGACCACGTGCGCCTCGTCGTTCCAGGCGGCGGTGCTGGCGGCCTGAACCGCCGGACTCATCGCGCTGCCGTGGTAGGTGCGGTAAAGCAGGAAAGACTTCATCAACGCCGCGTCGCCGGCCACCATGCCGGAACGCAGGCCGGGCACGTTGGAGCGCTTGGACAGCGAGTTGAACACGATCAGGTTTTTGAACCCGCGGCCGAGCTGCTGCGCGGCGGTCAGCGCGCCCAGCGGTGGTTTGCCTTCCTCGAAATAGATTTCCGAATAGCACTCGTCGGCGGCGATGACAAAGCCATGTTGATCCGACAGCTCGAACAGTTCCTTCCAGTCGTCGAGCGTCATCACCTTGCCGGTGGGGTTGCCGGGCGAACAGACGTAGACCAGATTGACCTGCTCCCACAGGTCCTCCGGCACCCGCGACCAGTCCATCTTGAAGTCGTTTTCCGGCAGGGTGTTGAGAAAGAAGGGGCGGGCGCCAGCCAGCAGCGCAGCACCTTCATAGATCTGATAGAACGGGTTGGGCGAAACCACCACGCGGCGACCATGCCGGCTGGAATCGACGCTGGCCTGGGCAAACGCAAACAGCGCTTCGCGC
>NCCT01000086.1 GCA_002279795.1 Hydrogenophilales bacterium 12-61-10
TCGAACGATTTTTACGCTTTGTGGCTGGATAGCCGCCGCGTGTATTCCTGCGCCTATTTCAAGCATCCGGACATGAGCCTGGATGAGGCCCAAGTGGCCAAACTCGACCATATCTGCCGCAAACTCGATCTTCAGCCGGACGAGCGCCTGCTCGACATCGGTTGCGGCTGGGGCGGCCTGATCCTGCATGCGGCCGAACGCTACGGCGTGCATGCAGTCGGCATCACCCTGTCGGACGAGCAGCACGCCTATGTCAGCCAGCAAATCGCGGCGCGCGGCCTGAGCGGCCGGGTCGAGGTGCGGCGCATGGACTACCGCGATGTGCCGGAGCACGCGGGCTACGACAAGATCGCCAGCGTCGGCATGTTCGAGCACGTGGGCCGCCTCAACCTGCGCACCTATTTCGACAAGATCCATGCGCTGCTGAAACCGGGCGGGCTGGTGCTCAACCACGGCATCACCACCGCCGAGCCTAACGCCAGCGGCCTCGGCAGCGGTATCGCCGAATTCATAGAAGATTATGTTTTTCCGGGCGGCGAGCTGGTGCATGCGTCCGAGGTGCTGCGCGCCGCATCTGGCAGCGGCCTCGAATGCCTCGATGCCGAGAACCTGCGGCCGCATTACGCGCAAACCCTGTGGCACTGGGTGACGCGACTCGAACAGCACGCCGACGAAGCCCGCCGCCTGATCGGCGAACAGAAGTACCGCGTCTGGCGCATCTACATGGGTGGATCCGCCTACGCCTTCGAGCATGACTGGATGGAACTGTGGCAAGTGCTGGCGGGCAAAGGGGTCGACGGCAAGCAGCCGAATTATCCATTTCAGCGGGACTTCATCTATCGGAGTGGGTGAACGCTCGCGCTGGTGAGTTGGGACAATTCAGTCCTGTTTTCCCGCATTCAGCATCCTGACGATCGACACCGCGGGCGCTGCCAGATCGGCCAGCGTGTAGCGCTCGACATGCTCCAGAAATTGCAATTGCGCATCGAACAGGATGTTTTTAAGCGCGCAGCTCTTTTTGATGATGCAGACCGGGTCATCGCAGTTGACCGGTGCCAGCGTCGCCTCCATCAATTCGATCACGCTCCGTAGATTGATCGCCTCCTTCGGCTTGCCGAGCCTGATTCCACCATGCTGGCCCCGGCTCGACTGGATCAGCCCCGCAACGGCGAGCTTGTGCACGATTTTCATGATGTGGCTGCGCGACACGTCGAATTTCTCGGCGATTTCCTGCACGGTTGCCAACTGATCCTCCGGTATCGAGGCCAGGTAAATCAACACCCGAAAAGCATAGTCCGTATGTTTGGTGAGCCGCATGGGTTGCCGTCCTTCTATCGTCTGCGGTCATTTTACTTGACCCGGATTAATAGATTCACCTAATATTCCTGTTCAAACATTCATGTATTTTGAATATTTTAACATCCACCGTCACGCCCGAGGAGACATCATGCTATCTGCCGAAACCCTGGCAACGATCAAATCAACCGCCCCGCTGCTCGCCGAGCAGGGCAAAGCGATCACCGATCTGTTCTATTCCAAGCTGTTCAGACAGCATCCCGAATTGCAGCACATCTTCAACATGGCCAATCAGGCACAGGGCGAACAATCCCGCGCGCTGGCCGAATCGGTGTTCATGTACGCCACCCATATCGACCAGCTGCAAAACCTGGGGCCCATGGTCAGCCGCATCGCCCACAAGCACGCCAGTCTGCAGGTTGCACCTGAGCACTATCCGATCGTGGGGAAATATCTGCTGGAGGCCATCCAGGATCATCTGGGACTCGAACCCGAGCATCCTGTGCTCGGCGCCTGGGCCGAAGCGTATGCCCAGCTAGCCGGCATCTTCATCAAGACCGAGGAAGGCATCTACAGCGACAACGCGACGAAACCCGGCGGCTGGCGCGGATTCCGTCCGTTTATCATCCGCGAAATTCGGGACGAAGCCAGCGGAATCAAGTCGGTGTATCTGCAGGCCGAGGATGGTCAGCCCATCGCCGATTTCGAGCCGGGCCAATACCTCGGCATCAAGGTCAGGGTGCCAGGGCACGAATATGACGAAATCCGCCAGTATTCCCTCTCGGATGCGCCCGGAAAAAATCACTATCGCATCACCGTCAAGGCCGAAAGCACGCCGCCCAGCCATGAAGGCAAGGTCTCGAACCACCTGCACAGCGCCCGGCCCGGCGATCGGGTGTGGCTGCAGCCGCCGACGGGGGACTTCACCGTCAAGCATCCCGACCGCGATCTGGTTCTGATCGCGGGGGGAGTCGGCATCACACCGCTGTTGAGCATCCTGCTGCACCGCATCGAAACCGGCGAGGACGTGTCCGGTCTGGTGTTCATCCATTGCTGCCGTGACCAGGCGCATCACGTGATGGGCGATGAACTGCGTCGGCTCAGCGCGCAGCATGGTTTCAGTTACCACGTCAGCTACGAAACCGGCAGCGGCGCCCACCACCAGGGCTACCTCGACCAGACGGTTCTGTCGCAATGGCTCACGCAACCGGACGCCGACGTGTATTTTTGCGGCCCCAAACCCTTCATGGCCGCAGTCAACAGCCAGTTGCTGCAGATGGGTTTACGCGACGAGCAGTTGCATCACGAGGTCTTCGGTCCCGGCACCCGCCTGCTGACACACTGACCGACAGTCAGCCGGGCTGCAGCGGGCTCAAATCCGCTGCCGCGCCCGCGCAATCGCCGCCCGCACCTGCCGCGGCGCGGTGCCGCCGACGTGGTCGCGCGCGGCCAGCGAGCCTTCCAGCGTCAGCACGGCATAGACGCCATCGTCGATCATCGGACTGAACGCCTGCAACTCGGCCAGCGACAAATCAGCCAGATCGCGCCCGCTGCTATCGGCCTCGCGCACCGCACGCGCGACGACTTCGTGCGCATCGCGGAAAGGCAGGCCCTTTTTCACCAGGTAATCGGCCAGATCGGTGGCGGTGGCAAAGCCCTGCAGCACGGCGGCGCGCATCGCATCGGGTTTGACGGTAACGCCGGTGAGCATGTCGGCGTAGATCGCCAGCGTATCGTTGAGCGTATCGACGGTATCGAACAGCGGTTCCTTGTCTTCCTGGTTGTCCTTGTTGTAGGCCAGCGGCTGGCCCTTCATCAGGGTCAAAAGCGCAACCAGATGGCCGTTGACCCGGCCGGTCTTGCCGCGCACCAGTTCGGGTACGTCGGGGTTTTTCTTCTGCGGCATGATGGAAGAGCCGGTGCAGAAGCGGTCGGCCAGATCGATGAAGCCGAAACGCGGGCTCATCCACAAAATCAGTTCTTCCGACAGGCGCGACAGATGCGTCATCACCAAGGCGGCAGCGGCGGTAAATTCAATGGCGAAGTCGCGGTCGGAGACGGCGTCGAGCGAGTTTTCACAGACCGCGTCGAAGCCAAGCTGGTCGGCGACAAACTGGCGGTCGATCGGATAGCTGGTGCCGGCCAGCGCGGCCGCGCCCAGCGGCAAGCGGTTGACGCGGCGGCGGCAGTCGATCATGCGCTCGACGTCGCGCGCCAGCATTTCAAAATACGCCAGCAAGTGGTGGCCGAAGGTGACCGGCTGCGCGACTTGCAGATGGGTGAAGCCTGGCATCACGGTGTCGGCATGCTGTTCGGCCAAGTTGACCAGCGAAGTCTGGCAGGCGCGGAGCCCTGCAACGATGCGGTCGATGGCGTCGCGCAAAAACAGCCGGATATCGGTTGCCACCTGATCGTTGCGGGAGCGCCCGGTATGCAAGCGCTTACCCGCATCACCGATTTTGGCGGTGAGCGCGGCTTCGATGTTGAGATGGACGTCTTCCTTGTCGAGCGACCAGGCGAAGCCGCCGGCGCGAATTTCCGTCAGCAGTTCAGCCATGCCGCGGCGAATCGCCTCGAGGTCGTCCTTGGACAGCACGCCGACGTGATGCAACATGGCGGCGTGCGCGAGCGAGCCCTGAATATCGAACTCGGCCAGCCGATAATCAAACGGAATCGACGCGGTGTAGCGTTTGACGATTTCGGAAACGGGCTCGGTAAACCGGCCCGACCACGCTGCAGGCGGCGTCGATGGCGTGCTCATGGGGCAAATAACAGGCAATGAAAAGAAAGAATCATAACAACCGGCAGGTTGAATTACCGAACTTCTGCCATTTGGGCGCCAACCTGCGCATTGCGCTGACGGTGGAAGCCGCCCTGCTTGCGGGCGCCGTGGCGCGCGCGTCGAACGCAGCGGAATTACAGGCGGATTTCATCGCGCTGTCGGCCCTGGCGCAGCCCGCCCTGCTGCTCACGCTGCTGGCGCTATGCGCGGCGGGACGCGGGTTGCGCAGCCTGCCCTATCGTCAGGGCGCGGGCGCGGCGCTGGCCGTCGGAGTGCTGGTGCCGGTCGGCGTATTCCTCTGGCTCGACCCCTTGCTGACAGGACTGGTCGCGTATTCACCCGCCGCGGTAGCGGGTTTTTCGGTCGTCGTCGGCGCCGGCTTGCTGGCCTATTTCAATCTGCGCGCGCGCGCCCTGTCGCCCGCCATCACCGAAGCGCGCCTGCAGGCCCTGCAGGCGCGCATCCGCCCGCATTTCCTGTTCAACAGCCTCAATGCCGTTCTGTCGCTGGTGCGCAGCGACCCGCGCCGCGCCGAGCACGCGCTGGAAAACATGGCCGACCTGTTCCGCGCGCTGATGAACGATGCCCGCCATCTTGCGCCGCTGGAAGACGAAGTGGCGCTGACCCGGGCGTATCTGGAACTGGAACAGCTGCGCCTGGGCGACCGCCTGCAGGTGGCCTGGCATATCGGAAAAATGCCGGGCGCAGCGCTGATTCCGCCGCTGGTGATCCAGCCGCTGGTGGAAAATGCGGTGTACCACGGCATCGAACCGATACCGGCGGGCGGCGAAATCAGCCTCAACATTTATCGCAGCGGCGACAAGGTGCATATCGTGGTGCGTAACCCCATCGCCACCGAGGCCAGCCACCACAAAGGTAACCGCATCGCGCTGGAAAACATCCGCGAGCGCCTGCTGCTGCATTTCGACCTCGACGCGCAGCTCAAGTTGGAACCGCTGGGCGCCGTTTACCAGGTAAGCATCGTCATCCCCTATACCCGTGAACACACCACCCAGCCTGCCGCTGCGCGTCCTCATCGTCGATGACGAACTGCCTGCCCGCCATCGCCTGCGCGATGTGCTGGCCGACTGCGCGGATCAGCTCGCGGTCGATATCGTCGCCGAAGCCGACACCGGACTCGATGCGCTCGACCTGATCCAGCAGCAAGCGGTCGACGTGGTGCTGCTGGATATCCGCATGCCCGGCATGGACGGGCTGGAATGCGCGGCCCACATCAACCAGCTTGCCACCCCGCCGGCCATCATTTTCAGCACCGCCTACGATGCCTATGCCTGCCAGGCTTTCGACCTCAACGCGGTCGATTACCTGCTAAAGCCCGTGCGCGCCGAGCGTCTGGTGCGAGCACTGTCGCGCGCGCACCGCCTCACCCACGGCGCGCTCGAGCAGTTGCGCGACGCCCTGCCCAAAGCCCGCACCCATCTGTCGCTCAACGAAAAAGGCCGCATCGTGCTGATTCCGGTGGACGAAATCCTCTATCTCAAGGCAGAACTGAAATACGTCACCGTGCGCACGGCTGCCCGCGAATTTTTGATCGAAGAATCGCTGACCCATCTGGAAACCGAGTTCGAACCGGTTTTTCTGCGCATCCACCGCAACTGCCTGGTCGCCAGCGCGCGCATCCGCGAAATCGGCAAATTGCCGGGCGACGAAGACGGCCATTTTCTGCGTCTGGACGGGCTGGACGAACGTTTAATGGTCAGCCGGCGCCAGTATTCGACACTGCGTGAAAAAATAAAGTCAATATAAACAATAAGTTATATACAGACTACAACTAAAGTTGTATAGGCAAACGGGCAGTCCTTTTGTACTATTTCCTTGCTTGTGGTTTGCGCTGCAGGCAGAAGTTCTCCGCTGAGGGGGTTAACTCCTCGATTTGCCGGGTTCGCAAGAACCCGGCTTTTTTTTGCCTGCGCTGGGTATCATGACGCGCATGAAAATGCCCACCTCGCCCGATCTCGTCGAAACCCAACTAACCAGCGTAACCGTCTTCAAGGGACGGCTGATGCACGTCAAGCGCGACCACGTGCGCCTGCCCAACGGCGGCGAATCGACGCGCGAATACATCGTGCACCCCGGCGCCGTGGTCATCCTCCCGGTGTTCGACAACGGCGACGTACTGCTGGAGCGCCAGCACCGCTACCCGCTGCACCGCGACTTCATCGAATTCCCTGCCGGCAAAATCGACGCTGGCGAAGCCGACCTGACGTGCGCCAAACGCGAGTTGGAAGAAGAAACCGGCTACACCGCGAGCGAATGGCGCGAAGTCACCACCATCTACCCGTGCATCGGCTATTCCAACGAACGGCTTGCGTTTTATCTGGCGCGCGGCCTCACCCTCGGCGACCACGCGCGCGACCCCGACGAGTTTCTCGAAGTGTTCCGTCTGCCGTTCGGCGAGGCGATGGACTGGGTGCGCGATGGCCGCATTTGCGAAACCAAAACCGTGATCGGCCTGTTCTGGCTGGAGAAATTGCTGGAACAGGGTTGGTAAAGCACGACATTATCAATTCGCCAAAAATTGATAATTATTGATAGTGCGCCGGGCAAAAAAGGGTTGTATTGCATTGCAAGACACAGTGGCTGTCAGCGTGACTGTTCATGCCCCCTTGTTTTAGTTTTTTAATTGGGATTCCCTTGTGAGAGAGCCATTTCCAAGAGCCAAAAACTGCGATCCGTCAATTGTTTTGACGTTGAGCGCCATAGCTGCCTCAAGCGCGCCCACCGTGAATGAAGAAGTAGTCACGATCATTCCACGGGTTCCTTCTGGATATCTTTGAAGGCTTCCAGAAAGTTCGCGAACCACATCTGGTCCGACCTTTCGCGCGGATGCATAACACTTGCACTGTACCGCCCACACTTGATCTTCAGCTACGTCGTGAGCATAGATATCAACACCACCATCTCCGTTGCGGGAAGCAGCTTGGTGTACAACCCGTAGCCCCATCTGCGACAGAAATGCGGCGACGTCTTTCTCAAAATCAAACCACGCAGGGCGCGATCCGGACGGAGCTTTAGCCAGAGTGCGGTAGAGAATGGCAGAGGCCGAACGACTACGGTAAAGACGCTGTCGCTCCGGAGCGACAGCGTCTCCCCTGCGGTGCGGACGAACGAACGTGTAACCTCGCGGAACACTAAAGCCGTAGCGCATAGCAAGCAGCATCTGCGCCGCAGACGCTTTCTCGGCCTTCCGTAAGTGTGGGATCACATCATGCGCCACATGGTGCGTGTCTCCTGCAAACACTTTGTGGAATGCTCCAATATCCGGATGCAGGTACCGCACTCGTGGCAGATAGATAATCGACAGCGCTTGATTGGTAGCGCAGCGTGACCGCTTGGCTGGCCTCGCCACAAAATGCGACTGACGATCTTCGACGACTAGAAAGTCACGCACAACGGAAGCGACAATAAGCACAAGTGCGAGTGCCGCCTGAGTGTTCTCTTCGATTTTGTCTTTGTCGTCGACGTTTTCTTCGGCATCGAGAATGAATGGAGGGCTATATTTTCCCGTTGACACGCTCACTGGGACCATCATGAACCGCTCGTGCAAGTCCCTGAAGAGTCCGACGAATTCACCCTCAATTTCGTAGATATCGAGATATTTGAGCGATCCGACGTCAATCTGAACACGCGCCCCCCAAGGTGCACTCCACTGACGGTTCTCAAGTGCCTCTGCCAGGAGATCCGTGATTGCATCTGTGGCTTCGGCTTCAGCGCACTCGAGTTTGAGGTCAGCCAATTCTTGATATAGGGGAATTCGTGGGATCGGCACGTCTTTTCCCGTTATCACGTTCCCTATGTCAAATAGCTCATGGAATTCGAAGCCAGCCCAATACCAGCGCGCGTCTTCGCCCAAAGCAGTAGGATCAAGATCTATGTATCGAACGGCAACGTCACCTGATTCGTTCCTTCCATCAAGCCACGGGCGGCGTAGACCGCTTTTCGTTACCGTGGGGCTCCATAGGCTTGTCCACAGCACGTCGCGAACTGCCCACTTGAGCTGATCGACAAGGACTTCATTCTTAAAGCTAAGGAATATCCCGCTAACCAAGTCGCCGATCTTCGCTGGATCGTGGATTACGGAACTAACCATGTTGATGACATCCACGTTTTCGTGGATGGCGAGATGATGGCACGCATGACCTCATCAAAAAATGGCATCACAACCGGGGCATTCGAACGAGCATCAGCGTTGGCATAAGCATCGTTCAACAAGCTGCGCGCGCGAACATCACGCAGCCCAATATCCAAGGTTTTGATTACAGATTCGTAGTTATAAGCCCATCGTGCACGCATCGCGTCTTGCGGTGGCAGATCGGCATTCCAATGCGTGTTGGGCTTATGCATAAGCAACCAAAAGGCAAGCTCGTCGTCGCGGAATAAAAAGCTCTCGTCATCGTCGAAACGCAGCACGGAGCGGAAAGCCTCGAGCATATCGGGGTGTTCGGGGTGCTTTGTAAAGTCAGCCAGGTAGAACGGTGATAATTGTTTGCCATGGCTGACCGCGAAGGCAATGCGCCCGCGCTCTGAGACTGCGCGGGCCAAAGCGCAATCGTCTGGAACAAAGATTCGGGGAGAGCGTTCTCCTGGCATGACCAAGGCAAAACTCAGAAGCCTTCCAAAACGGATATTCCAATTCCATGCAAGAACACCAGTCATTCTGGTGCGTGCCGCACGAAAGTTCTTTTCGTCTAAAGCGTGAAGAATAGCTACCGGACAACCGTCGTCCGCGAGAGTCCATACTCCTCGGAAGATGGGCTCATTTTGGAGTTTGTGTATGAGTGCGTTGGTCTCACCCTCGCCAATCGTGGGACGTTGGCACTTAATGAGCGGTACAGAGGGACAACCTACACGTTCGAGGATATCTTCCATGGCAAAATCTCAGGGAAAGACACGATTGTTTCTGCTCATTTCGATTGAGGCTTATAGGTTGACGCCGACTCAGGGCTGGTAGCCCAGATTCGGCGCCAGCCAGCGTTCAGCGGTTTCCATATCCCAGCCCTTGCGCCGCGCGTAATCGGCGACCTGGTCTTTCTCCAGTTTGGCCACCGCGGTTGGGTAGCGCCTCGTTTTCTGCATAACCCCAAAATTCGCGGCGCACGCGTAGATGCAGGTGTTCGGCGAAGGCTTCGGCGAGGCGATCGCACAGCGATTTGAACAGGATCGCGGAGTAGTCGTCGTGGGCGGCCTCGAAGGCTTTGGCGCGTTCGTCTTCGCCGATGCCTGCGGTGACCACAAACGCGCCCAGATAGTCTTTCTGGCCACTGGTTTTCGGCGCGACGAAGTCGGCCAGACACAGGTTGGCGCGGCCTTCGGGCTTTTTCATCTGCTGGCGCAGGTTGTGCCAGGTCATCAGGGTTTGGGTGCGCGATTCGTCGGCGTAGACCGCGATGTCGTCGTCGTTCACCGAATTGGCGGGAAACAGGCCGAATACGGCACGCGCTTCGATCCAGTTTTCGGCAACCATTGTTGCCAGCATCGCCTTTGCATCGTTATAAAGCTTGGTCGCTTCGACGCCGACGACTTCGTCGCTGAGTATCTTCGGGTACTTGCCGTGCAGTTCCCACGAGGCGAAGAACGGCGTCCAGTCGATAACATCGACTAGCTTCTGCAAGTCGTAGGCTTTCAGGACCTGAACGCCGATCTGCTTCGGGACCGGGGGCGTATAGCCAGACCAGTCGATGGCGAACTTGTGCATGCGGGCTTCGTTAAGTGACAGCCGCACGGTATCGGACTTGTGCTTGAGATGACGCTCGCGAGTTACGGCGTAGTCGGCCCTGACCTCGGCCACGAACGCATCGCGCAGATCGTTCGACAGCAGCTGCGTACAGACACCGACCGCACGCGAGGCATCTTTCACGTAAATGACCGGATGTTCGTAATTCGGCTCGATCTTGACTGCGGTGTGTGCGAGCGAAGTGGTCGCACCGCCAATTAACAAAGGAATCATGAACCCCTGGCGCTGCATTTCGCGCGCCACATGCGCCATTTCTTCAAGCGACGGCGTGATCAGTCCGGACAGGCCGATGATGTCGGCGTTGTGCTCGCGGGCAGCGTCGAGAATCTTCTGCGCCGGCACCATCACGCCGAGGTCGACGATCTCGTAGCCGTTGCAGCCAAGCACCACGCCGACGATGTTCTTGCCGATGTCGTGCACGTCGCCCTTGACCGTGGCCATGATGATCTTGCCCGCGCTTTGCGCGTCACCGGCCTGCTTGTCGGCTTCGATATAGGGCAGCAGATGCGCGACCGCCTGTTTCATCACCCGCGCCGATTTCACCACCTGCGGCAGGAACATCTTGCCAGCGCCGAACAGGTCGCCGACGACGTTCATGCCGGCCATCAGCGGGCCTTCGATGACGTGCAGCGGGCGGGCGGATTCGAGCCGCGCGGCTTCGGTATCTTCGACGATAAATTCGGTAATGCCGTTGACCAGCGCGTGCTCCAACCGCTTGGTGACGGGCAACTGGCGCCAGGCGAGATCGACGACGTTTTCCTTGGCGCCGGATTTGACGTTTTCGGCGAAGCTGACCAGCCGCTCGGTGGAATCCTCGCGCCGATTCAACAGCACGTCTTCGACGCGTTCTTTCAACTCCGGATCGAGGTTGGCATACACCCCCAGCTGCCCGGCGTTGACGATACCCATGTCCATCCCGGCCTGGATCGCGTAGTAGAGGAAAGCGGTGTGGATCGCCTCGCGCACGCCGTCGTTGCCGCGAAACGAGAAGCTGACGTTCGACACGCCGCCGGAGATGTGCGCGTGCGGCAGGTTCTGGCGGATCCAGCGCGTGGCTTCGATGAAGTCGACCGCGTAGTTGGCGTGCTCTTCGATGCCGGTCGCGACCGCGAAAATGTTGGGGTCGAAGATGATGTCTTCGGCCGGGAAGCCAACCGTTTCAGTCAGCAGCTTGTAGGCGCGGGCGCAGATTTCGGTCTTGCGCGCGTAGGTGTCGGCCTGCCCGGCTTCGTCAAACGCCATCACGATCACCGCCGCGCCGTAGCGCCGGCATAGTTTGGCGCGCTCGATGAATTCGGCTTCGCCTTCCTTCATGGATATTGAATTAACGATGCCCTTGCCCTGGATGCATTTGAGGCCCGCTTCAATGACGCTCCATTTCGACGAGTCGAGCATGATCGGCACTCTCGAAATATCGGGTTCCGACGCGATCAGTAGCAGGAAGCGCACCATCGCCGCCTCGGCGTCGAGCATGCCCTCGTCCATATTGATGTCGATAATCTGTGCGCCGTTTTCAACCTGCTGGCGCGCCACTGACAGCGCGTCGTCGTAGCGGCCTTCGAGAATCATCTTGGCAAACGCGCGCGAGCCGGTGACGTTGGTGCGTTCGCCGACGTTGACGAACAGGCTGTCCTTGCCGACGTTGAAAGGCTCCAGTCCCGACAGCCGCATCGCCGGTTCCAGCATCGGCGGCACGCGCGGCGCGACGCCGGCAACGGCTTGTGCGATTGCGGCGATGTGCGCCGGGCTGGAGCCGCAGCAACCGCCGACAATGTTGAGCAGCCCTGCGCGCGCCCATTCGGCGATATGCCCGGCCATTTCCGGGCCTTCCATGTCGTATTCGCCAAAGGCGTTGGGCAAGCCCGCGTTGGGGTGAGCCGAGATGAAGCAGTCGGCCTTGACCGACAGTTCGGCGACGTACTGGCGCAGCAGATCCGGACCGAGCGCGCAGTTGAGGCCGATCGACAGCGGCTGTGCATGACGCACCGAGTTCCAGAACGCCTCGCCAGTCTGGCCGGAAAGCGTGCGGCCGGAGGCGTCGGTGATGGTACCGGAGATCATTACCGGCAGCCGCATGTGATGAATCTCGAAATACTCCTCGATGGCGAACAGCGCGGCCTTGGCGTTCAAGGTATCGAAAATCGTCTCGACCATCAGGATGTCTGCGCCGCCTTCGACCAGGCCGTCGATGGCTTCCAGGTAGGCCACGCGCAGCTGGTCGAACGTGACATTGCGGAAGCCCGGGTCGTTGACGTCGGGCGAAATCGTCGCGGTGCGCGAGGTGGGGCCGAGCACGCCGGCGACGAAGCGCGGCTTGTCCGGATTCTGCGCCGTGGCTTCGTCGGCGGCCTCGCGCGCCAGTCGCGCGGCGGCAACGTTCAGCTCGTGCACCAGAAACTCCATGTGGTAATCCGCCATGGAAATCGAGGTGGCGTTGAAGCTGTTGGTCTCCAGAATGTCGGCGCCCGCCGCCAGGTATTTGGCGTGGATGTCCTTGATGATCTGCGGCTGCGTCAGGCACAAAAGGTCGTTGTTGCCCTTCAGATCGTGCGCAAAATCAGCGAAGCGCGTGCCACGATAATCATCCTCCTCCAGCTTGCAGGACTGGATCATCGTTCCCATGGCGCCATCGAGCACGAGGATGCGTTGGGCGAGCAGGGATTGCAGCAGGGCGAGGCGGGACATGGCAGGCGAGGTCAGGACAACGGGTAATCGCGCATTATATTCGTTTGCCGCAGGCGCCCGGGCCGGCTCAGGCCTCGACCGGCAACGCGGTCTTGTCGATCACCCGCCGCAGCACGAAGCTGGAATGCACGCCGGTGATGCCCTCGATGCGGGTGATGCGGTCGAGCAGCAAGGCCTGGTAGGCGTCCATGTCCCTGACCACCACTTTCAGCTGGTAATCGGCGGACTGGCCGGTGATGAGCAGGCATTCCATGACTTCGTCGATCTGGGCGATC
>NCCT01000087.1 GCA_002279795.1 Hydrogenophilales bacterium 12-61-10
GGCGATACCGTGATGGACCTGTCGACCGGGAAGAACATCCACGAGACACGCGAGTGGATCATCCGCAACTCGCCGGTGCCGATCGGCACCGTGCCGATTTATCAGGCGCTGGAAAAAGTCGATGGCAAGGCCGAAGACCTGACCTGGGAAATGTTCCGCGACACCCTGATCGAACAGGCCGAACAGGGCGTCGACTACTTCACCATCCATGCGGGCGTGCTGCTGCGCTATGTGCCGATGACCGCCAACCGCATGACCGGCATTGTTTCGCGCGGCGGCTCGATCATGGCCAAGTGGTGCCTGGCGCATCACAAGGAGTCGTTCCTTTACACCCACTTCGAAGACATCTGCGAAATCATGAAGGCCTACGACGTCGCCTTCAGCCTCGGCGACGGCCTGCGTCCCGGTTCGATCTACGACGCCAACGACGATGCCCAGCTGGGTGAATTGAAAACATTGGGCGAGCTGACCCAGGTGGCGTGGAAGCACGACGTGCAGGTGATGATCGAAGGCCCCGGCCACGTGCCGATGCAGCTGATCAAGGAGAACATGGACATCCAGCTGGAGCAGTGCCACGAAGCGCCGTTCTACACCTTGGGCCCGCTGACCACCGACATCGCCCCCGGTTACGACCACATCACCTCCGGCATCGGTGCTGCGATGATCGGCTGGTACGGCACCGCGATGCTCTGCTACGTCACGCCGAAAGAACACCTCGGCCTGCCGGACAAGGACGACGTCAAGGAAGGCATCATCACCTACAAGCTCGCCGCGCACGCAGCCGACCTGGCGAAAGGTCACCCCGGCGCGCAGATCCGCGACAACGCCCTTTCGAAAGCGCGCTTCGAGTTCCGCTGGGACGACCAGTTCAACCTCGGCCTCGATCCTGAAAAGGCCAAGCTGTTCCACGATGAAACCCTGCCCAAGGAATCGGCCAAGGTCGCGCATTTCTGTTCGATGTGCGGCCCGCATTTCTGCTCGATGAAGATCACCCAGGACGTGCGCGAGTACGCGGCGAAGGAAGGCCTCAACGAAGCCGACGCGCTGGCCAAAGGGATGGAAATCAAGGCAGTGGAATTCGTCAAGCAGGGCGCCGAGGTCTACCGCAAGGTCTGAGCGCGTCATCCTGATTTAGCCTTTGCTCGTGTACCGCTCGCTCCGCTGGCTGATCGGCGTGCTGGCCATGTTGGTCGGCGCGTCGGCGCTGGCTGCGTCGGTGTCGGTGCTTGCGGATGACCCGTCTGCGATCGGCCGTTCCACTGCGTTTTTTCAGGAGACGGATGGGCGGCTCACGCTGGCCGAAGCGGCGGCCGCCCGCCATGACGGTAAGTTTTTGCCCGGCACAAGCCCGGTGTTGAATTTCGGCATCGGCGCAAAGCCGGTGTGGATCCACTTTGCCGTGAACAACCCGGGCAACGCTCCCGTGCCGAGGCGGCTGTCGATCGAGACTGCCTGGCTCGACCGGGTCGATGTCTATGTCCAGCGCCACAATCAAACGGTCGCCAAGGCGCACCTCGGCGATCGGCTGCCGTATTCGCAGCGTCCGCTGGTGAGCCGTTATTTCGTGGTGCCGCAGGTTTTCGATCCCGGCCTCAGCGAGGTGTACCTCCGCGTCGAAACCCCCGATCCCATGGTGGTGCCGATTTATCTGTTGAGCCAGGATGCCTCGCGGTTGCGGCAGACCAGGCAGGAATTGAGCTACGGCATCGTCTACGGTTTTCTGCTGGCCCTGATGGCCTACAACGCCATCCTTTATTTCAGCCTGCGCAGCTCGCGCTATCTGCGCTACTCGATCTACCTGGCGACGTTCATCGCCATGAACGTCGCCTACACCGGCCACGGCTTCGCCTGGTTGTGGCCCGAATCGCTGAAATGGCAACAGTGGTCCAATCCCATCCTGATGCTGGCGTTCGGCATCAGCGGCCTGCTGTTCGCCATCCGCTTTCTCGAGCTGCGTTCATGCTGCCTGCGCGTTCACCGTTTCGTACTGGGGTTTTGCATCACAGGTGGCGCCCTGCTCGGCCTCGCCATTCTGCTCGGCAGTCAGATCGCTGCCCTGTTGGTGGCCTTCAGCTTTGCGCTGCTGTTTTCCGGCCTCATGCTCGCGCTGGGTGTTTTTGCGGTACGTGCCGGCCAAAAGCCTGCGCGCTATTTTTTGCTCGCAGCCCTGGCCGCCATGGTCGGTGCCGTGCTGACCGCGCTGTCGACCTGGGGCTTCATCCCGCACAACAGCTGGACCTTCCGCGCGGTCGAAATCGGCATGCTGTTCGACGCCACGCTGCTTGCGCTGGCGCTTGCCTGCCAGATGCGCGCCGGCCAGGAACAACGGCTGCTCGCCGAGCGACTGGCGCAGCTCGACCCGCTGACCGGACTCGACAACCGTCGCGCCTTTTACGACAAGACCAGCCCGCTGTGGGCGCATGCGCAACGTCATGGCCTCGCCACCTCGGTCATGCTGCTCGACATCGACCGGTTCAAGCAGATCAACGACGCGCATGGCCATGCTATCGGTGACGTGGTGCTGAAAGACGTGGCCAACGCGCTCCGACAACGCGTTCGTCAGGAGGATGTGCTGGCGCGCTGGGGCGGCGAGGAGTTCATCGTGTTCATGCCGGATACCCCGGTCGAAGCCGGGAGTGCGTTGGCGGAACGGCTGCGGGTTGCCATCGCCGACCTTCGCATCCTGCACGCCAGGGACGGCATCGCCGTCACTGCCAGCTTCGGCGTCGCGCAGAAAGGCGAGCAGCATGAGACGCTGGATGCGCTGATCGCCTCGGCCGACGCCAGCCTGTTCCAATCCAAGCAGCAGGGGCGCAACCAGGTGACGGCGAGTCTGGCTTGACGGATTATTGGGTTGTATCAGCCAGTGCGCTGGAACCGCCGGATTTAAAACAACCCCGCTTGCAATGACGCATTGGCCACAGGCCGCACCCGCGCAAACTCCATCAAATCGCCCAGCCGTGCGCCCTTGCTGCGCCAATCCCGGAACAAGGTTTCCCCCAGCAGCACGTAATGCCACGGCAGGCCGCCGCGTTGTTCGGAGGGCAGGCCGTTGATGCGTTCGCACCAGGCGGTGGCCGACTTCAGCTTGCGCTGCACATTGGGATGGATGGTCTGCTGCTGCGCCTTGGTTTCCACCAGATAAATTGCGGTCTCGGTGCGCACCAGAAAATCGGGCGAATAGAACGCGGGCAGGCCGTCTTCCTTCACATAGCGCAGCCGGGCGAAGGTGTGCCGGTTTTCGCTGATTTTGCAGAACGCGTGAATGCCCGCATCCGCCTGCGCCCATTCCATGAAGGCGCGTTCCAGCCCGCCGCTACGGGTGGGGAAGGCCAGCCGTTCATAGATGCATTTGACGACAGGCAGCGAACTGCTCTCGCGCATCATCAGCTTCGGCACCTCGGACAGGCGGCGGTGCAGCACTTCGGTTTGTCCGGTGATCTGCGGCGCTTCGGATTCGATCAGCGCCATCGCGAACACCTTGGTGATGTGATCCACCACCGGCTGCAACAGCAGCACACGCCAGTTTTCGCCATCCATCGGATTGAAGGGGCTACTGAATAGCTGCGTCCAGATGTAATCGTCGAGCGCGCCGGTGAGGTCGGCCGTATTGACCTGCAAGTACGGGTTGGCAAGGTGCGTGGCGATCTTGTTGCCCTTCGGCAGTGGTTGGCTCAGCGCCTGACTGATGCGTCGCGTCAACCGCGCCAGAAAGTCGTTGTAACCACTCACGTTCATGATCGCGCCGTCCACACGGTAGTCGCCGAACAGCGTGTTGCTCTGCAGGTCCTGCGACACGAAAACATCGCCTCGTCCCAGCATGGCGGTCAGCTGTTCCGGCGTCATGGCGGTGAAGGCGGGCAGCTTCGTCACATCCAGCGCGGCGTGATCCATGGTCTCAATGGCTTCGCGCAGGATGAAGGGAATCGCGAAGTCGAATACCTCAAATCCCTCGCGCAGTTCCGCTGCGATCACATCGCCCGTGCTGCTGGTGCTGTCGCTGTCCGCGGTGGATTCGCCCGCCAGCCCTTCACTGATCAGTTCGTCGTAAAACGACTGGAACGCCGGGTGCTCGACGATCGACAATACGTCGATCAAGCTGCCGGGTTCCTGTCCGGACTTCAGGCGCTCGCGGTTGTCGCGCTTGATCTCGTCGTATTCCGGATCACGCCACATCAGGCGCAGCCCGCGCCCGATGGTCTGCTCCAGCAGAATTTGCGCCTGGCTCGAACGCAGCGGCACGATGACGCAGACGTTGTTGACGTCGAAGCCTTCGCGCAGCATCAGCACGCTGACGATCACGCGCGGTGTCGCGTGCTTGTCCACGTTGAACAATCGCTCGCGCACCGGCGCCCAGTCCTTTTCGCCCAGCTCGGCTTTTTTGCCCGAGTCTATGGTCATCACTTCGTCGTCGCCCAGGCCTTCCTGTTGTAAAAATGCGGCGACCAGTGGCGACACCGTGGTGTCTTCGCACACCACCAGCATCTTGGGGTAGCGCGCCGGGTCGATTTTGGCGAAACCCACTTCCAGTTTTTTCAGCTTGGACAGCCCCGCGCGCAGCATCACGCGCTGGCCTTCGCTCAATATGGCGTTGCCATCCTCATCGCGTTCCGCCTTGAACTCCAGCGGCAGCGCGCCGATTTCCTTGCGCCGATCCAGTACCAGCGACTTCACCAGCCCGGCCCGCATCGCGCTTTTCAAATCAAAGTCAGTGATGATGTGCGGAAAGTACAGCTTGCGTTTGTTCTTGCCGCTGCCCACGTCGTTGTATGGGGTGGCAGAAAAGTCCATTTGCACAAAGCGACGGCCCTTGCTTTCGGCGATGCGTGACAGGCTTTTCTGCCACTCCACCTCGGTCGACTCACCTTCGCGCTTCACTTCGTGAATGTGGTGCGCTTCGTCGTTGAACACCATCAGCTCAGGCAGCCTGGCCAGAAACTCCAGCACATTGCCACGCGCGTAGCGACGGTCGAGCACGTCCAGGCTGTTGCCGGTGGCACGCCCAGGTGTCAGTGGCAGCACGGCGTCGATCACCTGCTTCGGTTCCAGCGGTGCGCCGGGGCTGAGCATGTCCTCATCGGATTCCGCCTCGTCGCCCTCCGCCAGCAAGTGCCAGTTGGCCATCGCGATCATGCCGTTGCCCGTCGCTTTCAGGCCGATCTCGTCCTTGGCGCAGACATTGCCGCGCACAAAGCCGAACACTTGCTCGCGATGCGAATCCGGGATGAACAGGTCGGCAAACTGCGCCACGTCCGAGGTGGCAAAATCGCGCACGCCGCCCATGAGCTTGCCGCAAAACGCATCCAGCAGCCGCTCGTACACAATCAAACCGGGGGCGACGATCAGAAACTGCCGGGTGAAGCGCGGATCGTCCACGCCCTCGTTCAAAGCCGCATTCTTGTTGAGCATTTGCCAGATCAGCAGCGCCTGCAATACCCAGGTTTTGCCCGTGCCGGTCGCCATTTTCAAGCAGTACTTGGGGTGCGCGTGTTTGGCTTGTGCGACTTCGCTCATGCGACTGCCAGCCAGTAGCGCATCGGGCGCAGCCTGCTTGTATAAATCCAGCAGCGTGGTCGCGCCCAGCACCTCGTGCGCCACGATGGCATTCAAAATCGCCTGCTTTTGCCCGGCGTGGAAATTCAACCCGCCGCGCGCCGCCACCATGTCGTCGCCGAACCACCACTTCAGTAACTCGGAAGTAACGGGGGTAACGAGATCGAGTATTTCAGCCGCGCCGGATTCGAGGCCCAGGCACAGCGCATTGGTTTTGGCGGTCAGGCCGGCAGACAGCGCAAGCTGGTCATCCGTCCTGGCGCTCATGCTGCAGCCACGGTTGTCAGCACTTCCGCTTCAAAGCCAAACACATCCACCACCCGCACGCACACCCGGCGTGCCCCGAGCTTTGCGGGGACGGTCAGCGTGGCCTGCGTCACCACCCGCAGCGGGTCGCCGTCATTCGCCGTGTTGCCGCGATAATCCTGCCACACCGAGCGGAATACCTGGCCGTCGTAATCCGGGTCCACCGCCCAGTATTCAATCAGCGCCAGCGGTTCTGCGTTGGCAATGGCTTGCAGTTTTGCCCGGTTGGCTTCATCCAGATTGATCGCTTCGGGCGACAGCAGCACATAGTTCCTGAGTTTGACGGTCAGCGTTTCAACCGGCTCGCCCCCTCCCCCTTGAGGGGGGAGGGTCGGGGAGAGGGTGGGCGCTGGCGCAGGGGCAGAACTTCGCTCCACCGGCCAGATCGTCAGATACTGCAGCGACGAAAACCGCACCGAGCCCCGCAGCTTGTCCAGCCCACCCTTCTTCTTCAGCCGGTCCATCAGATCGGGCGGAATCACCAGCACTTCGAGCAGCTCATCATTCATCGCCGTGATCGTCTCGCCGATAGACGGCTCGAAGTTCCAGCCCAGCACCACCACGCGATCCCAGCCGCCCAGCAGGGTGTCGCGCTGCGCGATGGCCTTTTTCAGCGTCGCCGTTCCGGTCAGCTTGTTGGGCGAATCGGCCAGCACCAGCGTTTTGCTGCCGCCCGCGGTGACGTGGCCGAGGTTGCGTTGCGGGCTGTCCTCCGGCGACAAGGGCAGCGCGCCATACAGTGACAGCACGATCTGCGACAGGTCGCCGATGCGGAAATCCCGCCCCAGCGAGGCTTTCGCGGCTTCCACCTGATAGTCGCCGATGGCCTGATAGAGAAATGGCTGCGCGTCCTGGTCGATCAGGCGCTTGCGCATGATCATGCAGGCGGGCTTACCGAGATCGGTGGTGATCCAGCGGCGGCCGAGTTTTTCAGCGACGGCGGCGGTGGTGCCGGAGCCGCCATTGAAGTCGGCTATCAGGGCCCCTTCATTTGACGAGGCTTCAATGATGCGCTCCAACAATGTTTCGGGTTTCTCGGTGTTGTAACCCGTGTTATTGGGGTTTTTAGTGACTTCTGCCTGCGCAATTTGCCATACATCGTCGGCATTTTTCTCTGTGTAGGTATCGTAGATAACTCGCCCGAACTCATCACGGGCGGTATCGAGCTTTTTGGTCTCTGGATTCCAAACACGGCGGTTAATTTTTCGCGACCCGTCGAGCTGAATCTTCACTCCATTCCAGACCGCATTTTTGTTTTTTCTGTACGCAAAGATCGTGTCGTGATTTTTAGGCAGACCGTTGATGTTGCCTTGCAGCTTGTCCGGGTAATGCCAGATTATTTCGTTGAAGAATGCGTCTTTCCCAAACACATCATCAAGAGCCAGCTTCACGTAATGCCCCACATGCCAATCCAGATGCACGTAGATCGACCCCGTGTCGGCCAGCAGTTCGCGCATCAGGATCAGGCGCGGCGTCATCATCGCCAGATACGAGGCGGTGCCGTCGCTCCAGGTGTCGGAGTAGGCGAATTGTTCGATGACGGTGGGTTTCTGTTCCAGTTCGACGCCGGGCAGCGTGACCTTGGTGCGGTAGTCGGCCTTGGAGTCGAACGGTGGGTCGATGTAGATCAGGTCGACCTTGCCGCGCAGCGAGGGCGTGTGTTCGTCGCCCGCCAATAGCGCGGCCATGGCAAGCAGGTTGTCTCCGTAGATCAGGCGGTTGGTCCAGGGCGCTTTGGGCACTGCATTCAAGCCAGGTTGTACCGGGTCGACCAAGGTGGTTTGTGAGGGGCTGAACACGGCTTCGCGCTGGGCTTGCCGGGTCTGGCGGGTGATCCAGTCGTGCGCCGCCGCATCTTTTGCGGGCAGCACGATTTCGCGCGTTTGCAGTTGCACGCGATGGCGGCTTTCGATGCTTTCGAGAATGCGCTCGGCTTGCTTGCGCCCGTTGGAGACGATTTCGGGCAGTTGTTCGAGCAGAGATTTGGGCATGGAATGCGTGTTGTTGCGCGGGGAAAGGTCGCGCGGACTTTACCATTAGTTACGTATGCAACGTAACTAAACGTTACGCCGTTCTTACCCTTGTCCCTTGTGCCGCCGGTAACTTCCGGGCATGGAAAGCGCAAGCAAAAAATTTGCGGAACGGTTACGTGCCGCGATGGCGGCGGCGGGCTATGAAGCCAAGCCCTCAGTGCTGGAGCGTGAATTCAATTTGCACTACATGGGCAAGCCGATGACTTTGCACGGCGTGCGTCGCTGGTTGCTTGGCGAGTCATTGCCACGTCAGGACAAGCTGGAAGCGCTGGCGCTATGGCTGAGTGTTTCGCCGCAGACGCTTCGCTATGGGGCAGAGATCGAAAATCGGGTGCGCGCCAAGCAAAAACGCTGGGACGAAGGCATCGGCTATCAGGAACGCGAGGTCTTCGAGGCTTTTCTCAAACTACCGGTGGCGCAGCGCAAGGTGGTGCGCGAGGTGATTCTGGCGTTTGTGAAGGCGGATGCGGCAGGGCTGAAGTAAACCAGCGTTTCCTGGACGCATCGCTTGATTAGCAACACCATAAAGCGCACTATGAAGCGCATTCTTTATAACCCGTTCAGGTGCGCGCCATGTCCCATCTCACAGCCAACGATCTCAAGACAAAAGGCATTGCCGCGATCGAGTCGGTGCTTGCCGAGCGTTCCGAGGCGATTGTGTCGGTGCGTGGAAAAGAGCGCTTCGTGGTAATGGATATTGCGCAGTATCACTACTTGCGCGAGTGCGAGCTGGAGGCGGCGCTGGCCGAGACGCGCGCCGACCTGGCGGCAGGGCGCTTTACCGAGTCGTCGCCGGAAGAACATCTGGAACGCGTGAAATCGTCGGCATGAGTTATCGGCTGATTTTCACCGACCAGTACACCCAACGCGCCGCACGTTTTCTCAAGCGGCATCCCGATCTGGAAAAGCAGTACCTCAAAACCCTGCAACTGCTTGAGTTGAATCCGCACCATCCGTCGCTGCGCCTGCATGCCTTGAGCGGCAAGCTGCATACCCTGCATTCGGTTTCAATCAATCTGTCTTATCGCATTACGCTGGAAAT
>NCCT01000148.1 GCA_002279795.1 Hydrogenophilales bacterium 12-61-10
GGATGGCGGCCTGCTCAATGGCGAACATGGTACCGGTGCGGCCGAAACCCACGGCAATCTCATCGGCGATCAGGTGCACTCGATATTTCGTGCACAGTTCCCGGGCCCGCTTGAGATAGATCGGGTGATACATCGCCATCCCTGTCGCGCCCTGCACCAGCGGTTCGACGATGAAAGCGGCCGTTTCGGCGGCGTGCTCGACCAAATGCGCTTCCAATGCATCCGCACAACGCAGCGCAAATCCCTCCGCCGTTTCGCCTGCTTCGGCCAGACGCGCATCCGGCGTCGGTACCTGCACCGTGTGCCGCAGCAGGGGAGCATAGGTGGCCTTGAACAGCGGAATATCGGTCACTGACAGCGCGCCGACGGTTTCGCCGTGATAGCCGTTCCTGAGGCTGACGAAACCGTTTTTCTCCTCCTGGCGAGCATTACGCCAGAAGTGAGCACTCATTTTCAGTGCGATCTCGGTGGCCGACGCGCCATCCGAGCCATAGAACGCGTGACCCAGCCCGGACAGCTTGGCCAGCCGCTCGGAGAGCGCCACGACCGGTTCATGGGTGGCGCCGGCCAGCATCACGTGTTCGATCTTGCCGAGCTGGTCGATGATGGCGGCATTGATGCGGGGGTTGCAATGGCCAAACAGGTTGACCCACCAGCTGGAAATCGCGTCGAGGTAACGCCGTCCCCCCGTATCGACGAGCCACGGCCCATCGCCACGCGCGATCGCCAGCGGCGGCGTGGCTTCCAGCGCTTTCATCTGGGTGCAGGGGTGCCAGACGGCGGCACGGGTACGGCTGATTAAATCGTCCATGGACTTGAAATTGAAACTCTCCGCCCCTACTATTAGCACTCAACGGCGACGAGTGCTAACAACACCTTCGCCGCTTCCTCATTTTTCGGGCAGCTCCGGCTGCCTTATATCAACGTACCGCAATGGAGACTTTGCAATGAAAATCCGTCCTCTGCACGACCGAGTGATTGTCAAGCGCATGGAAGAAGAGCGCAAGACCGCTTCCGGGATCGTGATCCCCGACACCGCCACCGAGAAACCCGACCAGGGTGAAGTGATCGCCGTCGGCGCCGGCAAGAAAGACGACCAGGGCAAGCTGATTCCGCTGGACGTGAAAGTCGGCGACCGTGTGCTGTTCGGCAAATACGCCGGCCAGACCGTCAAGGTCGAGGGCGACGAGCTGCTGGTGATGCGCGAAGAGGACATCATGGGCGTGGTCGAGCAGTAATCGAACGCCGTACGCAAATCCAAACCGAATTCAAAATTTAGGAGTTAAGCAATGGCTGCAAAAGACGTACGTTTTGGCGATTCCGCGCGTCACCGCATGGTGGCAGGCGTCAACATCCTGGCTGATGCCGTAAAAGTAACCCTGGGCCCGAAAGGCCGCAACGTGGTGCTCGACCGTTCCTACGGCGCCCCCACCGTGACCAAGGACGGCGTGTCCGTCGCCAAGGAAATCGAACTGAAGGACAAGCTCGAGAACATGGGCGCGCAGATGGTCAAGGAAGTTGCTTCCAAGACCTCCGACGTCGCCGGTGACGGCACCACCACCGCCACCGTGCTGGCCCAGTCCATCGTCAACGAAGGCATGAAGTTCGTCGCCGCCGGCATGAACCCGATGGACCTCAAGCGCGGCATCGACAAGGCCGTCATCGCCATCACCGCCGAACTGAAGAAGATTTCCGTGCCCTGCACCAGCAGCAAGGAAATCGCCCAGGTCGGTTCCATTTCCGCCAACTCCGATGCCTCGATCGGCGACATCATCGCCGCCGCGATGGACAAGGTCGGCAAGGAAGGCGTGATCACGGTTGAAGACAGCTCGGGTCTGGAAAACGAACTCGACGTCGTG
>NCCT01000088.1 GCA_002279795.1 Hydrogenophilales bacterium 12-61-10
CCACGCGAACGGGTTATTGAAAGGCAGGGGCTCCGGCAAGCAGTCAAGCTTATAGCTGGGTGGCCAGCCCGTCTCGTAGGGCTGGAAGGAGATGGTCTGTTCGAAGATGAGCGGTTTTCCTGTAGAGATTGGCGGCAGTGGCGGCAAATTCTGGATCGCCTCTCGAGCGAGCTTTGAGACCACCTCCGAGGTTGACCAAAGCTCTTCCACCTTGGAAATCTTCCCGTCAGGTGCGATCTCGATGCGGAACCGAACTGCCCCTTGGCCAGGTCCCTCTATGGCTGTTCCCATCATGCTGCGAACCTGCTGGCCCCAGTTGTATCGGTAACGCTTGCTGTTCTTGAGCGTGTAGGTGGAGGCCAGCGCCCATTCCGCTGCGGTTGGAGCGGGCGGCGCCGGCATGGAAGCCAACTGTTTCTCGGGTGTGGGAGAAGGCGGGATGGACGCCGTGACGCGAACGTGCTCCTGAACCTCTGCGCCTGACGGCGATGGGATGGCAGGGTTGGCGCGCGGTTTTGCAGGTTGTTCGATGCGGGCGGTTTCCGCCCGGGCTGCCTTAGGGACTGGTTCCCTCTGCTGGGCAGGCGTGCTCATGAGGTTGACCTGCAGGGACGCTGAGACTGCCGATGCCGCGGGTCGTTGCGCCTTGACCGCCCATAGCGCCAGCAGGCCTGCGTGAACCCCCAGCGATAACGCAAGGGCCACGAGAACGCTTATCCGGACTTCGGGCATGTAAAGGTGGGGTGTGGCGGCAATCTGGACTGATGGAGAAGTCAGGTTGGATAGGTCCAGTTGTTGCCCTCGCCTTGGGTATTTTTCGCCCACGCATACAGCGCGTCGTACATCACCATTCCTTGGTGCAGCATCTCGTGGTCGTTGGCGAAGTTTTTCGACAAGCCAAGTGAGAACGCAAGCAGGCCAGCGCATTGCGGTGCTAGGTCGAGACGGTCGGTGTCTGCACCTCGCACGATCACGGCGAGTTGCCGCAGCGCAGGGTCATTGAGGTCGTGTTTGTCCAGAAAGGCATCGAAGCTGCACAGCTCACCCCGATGGCCGTATTCCACGCCCGGGATGTCGTAGGGAATGGCGCCGGTTTCCTTTGCGATGGTTAGCACGTCGGCCGCAGGCACGTATAGAAACTCGGCGGCCGGGTCGATGAACCGGGCGATCAGCCAGGGACAGGCAATGCGGTCGATCTTGGGGCGTTCACGGGTAACCCATTTCATGATCCGACGACCCCGCCACCGGCTGCCTTCCAGCCCTCGATGCCGCCCTCAATGAAGCGGGCCTTGAGGCCCTTGGCTTGCAGGGCATCCACCACGCTGTTGGAAACCGAGCCGCCACGCGCACAATAGATCACGATGTCCTGGTCTTTCGGCAGGCTGTCAGCCCATTCGGCAAGCTGCTCCGGATTCTTCCATTGCGCGCCAGGCAGGCGCTCGGGCGCAGCCTCACGGTCGGCGATGCGGCGCACATCCAGGATCATTTTGCCGAGCAGTTCAGTTTTCAGAGTGTTGGGTTTGATGGTGCGTTCCATGGTGTCAGGCTCCCAGTTTGGCGAAGGCGGCCTCGGCGGCCGTCCAGGAAAGGTTTTGCATGAAGGCATCGACATAGGCGCCGGCCTTGGCGCCGAAGTCCATGTGATAGCTGTGCTCGTACATGTCCAGGGCGATCAGCGGCGTGGCGCCGGCCAGGTTGTGAGCGTGATCGGCACCCCAGGCGTTGACCAGGCGCCCGCGGCGCGGGCTCCAGGTGAGCAGGGTCCAGCCGGAGCCGCCGCCCTGGGCCTTGCCCATGGCGGAGAATTCGGCGCGCCAGGCGTCGAGCGAACCGAAGTCGCGTTCGATGGCGGCCTTGAGTGCGCCCGCCGGGTCGCCACCGGCGCCGCCCAGGGAGTCGAAGTAGACCTCGTGCAGGATCATGGAGCCGCTGGCGATCATCTCCTCGCGCTTGAGACCGTTGATGTCGAACACGGGCGCGGCGGCCCAATTCAATTCGGCCAGCTTCTGCTCGATGGCGTTGAGGCGCTTCACCGCACCGCCGTAGTTGTTTTCCCAATGGCTGACGATGAGCTTCTCGGACAGGCCGTTCAATCCGGTCGGATTGCAGGAAAGGGGTTTCAGTTCATAGGGCATTTCACGCTCCTCAAATAATGTAGGTGTAGACCAGACCGACCACCGCGCAGGCGCCGATGACCTTCATGACATCCATCTTGTATTTCCACAGGGCGATGAACGCCGCCACCGAGATCAGGGCATAGAACCATTCGAAGCCCCCGGAGAACGGCGCCGCCTCGGTGGCACGCGGCCAGATCACATGCCAGCCGAAGAACAGCGCGAGGTTGAGGATCACCCCCACCACGGCGGCAGTGATGCCGGTGAGCGGCGCGGTGAACTTGAGGTCGCCGTGGGTGGCTTCCACCAGCGGCGCGCCGGCCAGAATGAACAGGAACGACGGCAGGAAGGTGAAGAAGGTGGCCACGCTGGCGCCGACGAAGCCCGCCAGCAACAGGCTGTCGGGGCCAAAGATCTCCTTGGTCCAGGCGCCGACGAAGCCGACGAAGGACACCACCATGATCAGCGGTCCCGGCGTGGTTTCGCCCAGGGCGAGGCCGTCGATCATCTGGGTGGCGGTCAGCCACTGGTAGTGCTCGACGCCGCCCTGATAGACATAGGGCAGCACCGCATAGGCGCCGCCGAAGGTGACCAGCGCGGCCTTGGTGAAGAACACCCCCATGTCGTGCAGCGTGCCGGCGGGCAACAGCAGCATGGCCGCGCCCCACAGCGCGACGAACAGCCCGGTCAGGATCAGCAAGCGACCGAGCCGGAATTTCGTGTGCGCCGGCGGCGGCGTGTCGTCGTCGATCAGCGCCGGGCCATAGGACTTGTCGCTGGCGCCGTGGCCGCCGCCGACCTTGAATTTGTCCGGCCAGACCTTGCCGCCGATGAAACCCAGTACGCCGGCTGCCAGCACGATGTAGGGGAACGGGATTTTCAGGGCAAAGATCGCGATGAAGGAAGCGGCCGCCAGTGCCCATAGGAGATTGTTCTTCAGCGCGCGCGAACCGATGCGCCAGGCGGCAAACACCACGATGGCCACCACCGCCGGCTTGATGCCGTTGAACACCCCCTGCACGAAGGTGAGGTCGCCGAAGGCGAGATAGATGTAGGTCAGCGCCGCCAGGATGAACAGTGACGGCAGCACGAACAGCGTGCCGGCGACGATGCCGCCCCAGCTGCGATGCAGCATCCAGCCGATGTAGATGGCGAGCTGCTGCGCCTCGGGACCGGGCAGCACCATGCAGTAGTTGAGCGCGTGCAGGAAGCGGCGCTCGGAAATCCAGCGGCGTTTCTCCACCAGCTCCTGGTGCATGATCGAAATCTGCCCGGCGGGGCCGCCGAAGCTGATGAAGCCGAGTATCAGCCAGTATTTGAAGGCCTCCCAGAAACTGGGGTGGGCAGGACGTTCTGTCGGGGTGGTCAAGATGGCATCCTTGGTCATGCTACGGGTTGGAAAAAACTGCGTATAAATCGTCCAGCATCTGCCCGCCCTGCTTGAGCAGGATGTCGTCATCCTGAATGCGTGTTTTCAGGCCTTTCAGCAGCATCTCGAAGCCTGCCGCCTCGGGCGCCTCGCCGCCCACATCGAGCGCATGGACGATGGCGCCGATCCGCATCAGGGCCGCGTCGCCTTCCAGGTTAAAGCTCGCCAGCAGGGTTTCGAAGGTGACGCGATGCCCGATGTGGGTGAAGCGCGCGCCGTCAAAATCAAATCCCAGCGCGTTTGCCGGACAGTTTTGGATCCGCTCCAGCCAGACGAAGCGCGCTTTGCGGTCGATGAAGCGGCGAATCAGCCAGGCGGATGCCAGCCGGTCCACCCACAAGTCCTGCCGGGTGGCCCAAGTCCGCTTCTGGAAATCGGCCAGGGCGAGACGCTCGGGCTGGCCGTCCTGGAAATGCGGCTCGCTGGGCGCGAGCCGGGTCGCCAGTGTGGCTTCGAGAGTCAACAGCCGTGCTTCCGTATCGAGTTTTCCGGCTCCCGGAAAATAATCCTGCTCGACCAGGGTTTCGTAACGGCGCCGCAAGGCCTTCAGGGTCTTGTTGGCGGTCGTTACATTCTCGGCAAGCGGATCGAAGTGGGTCATATCCGCCAACAGATCGGCGTATTCGGAACTGCGGTCAAACATTCCCCGGAATGCGGCCGACTGGGCATCCTCCGCGTCCAGCCGAAGCACCCATGCGGTGCCGCCCGCCGTGCGGGTTTCATCTGCCAGCGCCTCAAACCCCTGCCTCGTGCCAACGGTTTCGGGCAAAAGCCAGGCGCCGTCCCGCAACGCAGCGCACCCCATGCCTTTCAACCCGCGCCAGATGCGCATGCGTGCCGTGGCGTTCTGCGTGGGCAGAGTTAGAATGATCAGAATCCATGTAACGTTCTCTACAGTCATGTAGTGATGGTTACACGCATGAAGACATAGCGTCAATGGCTGCTGCAAAGAAAAACGCGCCTGATGGCGCGTTGTTGGTTGGGAAGTACATTGAATGAATCGTATACATGGATGCCTCAGTTTGGACCGAACTGATGTTGACACATGCCATGCATGGACCCCTCACCCATTTTCCGGACATCCATCGTCGTCATAAGCATTGAGCCCGAACCATTGCCTGCGCATTGCATTGGAATGTCGACCCACACAGCGCCTGTAGACCTCGTATAACAGCGACTCAAACGAACGTCACGACTACGAGCCAGCCCGCAGCAATGACGCTAGTGAGAAAGTTTCGATCCGGTGCACGCCAAATCGCGGCGAACAGGAAAAAATTGTAGGGCATCGGTGCTAAGTGCAAGGCAACAGCAAGCCCGGCATGCGCACCTTGGATGATGGCGGTCAAGGCCAGGATGGTTGCAATGAGATTGACCACAGTGCCGACACCAAGCATGTCTCGCCAGAGCAGTACTGCCAAGGGGACCTGACCTTGCCACCGGCGAGAGAAGTACTGGCCAAGCATCTGGCTATTCCTGCTCTGGCTCGCTTAGGGCTCGGGAGATGCGGACCAGTTCGACGCGACGACTGGATATTTCCAGGACATCGAAGCGGAAATCGCCAAACTGAAAGGACTCGCCGACGGTGGGCATTCGCTCGTGCTGGGCCAGCAACAGGCCAGCCAAAGTCACGTACTCATCGTCCGGGCTGACCAGTGAGACGTCGCCCAGTGATTGTTCCAGCTGATGCAGGTCCGCTGTACCTTTTACCCGCCACTCATCCCCTTCGCGGACGATGTCAGGCGTTTCGTCCGCATCGGGGAACTCGCCGGCGATCGCTTCTAGGATGTCGAGCGGCGTCACCAGCCCCTGCACCGTCCCATACTCATCGACCACCAGCACAAGGCTGCCTTTTGCCTTGCGCAACACGCCCAGAATCTTGATCACATCGATCCGGTCCGGCACCAGGATGGGCGGATACTGCGCTGCACAGGCGGCCAGGTCCTGTCCGCTGTCCAGCGCGGTGAACAGCTCCTTGGCCCGGACAACTCCCACGATGTGGTCCAGCGAACCACGGCATACCGGGAAAATGCTGTGCGGGGTGTCCAGTAACTGCGCACGGATTTCATCTTCGTTGCTGTCGCAATCAACCCATGAGATGTCCCCACGCGGCGTCATGATCGTCCGAATGGAGCGGTCGGCCAGGGTAAGCACTCCTGAAATCATGAAGCGTTCTTCCTCGCCAAATGCCGCAGGAGGAACCCCTTCTTCAATGTCCGCCGACTTCTCTGCTGCGCTGGCCATCCTGCGCCCACCCATCAGACCCAAAATGGCGTCCGCAGTCCGCTCCCGCAACGGCAGCCGCGACTCGTTCTTGGCGAGGTTGCGCCATGAAACCTGATTGAACGTTTCGATCAGGATGGAGAAGCCAATGGCTGCGTAGAGATACTCCTTGGGAATATGAAACCCAAAACCTTCAGCCACAAGACTGAAGCCGATCATCAGCAGAAAGCTCAGGCACAAGATCACAATGGTGGGGTGCGCATTGACAAACCGGGTCAGCGGCTTGGAAGCGATGATCATGACGCCCATGGCAATCACAACGGCCGCCATCATGATGCCCAGCTGCTCCACCATGCCCACCGCCGTAATGACCGCATCCAGCGAGAAGACCGCATCGAGGACAATGATTTGGGCCACCACCATCCAGAAACTGGCGTAGGCGGACTTGGGGCCGTCCTGGCACAAGCCCCCTTCGAGACGCTCGTGCAGTTCCATCGTGGCCTTGAACACCAAAAACAGGCCGCCGGCCAAAAGAATCAGGTCACGCCCGGAGAAACTGAGCTGGGCGATCGAGAACAGCGGTTCGGTCAGCGTGACCAGCCAGGACATGGCGGCCAGGAGCCCCAGTCGCATCAGCAATGCGAGCGACAGACCGATCAGTCGTGCCCGATCCCGCTGGTGCGGCGGCAGCTTGTCCGCCAGGATCGCGATGAACACGAGGTTGTCGATGCCCAGCACGATTTCCAGTACGACCAGCGTGAGCAAGCCGATCCATATGGATGGATCCATCAGGAATTCCATGAAGTGCTCCGGGTAAAAATGCCGCGGGTAGCGAAGAACCGTCCAGCGTACTGGCCGGGATCACCCGCATTGACGGTGCGTGCGGGCCGAGGGTGGATTCGATTAAGGGGGGTGGCTGGAAACAACAAACTGGCGCGGGCTTGAACAGAAGCCGGCGCCAGGCAACATCGATAACATTTCATAAGGGGGGACGAACACAACCACCAGTCTAACAATATTAGCGGATTGTAATTCACGCCATGAAACAAGGGCAAAGTCCGGTTCACGTCCTGGGTGTATCCCCCAGGATGTCAGGAGCACACAGTCGCAAAGGCGGAAGCGGGCGTTCTGGTCTGTCGAGCGGTTCAATGTCCGATATTAGCCGGCGGATTCAACCGGTGGATGCAACACACTAGAGACTGCGTAAGCAGAAGGAGTGTTGCAGATGAAACGAAGACCTCGGATCTATTACACGGAAAGCCAGAAAGCCTTGATGTGGGAGCGTTGGCGGAAAGGGGAGTCCCTTCAACAGATCGCCCAGTTGTTTGATCGAAACCACTCATCCATACAACGCATACTTGCTGAGACCGGCGGGATAAGTCCGGTGCCACGACACCGATCGAGCTTGGTGCTGACGTTGGCTGAACGTGAAGAAATATCGCGTGCTTTAGCATCCGGTCACTCGATCCGTTCGATAGCCACTCTCCTTGAGCGAGCGCCATCTACTATCAGTCGCGAGATCCTGCGCAACGGCGGGCAGAGTTGCTATCGGGCAAACCAGGCCGACCAGGCAGCTTGGGATCGGGCACGTCGCCCCAAGGCCTGTAAACTGGCTGAGAACCACACCTTGGCGCGCATCGTGGCAGCGAAGCTCCAATGTCTGTGGTCACCGGAGCAGATTGCTGGTTGGCTGAAGTGCGCTAACCCGGACGACGAGAACAATCAGGTGTCACACGAGACGATCTATCGCAGCCTCTTCATTCAAGCTCGTGGCGTCTTGAAGAAGGAGTTGCAGCAATATTTGCGGCGCACGCGAGCCATGCGCCGTTCGCGCCATCACACCCAGAAGTCGGACGATCGCCGCAGAATTCGTGACGCGGTATCTATCAGCGAGCGTCCTGCCACGGCGGAAGATCGGGCCGTACCGGGGCACTGGGAAGGTGACCTACTGTGCGGAAATCGCAGCAGTCAGATTGCAACTCTCGTCGAACGTCAAACACGCTACCTGATGCTGGTAAAGGTCGCCAGTAAAAATGCCGAGACATTCGCCAATGCGCTGATCAAGAATGCGCGCAAGCTGCCACAGGAACTCTACAAATCGCTGACCTGGGATCGAGGCACTGAGATGGCCGGACATAAGCGCTTTACGTTGGCGACGGACATACAGGTCTATTTCTGTGACCCTCGGAGTCCTTGGCAGCGTGGGACCAATGAAAATACGAATGGGCTACTGCGACAGTATTTCCCCAAGGGAACCGATATTTCGACCTACTCGCAAGCCAAGCTCAATGCCATCGCGAGGAAATTGAATGAGCGCCCCAGGAAAACACTAAACTACGAAACGCCCGCCGAACGATTTCACCAATCCGTTGCGTCGATCGGTTGAATCCGCCACCCCCTGGTTACAGTGTTGGCAGGCCAGGGGTTTTTTGCTGCAAGGTCAATGTTATAAGAAATTATATGTTATATTTTTCTATAACATACGGAAATGTACATGGACCAACGGAACGACAGCCCGCAACAACGCCTTACCCTTATGGAGCTTTTGCTGGTTTGGGAAGGGCGTATTTACCGTTCGCGGGTATGCGAGCTGTTTGGCATTGGTTTGCCACGGGCCAGCCAATGGATCAAGGAAATCCGCGAC
>NCCT01000149.1 GCA_002279795.1 Hydrogenophilales bacterium 12-61-10
GCCGGCACCGAATGCCTTGGTCAAGGCCATGGTGAGATTCATCCCGGCCAGCCAGTCCGCCCGGCTTCGGCCCATCCCGGAGAAATACATCGGCAGCGTCTTCTCGCCCGGCAGGATATTAGCCAGAGCCTTCTTCACCGACGCATCGTCGAACGCTGAAAGCCAAAGGCGCGAAACCTTCCCGCGGTAGCCGTTCAGCTGCATCAGCTCCCGTGCGATCACTTCGCCCTCACGGTCGGCATCGGTGGCAATGACAACCTCAGTTGCCTGCTTCAACAGCTTCGCGACGATCTTGTACTGATCACGGGTCTGGTGCTTCACCTCCATGTGCCACTCATCCGGCAGCACAGGCAAGTGCGCGATGTCCCAGAACTTCAATGCCGGGTTGTAGTGTTCCGGTTTCGCCTGCTGAACCAGGTGGCCGATACCCCAGGTTACCGACACACCGTTACCAGTAATGCATCCTTCGCCACGTGTCCGAGCACCGATGTGGCTGGCGATTTCCCTGCCTTGTGAAGGTTTTTCGCAGAGGTAGAGCTTCACTCAAGCCGTCCTGAAATCACCGACACATCAATGATAGCGGCCAGCGAGGTCGATAACATCAGGCCCCAGATCGCAATGGACTTCATTCCAACCTCTCATTGGTCCGCCATAACATCATCGCCAGATTGGCAATGTCCACTTCCTGCCCCTTGGCCAGAGGTACCGCAGCGCCTTGAGCAAGCATGGCATTCCATATCTTGATGCTCGATTCAGGCTTGTCCCAGCCGGTCCAGCCCTCATGCGCTTTCTGCGCGAGCTTCGCCTTCATGGCGCCGGCAAATTCATCGACTGCCTTATTCAGGCGGGCTACTTCCTGCCGCACCCAATCAGGATCCGGGGCAATTTCCTGCCAGTTCTTGTCTATCACTGCATCACCTCCCTGAACTAACCGTTGCTCTCATGCCAGCACATTCGATTGCCATCCACACCGGATGCCTGATCCAACGGCACTTCCCTGAACATGCTTTCTGGCACCCGGATACCCAGTTGATTGAGCTTTTCTCGATAGAAGGCCAGATCCTTGTGAAAGGGATCCGGCTCATCCAGGTTGGAGTACATAACCTCTGGCTCTGGGACATCGAGTGGTTCCGCGGGCTCGCTTTTCTCGATGAGAAGGAAGAAGTGACCGAGAGGACGGTCCCATCCAAGAATGACGGTCACGGGTTCACCGTCAAACGTCGTGTTGAAATAGTGCTGGCTCATAACCCGGCTCAACCCAGCCGCGGCCTACAACGGGTCATTCAAGACATCGAGTAATCGTGATTCGATCACCTCGCCATCCTGACTGACCACAATCTTCACTCTTGCCATTGCTCCTGGCCGGCCACGCCGTCCAAGCCTCATGGCCTTGAACTCGAACCCATGAAAACATCCCGAGCCCATCCCATGCCGGCACGCGTCTTCCGACACCGATTGCAGCACCGCTGCAATCATGTTTTCCTCAGGCTGTGTTGGGTGTCTCATGAAGCCTCCTATTTCTGGGCAGGTGAAGCGGGGCCGGATGTCGTTGTCCGGTTCAACAGGAAAATCACCGTCGCCTCCCCGGATGAGCTCGCCGGGTAGGTCGACATGGACTCAACCCTCCAACCCTGGCCGTACAGGTCCGTTAGACTCGTAGTCCAGAATTTGCTGTAGTCGCGAGCATCCGGTTCGCCTTCGCACTTGAGGGTTCTGCCCTTGACGCTGACACCTCCGCCACCCGAATAGGTGTTGCACATCATCAGCTCGTGACTCTCAGCAGCAAATGCTGAGG
>NCCT01000089.1 GCA_002279795.1 Hydrogenophilales bacterium 12-61-10
TGCTCGACGCCGGCGCGCAACCCAACGTCAAGGGCCGCGGCTACACCCCGCTGGGGATGGCGGCCAAAAACGGAAATGTGCGGCTGGTGGACATGCTGCTGCGCGCGGGCGCCGACCCCGACCGCAAGAACGACGACGGCGACACGCCGATGCATGGTGCGGCACTGCTGGGGCGGGCGCAGGTGATCGATGTGCTGGCCAGAGCGAAGCCCGATCTGACGCTGTTCAACCGCGAAGGCCTGTCGCCGCTGGCGGTGGCCGCGGCCAATGGCAACCCGGACGCCGCGCGCGCGCTGGTTCGCGCCGGCGCGCCGCTGGAATGGGGCGACAAGAAACGCCATCCGCCGCTATGGTGGGCGTTTTCAGTCGGCGACTTTGACATGGCGCGCCTGCTGCTGAAGCTGGGCGCACAACCGGGCGGCATGCCCGTGGAGAATCTGTGATGAAACAGTGGGTGAGTATTTTGCTCGTGGCGGGTTTGGTGAGTGCACCCGTTTGGGCGGCAAACGAAGGCCGCGAAAAACAGATGTTGCGGCGCATGCAGCAGCAGGTGCAGCAGATCGAACAGGCGCGTGCGCAGGCCGAGCAGGACAAGCTCGCCGCGCTGGCCGACAAGGCCGCCGCTGAAACCGAACTGAAGAAACTTGGCGCAACGGAACGCAAGCTGTCCACCGAACAGGCGGCACGCGGCCGTGCGGAAAACGGGCTAAAGTCGGCGCAATCAGAGCTGGAAGCGTTGAAGGCGCGTCTGGCCGAAACCGAGCAGAAGCTCGCCGACAGCGTGGCCTTGCAACGCGTCACGGCCGATACACTGGCGCAGACCGAGTCCGCAAAAAAGCAGAGTGAGCTGCAACTGGCTGACAACCGCCAGGACCTGAAGCAGTGCCGCACCCACAACGGCAGCCTCTACACCCTGGGCCGCGAGATGATGCAGAAGTATCACGACAAATCCTGCCAGGACGCATTGGCGCAGGCCGAGCCGTTTACCGGCCTGAAGAAGGTCGAAGTGGAAAACCTGATGGAAACCTGGCGCGACGAGCTCGATCGCGAGCGGCTCGCCGGCGACAAGCTGGGCGCCGCCGGGACGCCCTGAGTCAGGTTGCGTCATGAGCCGAACGGCTCATTTCTGGATGGGCGGTTTCGATGCGAAACGTCATCATGGATTGACATAATGCTGATCGCAAATATGGCTTTGGACCACTTCGGATCCTTCAATCGATCCCGGCTCCAGGGTTTCTCTGTTTGTCCTCCAGTTGGTCTTTGGGCGGGGTGTTTACCCCGCCACTTTTTTGCCCGAATTTTCCGTCCCACTCATCACTGGCTCCCAGTGCTGCAGCCTGAGTTGCAGTAACTGCTGGCCGTTGTATTCGTTGGTCATCAGCGCGTAAACCGCCTCCACACGTTCGGGCAGCGGATCGGTATGGAAAAAATGCATGGCGTCGAAGGTGACGCCGGCATGCGCGAGTTTCAGCTTGAGATGCTTGTCGCCGACGACGCGCTGCGCGACGACGTCGAAGCGGGCGTTGAACAGCGGCGCGGCAAAGCCCTGCCCCCAGACCGCGTGTTCGAACTGTTCGGCCAGCGCATGGCTGTGCTCGGCGGCGTCGAGTTCGCCGTCGGTTTCGATCACGCCTTCCAGATCGGCCGGGTCGATCAGTTCGCGCACCACGGCCTCGAATGCCTGGGTGAATTCGAGGTGGCGGCCTGCGGGGATGCTGAGTCCGGCGGCCATGGCGTGACCGCCAAATTTGTTGATCAGCCCGGGGTGGCGCTTGTCGACGAGGTCGAGCGCATCGCGCAGGTGCAGGCCGGGAATGGAGCGGCCCGAGCCTTTGAGCTCGCCACCTTGTTCTCCCGCAGGGGCGGAATCCGGTTCGGGGCTCTGCGCAAACACGACGGTGGGACGATGAAACTTGTCTTTCAGGCGCGAGGCCAGAATGCCGATGACGCCGATGTGCCAGTCGGGCTGATAGGCGGTGAGGCTGTGGCTGTCGCTGGGGTCGAAGGTGGCGAGGATGGCGAGCGCTTCTTCCAGCATGTCGGATTCGACATCGCGACGGGTGCGGTTAAGGCTGTCGAGCTGCGCGGCCAGTTCCTGCGCGATGGCGGGGTCGTCGGTCAACAGGCATTCGATGCCGAGCGCCATGTCGTCGAGGCGGCCGGCGGCGTTGAGGCGCGGGCCGAGCGTGAAGCCGAGGTCGAACACGGTGGCGCGGCGCGGGTCGCGCCCGGCGGCGCGAAACAGCGCGTTGACGCCGGCGTGGGCCTTGCCGGCGCGCATGCGGGCGAGGCCGTTTTCCACCAGGGTGCGGTTGTTGGCGTCGAGCCTAACCACGTCGGCGACGGTGCCGAGCGCGACCAGGTCGAGCAGCACGCGCAGGTCGGGCTCAGGGTTTTGGCTGTATGTCCCGCGCTGGCGCAGTTCGGCCCGCAGCGCCAGCAATACGTAAAACATGACGCCGACGCCAGCCAGATTTTTCGACGCAAAGCCGCAGCCCGGCTGGTTGGGATTGACGATGCACGCGGCGTCCGGAAGTGTGTCGCCGGGCAGGTGGTGGTCGGTGACCAGAACCGGAATGCCGAGCGCATTGGCTGCCGCCACGCCGTCGACCGCGGCAATGCCGTTGTCCACCGTGACCAGCAGGTCGGGCGCACGCTCTGCTGCCAGCTCGACGATGTCGGGGCTGAGGCCGTAGCCGTGTTCGAGCCGGTTGGGCACGATGAAATCCACCTGCGCGCCAAGCAGGCGCAAGCCGCGCACGCCAACCGCGCAGGCGGTGGCGCCATCGGCGTCGTAGTCGGCAATGATCAGCAGGCGCTGCTGGTCGCGGATCGCATCGGCCAGCAGGCGGGCGGCCTGCTCGATATGCAGCAGTCCGGCAGGCGCGAGCAGTTGCGGCAGGCGGTGCGCAACCTGATCCGGATGGGTGACGCCGCGCGCGGCATACAGTCGTGCCCAGGTCGGGGCGAGGCCGGATTGTTCGAGCGCGGCGCAGGCTACAAGAGGGCAGGGGCGGGGGGCGATGGCAGGCATGGCGGGATTGTAGGGGCTGCGTCGACGGGCGTTCGTATTGGCATTCCAGAATGCGGTGAATTGCTGATTTTGTCCGTCGCGGCTGCGGAGTAATATCGCGCCATGAGCCACCTACTCCCGCTTTCCCGCGTTGCCAAACTGGTTGGGCAGTCGCGCCATGTGTTGCAGGACATGATCCGCAGCGGCGCGCTGGCAACCTTCGACGGCATGATCCAGCTCGATGAGTTGCTGCGTGCCTTCCCCGATGTGAAATGGGACGACGACGCGGAATTACGCCGGGTGTCGGAAATCAAGGACAAGGCCTTTGCCAAGCGGGTGCGTGAACTGGCCCTGCCCGACAAGGATGTATTGACCGCACGCCTGAACGAGCTGGGCAATGATTACGCGGCCGCCCGCGCCCTGCTTTTGCACTACGGCAACGTGATGACCTGGCTGGACGAAAAAATCGATGAGCTGGACGAGGGGGCGAGCGCGGAAACGCACCACGCCCTGCACAGCGTGCGCGCCTTCTTGCTGCGCAATCTGGCCGAGATGCCATCCAATGCCGCGCAGGCGCAAGCAGTCATCGTGCAGGAGCGCATGCTCAAAATCATGTCGGCGCACGTCACCATCGTGCCCAGCGGCCACGAGTTCTTCGTCGAGGGCAATGAGACCTTGCTGGATGCCGCGCTGCGCCATGGCGTGTCGCTCAATTACGGCTGCAGCAACGGCAACTGCGGCGACTGCAAGGCCCGCCTGGTATCGGGCGAGGTGAAGCAGGTTCATGCCCACGACTATGTGCTGAGTCCGGCCGACAAGGCATCGGGCGTGATGCTGTTGTGTTCGTACGCACCGGTGAACGATGTCGTGGTCGAGGCCAACGTGGCGGGCGCGCGCGATATTCCGCTGCAGCAGCTGACCGCCAAAGTGAAATCGGTCGAGATATTCAACCCGCAGATGGCGGCGTTGCACATTCTGGTTCCGCGCAGTCAGCGTCTGCGCTTTCTCGGCGGGCAGAGCATCCAGGTCGGCATCAACGGCGTGAGCGGGCGTTATGCGATCGCGAGTTGCCCGTGCGAGGACCGCCACATCGAGGTGCAGGTTGCACGCCAAGCCGGTGACGCCTTTGCCGACGCGCTGTTTACGGCGGATCTGGCTCACGCGCCGGTCTCCATCGAGGGGCCGTACGGCGAGCTCGTGCTGGATGAGGATTCGCCGCGGCCGCTGATTTTTCTCGCCTTTGGCTCAGGGTTCGCGCCGATCAAGAGCTTGATCCAGCACGCCATGTCGCTGGAACTGGCGGAGTCGATGGACTTGCACTGGCTGGCCGATTCCGCCGGGCATTATCAGGACAACCTCTGCCGCGCCTGGGCGGATGCGCTGGATAACTTCAATTACGTGCCGCATCCGCCAACGGATGATCTGGATGGCTTGCTGCGCACCATCGTGCTGGATTACCCGGATTTGCATCGCTTCGATGTCTATGCCGCCGGCACGACAGCGCAGCTTGAGTCTGCGTATGGGAATTTTGTGCGCGAAGGCCTGCATGGCGCGCGCTGGTTTCCCCGGGTGGAAGCCGATTAATGCTGCGTGTGGCGATCTATCTGTGGGCATTGCCCGTGACCCTGGTCGGGCTGCTGGTTGCCTTGATTGCGCGCAGTAGCGGCGGCAGGCTGCAACGGGTCGATGGCGTGCTGGAAACCTCGGGCGGCTGGCCGGCCCGCGTTTTGCGGCATGGCTTTCCGTTCAGCGGATCGGTGGCGGCCATCACGCTGGGACATGTCGTGGTGGCCGTGTCGCAGGCGGCACTGGACGCGACCCGCGCCCACGAACGCGCCCATGTCAGGCAATTTGAACGCTGGGGTGTGTTGATGGTGGTGCTCTACCCTGTTGCAGGTGTACTCGCCGCGTTGCGTGGCGGCCATCCTTATATTGATAATGTCTTTGAGCGCGAGGCGCGGGCGGCTGAAACGCCTCCGCGCCAGTAACCCCGCCGCTATTCAGTCAGCCGGGGGATGAAACCCGGATCCTGGGTCGCCCGTGTCCGGGTCAATCCAGTCGGATATGCCCAGTTCGCCCTCGGCCTCTTCCACGGTTTCGCCCGGCTCGTAGTCGCTTTCGGCGTTGTATTCCATGTCTTCTACCGCAGCCAGCAGGCTGGCGAACGGGCCGTATTCTTCGCCCGTCTCGGCATCGATCCAGTAACAACCGTCCGGCCGTTCGATGATGCGGGTGTGGTCGTAGTCAGCTGGGGTTGAGGGTATGGCTTGGGTCATGGCGCGTCCTCCGTCTCATGACTATAGGGCGCGATGCCGGGCAGGGCAAGGATCGATCAGGCGATTCGCTGCGCAAAGCCGAACCCGAGCAGGGCGCCCAGCATCAGTGCCATATGAAACCAGCTCCACAGGCGAAAATGCCGGGTCAGGGCGTCAATTTTGCGGTTGGCCACGATGAATGGACGGCTGTGACGGGGTTGGCGTATCAGGTGGATGCCATCCTTGAGGCGGGTTTCAAGATGGGCGCGGTCAACTTCGATCGAGGCCTCATGCCGTGCGTGTTCCCATTCTTCAAGACTGATTTCGCCATCACGGTTGGCGTCAAAACGCGCCAGCAGACGGGTCTTGTCGGCCTTCCATTCGGCCAGCAGGGCCGACAGATCAGCGCTTTTGCTCAGAACGGCGTTGGCGCCGCCCAGCGTGACGTGCTCTCCGATGACATAAATGGTTTCGCCTTCGATCAGCGTCCATTCGGTTTTGCGCAGGTTGCCCAAGGTTGAAACCTGCTTGCGTGACGTGATGATCTGCGCGCCATCAGGGTCGACCAGCAACTGCCCCGTTCCGTCATTGACGCCGAATGTGTCGTGCGAGACGTCTGATTGCACGTGTTCCCAGCGATTGTCGATTTTTTCTTCGATCTGGTAGCGGTACCACAGGCAAGGCAGACCGCTGATGGGGCTGACGAGGCTGGTTCCGAGCGGCTGCTGTCCCCGACCCACGACCTCGACATATCCCTGCGGCGCGGAAGCAATGCGTGAGGTGGGCGTGTCGGCGACGGTGCGATACCGCTTGAGGTTGGCATGCCAGGCCCAGAAGCTGGTCAGCCCGACGAGGGCAAAGCTGATTTGCCAGCCGGTCTGCGACTGCAATTTAAGGCCCAGCAGCAGGATGAACAGATTGCCGCCGCCCAGCGCGATGCGGGTGAAGTCGTGACGCCAATCGCCGCCCCAGTGCAAGCGGAACATCAGCTATTGAACAGTTGCTTCAGGTCGACATCCTTGGTTTCTGCTGCCGCAAAGCGCAGCAATGAAAACTGGCTGAATCCAAACAGGCGCGCGATAACGGTGTCGGGAAACTGCTCGACGCGCACGTTGTTGATATTCACCGAGTCGTTATAAAACTCGCGGCGATCGGCAATGGCGTTTTCCAGTCCGCTGATGCGCGACTGTAAATGCTGGAAAGTTTCATTGGTTTTAAGCTCGGGATAGGCCTCGGCAACCGCAAACAGATTTCCCAGTCCCAGTCGCAACGCGCCTTCTGCCTGCCCCAGTGCGGGAATGTTGTGAGATTCGCGCGCACTGGCCACCTGGCTGCGCGCCTGCATGACCTTTTCCAGCGTCTCCTGCTCGAACTGCATGTATTGCTTGCAGGTTTCCACCAATTTGGGAAGTTCGTCGTGGCGCTGCTTGAGCAGCACGTCGATATTCGACCAGGCTTTGCCGACGTTGTGTTTAAGCGTCACCAACTGGTTGAAAATGAACACCCCGAACACGATGAGGATCGCGAGCAGAATGAGTAGAATCAGGCCGCCAGACATAGTGGGCTCCAATAGTCATGGGAATACAAACCGGAGATTTAGCGGACAACGTATGCGATTCTTGAGCGTTCGGCAGTCAAATGCGAGCGCAAAGGATTGCCGATATTTCAGTGTCGTCGAGCTGGATCGGATTCGTTCTCATGCTGCTCCCGCGGCTGTTGGCAACAATGCGCGGGATATCGTCTGGTGCGACGCCGAAATGCGCCAGCCTGGGGAGCCGCAGTGCTTCGGTCCAGGTTTCGAGCGTGTGGAACAGTGCTTTATGTGCTGAATCCTGGTCTAGCTGGCCTTGTCCGCTCAACAAGCGCCCGACCAGAGCATATTTGACCAGCGCGGGATGTCCGGGTGCGCGAGCGCGCAGTGCCTCAATGTTGATCCGCGTGGCTGTCGCTACCAGAGTTCCGCATGCAACGCCGTGGGGAATCGGGAAAAAAGCGCCCAATGGTGCGGCCAGACCATGTACTGAACCGAGTCCAGTCTGCGCCAGCGTAATGCCTGAAACCAGGGCTGCATATGCCATCTGCTCTCGCGCGACCGAGTTGCCGGAATCTGCGTATAACGCCAGCAAGCCATCGCGCACAGTTTTCAACCCGCCCCACGCAAGAGAATCCGTCAGTGGCGCTGCACGACTTGAAACGTAGGATTCGAGAAGTTGGGTTAGCGCGTCCATCCCGTTTGCCGCAATGACAGCGGGAGGGCAACTGCTCAGCAAATCCGGATCGATCAATGCATAAGCCGCAACCAGTTTGTCGTCACGAAACGATTTTTTGAACCCGTCATGTCCTTGAACGCTTAACACAGCATTCTTGGTTGCTTCCGAACCGGTTCCAGCCGTCGTGGGCACAGCTATGAACGGAGTTGCCGGACCTCTATAAGGAAGCTCGGGGCCAACCCCTTCCAGGTGGTCCATCACCGAGTTGCCGGGGATGAGCAAACCCGCGATTGATTTGGCTGCATCCAGTGCACTGCCACCGCCAATCCCAATCACTACATCAATCTGTTCAGCACGAAAAATCGAGACCGCTTCATCAACCATTTGTGGTGAAGGTTCACCGGGGATTGCGAAATGAAGCCATGTGATGCCCGCGTCTGTGAGTCCAGTGGTTAAGGATAACCAATAGGGTGAGGCCTTGAGAGCCCCCGCCCCGGTAACAAGCAGGGCTCGGTTGCCAAATTCGCGTGTAATAACGGGCAGTTTGGCTAGAACGCCCGAGCCAAACTCGATACGCGGTAACCGTGAAATGGAAAAACCGGTGATGTGCACGGACGACTTTCAAAGACTTGACAGACCAATACTAGCTTCATCACCGGAAAGTATGGTCTGGGATGACGGAGTAAACCATCGCGTTGGTCATGATATTGGCGAGGGGGAGTAACTCGACCAGGAAAGCTGTTTTCAAATAACCATTGAAAACATTAGGATTATTTGGAT
>NCCT01000004.1 GCA_002279795.1 Hydrogenophilales bacterium 12-61-10
CGGACTTCGGGGGAATATTTCGGGGTGATCTTCTTGCTCTTCATGGCTTCATTCTCTCAAGAGTTGAAGCCTCCACAAAACCCGGGGCGGTTCAACCTGCCTTGCAGACAATGCCCCAGCCATCATTTCAGCAATCTTTGTCGCACTCTCGTGCCGAATGAGGCCGCGGTATTTTTGCGACCATTGGCCTTCGGCAGCCACATCCACAGCGTTCAGCGCAGAGTCGCCGCCGATGTCGGCAAACTTGAAGGTGCGTTCCTGCGCCCAAGTGGGGGCGCTTAAAGCATCCCCAGCAACCTTCAGCTTACCGAAGTAGAAAGCCTCACCGACCGCGCGACATATCTGTTCGGCCATGCGTGACTGCTCATCGAGCATGACCGTATTTCCCCTATCGGCACCTGTTCCACGGTAAATGAAGGGTGATTTGCCCAACACCGCTATGGCCTTCTTGTTCTGACTGGTCACAATCGGTGACAACTGCCTGTCATCGCCCGCAAACAAGAGACGCCTGGCCAGCGGCAAGAGGCACAGCACATTGGCCAGCCCCAGCTGCGATGCCTCATCGAATACGAGAAGGTCGAATTGTCCCAGGGAATTCAAATCGTCCAAGCTGTGTGCAGCCCGCGTCGCCGTCATGGCTACGATCGATTTCTCGCGGAACAAGGCGGCCATCTGAGCCCGAATACGATCCCGCAGTTGTTGCCGTTGCTGATGCCATTTCGCCAGCGCCTCAGGCGTTGCACCTTCGTCAGGCTTCTCAAGCTCAACCCTCCGAAGCTTGTGAAGCAGCTCCTTATCCTGGATTGGAATCAGGTGATCCCGTCCCTGGTAATGCTCAGCGATGAAGCGGCTGCCGAAGCGGCATAGCCGTCTACGTTGATCCGTGTAATCGCGCCCGAGTTTTTCCAGGGCCCGATCAACTGCCACCAAGGCCTGATCCACGGCTTGGTTCGTTGTGCCAACCAGCAAGATACGCAATTTGGGCTTCTGGACTACGCAGGTAGCCATCAATGCCCCCAACGTGGTGGTTTTCCCCGTTCCCGGCGGCCCCCAGAGGAAACTGGTCTCGTAATCGAGCAGATCAAACGCCTTGCGCTGGGCCGAACGTAAATGGGGGAACAGAGCAGGCGAGATCCCGATTGGCTCTAGTGGAGACACACGGGACAGCACCTCTTGATAGGAGATTGCCCGCGTGGACCAGTCCGTGCGCTGCCAAATATCGCGGAGGATAGACAGATAGTCTTGGGTGTAAATTCGAATCCAGTGCCCATTGGATGGCGGCGTGGATGTGGCCGAACTCAGCAGTAGCGCTGACTCCTCTGGGATCACTGCCATGACATCGGCTTTGCCTTTAGGCGGGCCAGACCACCAGGCCCTAGCCCCCTCCAAGGCTTCATCCAGCACGATGTTGCGTTTGCCATTGTCGGCTGTGGCTGTCTCCGGATCGAGCTCTACATGCCAGGCATCGTCAATGCGGCGCGATGCTGTGACCTTGAACGACAGGCTGTCAGGCAGATCCTGCGACTCAGCACGCAGACCCTCTTGGACGTCAGATACGCTGAAAGTCATAACTCGTCACCCTCCATTCCTGTGACCTCGCTGGTCGCTGGCCGGAGCATCACTACCCGCAACGAGTCGAAGTCGAAATCCCTGTAGGCACCGTCCGACGCGACTACGAGGCGCCCCTCCTTGAATTCACATTCCATGAGGCATCGATCCGTTCCATCATGGAGCGACACTACAACGCCGGACAATTCAGACTCGGCAGCCTCCTTCACCCAAGGGGTATCCAGAAGGAAGTCCTCAGTCACTTCACCGATTCGGTAACTACGATCCCAGCTTCGTTGCCCGCCCGCCCTTGAGAGATCACGATAGCGATAGTTGTCCGCTTTCAGGGTGGGGATGAGTGTCTTGATGACCTCATACGGCCCACTAACCTTTGCAACCATCCACTCATTCTTCTCTATAACTGGCGGGTAGTCCGTCCAGGAGATGGATGGAAGCTTCATCGATTTTTCGATGTCATCCAAGAATGGCGATTCACGTCCCTTCTCCGTGATGACGAAGACTTTCTCCCTGGCCCTGGTCAATGCCACATAGAAGAGCCGTCTCGATTCATCGATGATCGCGTCAACGCTTTCCCCCAAGACACGGGCAAACACCCAATTGGGATGAATCAGCGGATAGCTCCGCTCCATGGCATCGAGAATGATCACCACATCACTCTCTTGCCCTTTGTAGCCATGTGCCGTGGATATGGTGAGACGGTCTCTGAATGGCTCAGGAAGTTTGGATCTGAGCAACGCGAGATATCGTTCCAGCGGCATCTGGCTGCCACCAGGATCGACGAGCATGTTCTTCACGCTCAAAAGCGCAACACGCTTCGACTCATTCAGCGCTTTGCCAGCAATTCTCAGGACCACAGGGGTGAGCAACGACTTGCTGAAGAGAGCCTCTTCCAGCGAGGACGGCTTGAACTTGGCCAAGTCCACCACGGTGGCAATCCCTGGCTCCTCATCAGCAGCACGTGCTGGCTTACCCCGGCCTTTCATCAGCGCATTGCCGGCCTCAACAATCCTTCTCCGTGACCGTCGGTTTGTGTGTATGCCCAACCTGGTAGAGGGGGCAAAGATCTCTGGGAAGCCTTCGTAGTATTTGAGATCGGATCCCGCAAATCTGTTGATCGCCTGCCAATCATCCCCAACGCAGAAGACGCCGACATTCGGGTTCAAGCGCCTGAGTGCCCCAACCATACGATGAAACAGTTCCGAGAAATCCTGATACTCGTCTACGAAGAGATAGCGGATCTGCCTCAGGTCACCGGTAGATCCATTCCGGCTGAACTTCGACACACCAGACTCGATCAACGATACGGCCCGCTGTATGAGCCCATCGAAGTCATCCGCATCGATCGCAGCGAGCCTGTTTAGGTAGGCCTCATAGAGCTCCAAAGCGATCTCAATAAACCAGCCCTCGATTTCCGAGAGAGGGTGATGGGCAGCAACCATCTCCGCCAGGCTGTCCGGGGAGATCCAATGCTTGCGGCAGCGCCCGACGAAACCGGTCATCGCCGCCGTGAACCCCAAGATCACCCGATCTCGAATGCGCAGCCAGATCTCTTCCTCAGACAATCGCGTTGTTGACACGCGGGCGGGCTTTAACAGATCTGCGAGGTGGAGCTCTAAGGCTTTCACTCCACCATTGAGATGCTCTGGCGTGAGTTCAATGAAGAGCCACTCATTTGCCTTGCCAGCCCAGTAGTTCCGCTTCAGTTCGCACGCTTCGTCATATTCCGGATCACCCACTAGCCCGAAATACTCGATGACAATGGGTTTGGTCATCGAGCCGGACTTGGGCACAGTGAAGTCTGGTCGGTAGTTGAATCCGCTCCACCAATGGCTCTGTTCATACCGATAAGGTATGTCGTGCTCGAAGAGGAAGTTCGCGATAACCTTCTCGCCAAAGGACTTCACGTATTCCCCGCGCAAGGTTTCACTTGCCAGGTTCCTTCGATACTGGAGCATCTCCTCAGGATCGAGGTTATAGCCGCCACGCACAACGCGTTCCCAGTCATTCCGGAAATGCGCCAGCATCAACCTGCGGACACGAGCCTCGAACTCCCGGTCGGCAAGTGCATCCATCAAGACTCGCTGGAATTCCTGGTTAAGGCTCTGATCGGCTCCATTAGATAGATTGACAAGAATGTCCTTGGCGCCTGGGACAAGCGCGTAAGCCAGGGCATGAAATGTCATGACGTGAGGCAGCGGCAGCCCGTCCAGCTTCGACTCAAGGCGCTCGGCCATTTCTGCGGCCGCGTCACGATTGAAAGCGAGAAGCAGCATCTCGCTGGGTGAAATGCCACAGTGTTTCTGAAGGAACACGGCCCGATTAGCGACGGTTTCCGTCTTCCCGCTTCCTGCGCGCGCAGCCACGAGAACGTGATCAGATACCGACGCAATTGCCAGCGCCTGTTCCTCGTCGGGAATCTTTGGTGGCTTGCCGTTCGCGCCCCTGGGAAATGATTTACTTATCCAAGTCCGAACAAACTCGGATTTCTTTTGTGCGAGCTCGACCTTGGTCAGATGCCGGGAGGCACGTTCGGCATAGAAGCGGTCAGCTGCAATGAAATCGCTCCGCAACAACTCATCGAGCTCAGAAAGGATGGTTTCTCTCTCTCGCTTGATCTCCTCCCATGCTGCGAGCAACTGCCTGTAATACTCGTCTTTGGATCCCCGGTTTTGAATCCGCCTGACGCTTTCCGCGAATAAGTGAAACTGGCTTTCGGGAGTCAAGCCAATAGAGTTCACCAACTCCAGATCCACTAGCAGCCAACTTGTCCTTCCTCCCAGTTCCTCAGTAGCAGGGATCAGACATAGCTCATCTGCATCGGTGAACACCTGTTCACCGGAAGCAAACTTCACTTTCAGGTAACCGTCCCACCCAGTCAGGGCTTCGCCCATGCCAAGAAAAGGATGGTTCACACTATCCCCGGCATTCAGCGTCCGCCTCTGGGTGACAAACTGGTAGAGGGATCCCTCCTGGGACATCAATCGTCCCCAGATCCGCCTGTTACGGCCTTCACCTCGGCCAGCAGATCCCCAAACTTCCCGTAGTTCACCTTCACCCCATCATCGAGGTCGAGTTTGATACGCATGTCAGCGTAGTGGCGGAGCTTCTCGTCGTAGGCAAGCAGTTCGACGTGTTTCTTACGCAGGCTTTCGATTTCCTTGTTGAGCTTGTTGCGGGCAGCGGTGGAGGTTGCTGCAGCGGCGTCTTTTTCCAGCATATCGATGCGGGACTGGATCTTGCCGGTCAACGGCACGACGTATTCCGCGCGCATGCGGGCAAGCGTGCCTTCGTGGTAGCGGTGCAGATAGACGAGGGCCTGGAAGGCGCCCTGCTTGCCGCTGGAGAAGAGCCAGTAGATCGGGCGCTTCTTGTAGGTCTGCAGGTGGTCCTTGAAGAACTTGTCGGCGAGGTAACGACGGATGGTTTATTCCGGTGGCCTTCTTGCCAAGGCTCTCGGCGAGCCAAGCCATGTTCTCCTCCAGGGTCTCGGCGCCCCAAACGGCGAGTAGGAATTCCCGAACACGGTTGGCGGCATCGTCCTCGAACCAGAGTTCGTCGGTGAGCGGAACGATCCCGTCGGCATCGGCCGGGAAGGTCTTATAGCGGGTCGCATCGAAACCGTAGTTGCCGGCGTTAGCGTAGATCAAGCCGGGTTCATCGAGGCTGTAACGGCCCATCATGCAGCCGATGGTGTAGGAGACGAACTCCTGCACAGTTTCGGTCCGCAGTAGTTGTTCCAGCTCGCTAACGGACTTATTGCCCCCAAAGCGGTAATGTGGATTGCACGTTAACGTTATCTCGTCGAAACCCACTTCAGGGCTCAGCTCTCCCTGTAATCCGTAGGCCTCAATATGGACATCATTGTTCTCTTTTTCGAGAAGTTGGGTTTCCGATACAGCCTCTTGCCACCTAGCACGAAGAGTCTTAAACGTTTCCTTCATGGAGGGTCTACGGAACTCTTCTTCTAAAAAAGGTAAGCTGGTGAAATCCCAAGAAGTTTCATATGAGTTCCAGTCGACACGTGCAAGCTCTAGGCATCGTTTTACGCAGGATAACGCTCTCCTCGCGGCCTCCTCTGCAACAGGAATGCGTCCGAGGTATCCAGGCGCTAAATTTACAGTCGGATTCAAGAGTCTAATTGCATTTACGCTGACCCGAGAATTCAGCGCGCCTAGTATTACCAACATGTCTTCCATCTGCTTTGGCTGACAAATCCCAGCAGCAGCATCGAATAGGAATCCACGTGGGTGGTATCTAAAGGAAGTGTCTGCAATGGTTACTGTTGTCCAACAGATCCCTGGTTTAAAAATCTGTTCCAGATTGAAGTTGTGAGCCCAGACTCGCTTCCCTGAAGGATGCAACGTCGTCTGGAGTTCGTGCCCGTCGTCCTGCCAATTCACGAGATGTTCGGAATTGCCATACCATTTCCTGTAGCCGCCCCCTTTAGCATGCGGGAACCATTTCTTCCCAGAGGCTTTTGCTTCCTTCCTGGAGGGCATATCGAAGCCAACCTGAAGCAAACTGACTTCATGCCAGTTTCGGACATAACGGTCATTCCGTCCTGTCGCCATACCGATGCGCGCATCAGCGATTTTTCCTAAAGCAGTGAAATCCGTGAAAGCTCTTCGCATAGCTGGGCTTATCCAATATCCAATAGGATATCCAGGCAGTCGCGTGAAATCGTTTTGGTCCACGATGAAGCGACCATACTCCGCATCAAAGAATCTTCTTTTCAGCTCTTCCTCAGATGCAACTTCGCTTTGCTTAACATATAGCTTGCGATATGAGCCTGCATATCCAGATACTGGGTCGTTTCGAACGACGAAAGCCACGCTCCCAAAGTCCGATCCAAATACACCGCGGCCCAGATGGAGAAGATTCTCAATTGTCGTGTCTCTTAGCAACCTGACACGCAGCTTTTCAAATGAGCCAAGGAAAAGCCAAGATGGGAGGTTTATCATTCCGATGAAACCACCTTCCCTTGAAAGTGAAATCCCCCTTTCCATGAAACATGTCATAAGGTCACTTTTCGCGGCCGGATAATCCATAGCAGCAAACTTTTTTAGTAGATCATCCATACCGCCGCTACCCATATACGGCGGATTTGCCACCACAGCATCGAACTTCCGTCCCAGCACCTTTGCCTGGGTGATCAGCGATAGGACGTCCTGTGCTGCGGCCTTGGCATAGAGGTCGCCGTTTTGAATGGCTTGGTGCAAACTCTCATCCAGATTCTTAAGCCGTGCGTTCAGTTCATGCGGAATCTGGATCAGCGAGCCAAAGGTTTTTGCATGAGCGAAGGTGTCGAGTAGCGTCTTGAGCGGTTCACGCTGCACGCCGAAGGGAGCGAGTTGTGTGGCGAGATCGTCAGCGTTCAGCCCCTTGCTCTCCTGCATTGCCAGCACGTTGAGTTTGGGCGGCTCATTGAGCAGCCTTCGGTCGTCGGCGCGGGCCTTCAGCAGCAGCGCGAAACCCGCCATCTGGGCAGCGCGGTCATCGATGTCGAGGCCGAAGAGGTTCTTTTCCAGGACCAGTCGAGGAATGTCGCGCAAGCGGTATCCGCGCTCGAGGTAGATGCCCTTGAGCACCTCATAGGCCTCGACCAGGATGTGGCCGGAGCCGCAAGCAGGATCCAGCACGGTGATGGTTTCCGGGTTGAGGCTGCCGCTATTCTCGTCCATGCGGGCCTGGATGAGGGCGTCGAGTTGGGCCTGGACTTTGGGCGTCTGCTCTGCCGGCTCGATGTAATAGGGCCACTGGCTTTTTAGCGTGTTCGTCGGGTTCGCCATCATCCACAGGCGGCCGACGCTGTTCTGCACCAGATATTGAACGATCCAGTTGGGCGTGAAGAGCTGCGTGGCGGCGGGGATGTCCTCGCTCTTCACCACCTTGCCGATGACCTGGTCCTTCTTCTCGCTGATGTAGAACTGGTAGAGCCAGCCGATGATTTCGACCTGCTGCCAGTCTTCTTCCAGTATGGCGTCGACCAGCTTGGCGATGATGGAGTCGGTGCGCAGCAGGTTGTCAGGCAGTAGAAGCTCGGTTTCGTCGTCGATGTGCTCGAAGAGGAAGGGCATGGCCCGGGACAGTGCATTGCACTGGGCGACGAGCAGCAGTTTGTAGAGCTCGCCGTCCTTGTTGCCGGCGATCTTGAGTTCGGTGACCTGGGCCGCATTCAGGCCCGGAAGCTCGCCGCTCTGGGCAAGCTCGGCGGCATGGGTGAGGATCTCCGGCAAGCCGCCTTCGCGGCTGGAGAGCGCCCGGTGGCCGTGACCCAGATAGTCATGGATCTCCATAAAGCGCAGGGCAGCGAAGCGGTTGAACCAGGTGTAAGCGATGGCTTCCATGGTCTGAGCGAAGCCGTCTTTCCGGATGCGCTTGATGAGCTGCTCGCGCTGGCCCTGCACCTTGGCCGGCCAGGGCTGGCCGGCGATGATGACGACATCACCGCCTATTTCTGCCGGGGCGACTTCGAGTTTTCCCGCCTTTTCTGACAGGCCAAGCTGGTTGGCGCGGGTGGTGACGGCGGCAATGAAATCCTTGCGGGCCTGCGGGGCGTAGGCCTTGAGTTTGGCTTTGTTCATGGCGTCTTCTTATTGGATACGGGCGCGTTGGCCAGATTTAATGGCAGCGAGCAGTTCAGCCCTGAGCTTCTCGATGTAATCCTCCACCTCGGCTTCGGTTTCCAGATAGGACTGGGTCACGAGGTCGGCGGCACGAATCACTTTCGCAGACTTGGGTGCGATTGCTGTCTTTCCTATGTTGATTACCGTGGCGGCGTCACCTTGGGAGGCCGCCTTGCTAGGCGCCTTGACCTGAGCCGCTTCAATCGTGGCGATGGCTTCGTCGAGCGCCTCACCCGCCTGGCTCTGGAGATAGAGGATTTTCGGGATGCTGGTCAAAGCCGCGACTTTGGTTTTCAGCTCCTGCAGGTCCAGTAGGGCCTTGTTGCGCAGGCTGGCCTCGGCCTGAACCCCATCCAGCATTTTCTGGACTTCGGCAATCTTGTGGTCGATTGAGAGCAGCGCCTTTTCACGCTTGTCCTGGGCAATCTGGAGGTTGACTGCCTCAACGGTGGCAATCAGGGGCTCAATGCGGCTGATCTGACTGTAGGGGGCGGCGTTATCACGGATGGATTCGAGATCGGCGAGGGCGGCAGCGGCCTTGGCGTCTTTCACCAAGGCATCATGGTTGTCAGCAAAGCCATCAAGGGCCTCGAGCATGCGGGTCCACGTGTGGATTTGCGTCTTGTAGAAGCTGACGACGTCGTGGATGTCTTCCGCGATGTCAAGCCAATCATCCTTGCCGGTCAACAGGGCTTCGATGAACTCGAAGGAGTCGCGGATGGCAAGCTGCTTGGCAATGCGGTTGAGCGCCTGCCCCATGATGTCCTTGCCGGGGTGGAACTTCATGGCGGCGGCATGAATAAAGCTCTTCAGTTCGGTCTGCCATTCACCCAGATGGGTGCGGAAATCGGCCACCAAGCCGTCTTCATCTTCTCTTGCCAGATTGGAGAAGAGATCCTTGTGCAGATCCCGGGCTCGCTTGAGGGCGGTGGCGTCCGCCGTCTTGCGCTTGAGGATGGAAACCTGCTTGAAGCGGACGGACTTGGTCAGGGGATCGACGGCGCTCTTGGGGTCGAGGTCGGAGCCTTCGAGCATGAGCTTGATCTCGCCAGCCATGAACAGGCGGGCGATCAGCAGCACGACTTCCCATTCTGGCTTCCAGCCCCAGGGCACGCCGATAAACCGATCGACGACATCGGACAGCAAGACGCGGTTCTGGCTGGCGGCAAGATGGAGATATTCCCGGACCTCCTTGAGGGCAAGGGGATTGCCTTCCTCTCCCCCCAAGACGAGGCCAGGTTGCGCGACGTCATCAGCAGCAAGGACTGCCTTGATCTCGGCGATAGGGTCGGCTTGCCGAACCTTGAGGTAGGGCAGCTTGGTATAGGTGTTGGAGATGAGGTAGTTGACCAGTTCGTCCAGCAATGTGGCTGGGCTGGTCGCCTTGATCTGGGGCTTTTGGCCGAGGACATAGCAATCGCCGTTCAGCATGAGGTTGCTTAGCTGCTCGACCAGACGGCTGCGGCGTTCGCGGTTTTCGTCCTTGCGGTCCATGAGGATGCGCTTGACGGACGGCGTGGCAGAGCCGCTGGCCTTGGGGCTGTCGATGTATTTCTCGATCTGCTGGTAGAGCGTGAGTTCGATATCGAGCCGTTCGCCCTCGGCAAGACGAATCAGCGCTCGGCCATTGCTGCGCAGGATGCACTTGTCATCGCTCAGGTTTTCATAGTCGTCACCCAGCGGGGTGACCACTTCCAGGGTAAGTTCATGGCTGGCCTGCTTCCAGGGTGCGCCGTCGAGCAGGCGGTTGAATTCGTAATCCGCCTTGGTGTCTCTGTGCCGAACTTTGTTCTGGCCGCCCAGGATGTCGTCGTAGACCAGCTCACAGAGCAGGCGAACCTTTTCTGCGGAAGAAACTTCGACATGACTGATCTCGCGGGCGACATCGCGTTCCTCGTTGGTGAGGAAGAACCACAGGTCACCGTTGCGATTGACCAGCCGCTGATGCTCAAGTCGGGTGAGGCTTTCCTGGATCTTTCGCTTGAGCGCCAGCTTGTCGGCGTCGATTTCGTCGATGCAGAGCGTGGCCAGGTTGTCGACGCTGGGCCGGAGGATGTCCGGGATGTAGCGGATCAGGAACAGGCCTTTGAGCAGCAGAACGTCGTAGGGCTCCAGAGAGGGGTTAGCCGGCGCCTCGTCGATGGAACGCTTGGCGCTGGTGTCGATGAAGCTCTCGATGGAGGGGTAGAAGTCGTAGAGCGGGACCAGGGCTTCGGTGCCGCGGTCGGCGTTGCGCTTGGCCGCCGACTGGAAGGCATCGAGCAGGGAGCGCTCACCTTTGGAGAGATGCTTGCCGGTGGCGCCGACCTTGCGGATGGACTCGAATACCTTCTGCAGCAGGGTGAACTGGTAAGGGGCGAAGGGATAAACGGAGACGAACTCGGCCGCATCCTTGTAGCCACGCAGGGTGACCGAGTTGCCGACGAAGGCGAGCTGGTTGTTGATGATGTCGCCCTTCTGGGCGAAGAAATCCCGCAGTTCGACGTGAGCCGCCTCGGTTTTCGAGAGAAGGCGCTCGCCAATGACTTCATCGGTGTTGGAACTGGCCAGCGAGAGGCGGGTATGGAAACGGCCCTGGATCTTGGAGAAATCTTGGGATTTGGTTTTGTTGGCCTCGCCGATTGCCGCGTCGATGTCTTCCTGGCTGGTGACGATCACCCAGGCCCGCCCTTGGCAAAGGGTGCCCAATTGCTCGGTGATGGTCTGCAGGGTAAGCATCAGCTGGGTGTTGTCGCCGATGAACTGGCCGACCTCGTCGACCAGGAAGATGATGCGGTGCCCGGCTGGTTTGGTATCCAGGTATTCGCGGATCAGTTTGGCGAAACTCTCGATGTTTATGCGGTAATCGTCGCGAGCCTTGTCGAACCAGCGGCCGGCGGACTCCTCGGTCATTTTGAGGGCTTTGGAGAGGGCATACACCACGTCGTCGCGCAGGAAATCGACGGCATCCCGCTCCTGCTCCCATGAGGAACCGTGCTTTTCCTGGAAGGCGGCCTTGAACGTATCGTAGGCACCCTTGGTGACCAGATAGCGTTCCATCTCGGCGATGTGCGGAGCGTCGCCGGAGTAGCCCAGCTTTTCGTTGAAGACGCGCAGGAAGACCTGAAGGATGACATCGCGATCGGATTTGCTGTCGGCCTTGGCGTCGATGTTGAAGAGAATGACGTCGGAACTGCCTTTGATGGCGCGCTGAACGTCGGCCAGCAGCATGGCGTCCTTGATCTTGTTCTCGTCGAAGAACTGGGCTGCCCGCTTGAGTTGACCGTTTTCCGGGTTGGTCGCTTCGATGTTTTCCAGCAGGTAGGACAGGATTTTGATGAAGTGGGATTTACCCGAGCCGAAGAAGCCGGATACCCATACTCCCATACGGGTCGAGAGCACCGGATCGTTAGGATTGTCGGCGGCGGCCAGGAAGGCATCGAAGAAGCGCCGGAAATATTCGGTGAGCTGCTTGGTGACGACGTATTCGTCGAGCTCCTGCCAGATGCTTTCGGCATCGCGCTGGTCGGCCTTGATCACGCCATTGATGGGGCGGTCGATGGGCTTGGTGAAGAGATCCCTGATTTTCATGTTTGTTTTCTCGTTCAATGTCTTTATCAATGTGCTTCTGGCACCAGACGAAAAGCCCGGTAGTAGTGGTCTTCATTGAGCTTGTTGAAAAGCCGCAGCGAGTAGCCGTCATAGCGTCCCGGGAACAGCATCAGCAGTGGGGTGTCCTTCAAGTGCGGATGCAGTGCAGACAACAGGGTGTGGGTCCGAAGCATGGGATACGCGGCTCCCACACCAAAGAGGGTGACCAAATCGAGATTGGGCAGGTCGATTTGTGTCATTAGTTTCTGCGCGATCTTGTCTTCTTTCAGAACGGAACGCAGCGCGTTCAGCGCGGCTTCATCGCCTTTTTCCTTTTGCATTGCGATGGCCTTATCGAGAAGGCCGCGCTCCTGCAAGAGTCCCGTGACCAGCTCAAAAAGATTGATGGATGCGGATCGAATCGGGGGCTGGCGTTTGGCTAGCGCGGGCTCGATAACGTCGTGCAGGAAGGCACGCATGTCCATTTCCCGCTCCGGCGGGTAGTCGAAGATCCAGAACCCGATTTCGTTGCCCAGCCCCTCATTGCTCAGAAAATCCGCCGAGGTGATTCGGGGCAGGATCTGATTGAGGCGTTCCTCGAATGTCTGGCTCATCTTGCTTGTTCCATAGAGGCGAGCGTCTGCATATCCCCGAGGCGTTTGAGGTAAGTGACCACGCTGGGGTGCAACATCGGTGGGGTCAGGTTCATCTTGCGGGTTGAATCGAGATATCCGGCCTCAGCCAGAATTCTCACAATTACCTGAAAGAGTTTGCGCTTTGTCGAGTCAGCCCATCCCGCAACAGCGGGGTCGCGGTGTGCGCACTCTGTTATGAAGGCCTCCCAAGAACGGGGGCTTAATGAGTGCTCCAGACGGCGCAGGTGTTGGGCATAGACGTCATGAAGGAAATCGCCCAGAAGACGGCTATGCCGGATCGAGGCAGCAAGTAGCAGTTGGGTCGCCATTTCCTTATCGCCCTCGGCGATCAATTGCCAACCTTCCTGGTCGAGCGTTTCAAGCCGATTGCGAATCAATCTGGCCTGACGCCGAGCCGTTGCTGGTGTCTTCTTCTGCAGCACATTTTCGCCACGCAAGGCCTCTGTCCAATCGACCTCGGTGGGGTTGTTCATGCGCAGTTTGGCGATGCGCCTGCTTTCAGGGAGCATCAGTGAGCCGGCCGAGATCTCGGCGTTATACATCCCCATGCTGATTTTCCTTGTTGTCTTGCCGCAGATAGCCCGGGGCTAAGGCGAGGTTCTGGATGCCGTAAAGGGCAGGGGTGTTGCGCAGCCACAATTGATATTCAGGTCCGCGCAAGCTGTGGTCGGGAGACGCGTCAACATTCCATAGCCGAAGCAGATAACCCGTCATCGCTGCCCTGACTTGGACGTAACCACATCCATTCTTCATACCTAAGTCAGATTCGATCGCATCAGGAAAGCGAATGTTGTCCGGGTGGGGCACCAGCTCGAGTTCCACAATCCGGCTCCATTGAATGTCGCGTTCCGGGCCTTCTTCCTCGTGCGCGAGCTCATCCAGTGGTTTGGCTGAAGATATCCGGGTCAAAGAAAAGTCTCGAAACTGTCCAGATTTGCGATCGAATGCCCGCACATGCCAACGCCAGCCGCTGTCGGCAAGTGCGAAAGGCGCGATGACACGCTCCGACTTGCCGCTCGTAAGCGAGCAGTAGCGAATTTTGAGCAGAGACCGCTTGTGGATAGCCCGGGAGATCGCTGCGAGCGCATCCATATCGGGCTTTGAAATGAATGGCGTGAGCTCGGAAGGGACGTAACCCCGTTGTCTGACGGGAACGCCATCGCCGAAGCCTTGGCTTAGCCAGGTCAGAACCCGCTCGGCGGGGAAATCAAAGAGTGGCTTGAACTTGGAGCCAAGCAGATAGCACTTGCGCGAGGAGTCGAAGTCCAGGTTATTTGGCGCAAGCAGGCGATATGCCGCGAAATCACGCGTGGCAGCAGCCTCTTGGATCGTGAAGCGGTCCAGCAAGTCTTGCCGACGACACTCGCCGAGAAATCGCACGCGCATCTCGATATACGCAAGCCGTTCCCTTTGAGTCGCCGGAATATCTTCCAGTGCCATGGGCCGATTCAATCGACTCCCCCTTTTATCTTTGGTATCAGAACTACCAGATCAAAATACCACATTTACACGATCATTATGATGACGTAATGTGGATTTTGATCCTTACCAACTACAAACAGTAAGGGCCTCAATGACAGAGGCCCTTAAGGGATCGGCGATAAGTTCAGAAACTGCTTCGTTGCTAGGCAAACAGCCCATTCATTGCAGTGCCACTTATTCCGTAAATCCAGTGCCACAAGATTGCTTCTAGTGACACTATTTCCGTTTACTTACAAGATCCTACACAATCAAACGTCCAGGTTACGCACACACAGGGCATTGGTTTCGATGAAGTTCCTGCGCGGTTCGACTTCATCGCCCATCAAGGTGGTGAAAATCTGATCTGCCGAAATCGCATCGTCAATCTGCACTTTCATCAGGCGGCGGACCTTGGGATCCATGGTGGTTTCCCACAGCTGCGCCGGATTCATTTCACCCAGTCCCTTGTAGCGCTGAATGCTCATGCCGCGTTTGACGTCGGCCAGCAACCAGTCCATCGCTTCACGGAAGCTTTGCACGGTGGCTTCTTTTTCGCCGCGCTTGGCGCGTGCGCCCAGGCCGATCAGATCACGCAACAAGTCACCGACTTTGACTAGCTGGTTGTAGTCGCCCGATTCCAGCAGGTCGGCTTCGAGGAAGTTGACGTGGGTATTGCCGTGTGCGTAGCGCGTGATGCGCAAACGATGGCTGTCGGTTTCGTTGAGGTACTCGGCGGCGACATCAAATTTCTGCGCGTCCAGCGCAGCGCCGAGGCGGGCTTCGCTTTGCATCGCGGCACCACTGTCGGCGAGGTCCAGACGCGGAATGCGCATCAAGGTCTGCAGCACCTCGCTGGGCAGCATGCGTGCCAGACGATCGCACACGGCTTCGGCCAGGAAGTATTCGCGCGCCAGCGATTCAAGCGCATCGCCGACGATGGGCATGGCGCCGTCCATCGGGATGAGTTCGGCTTCTTTCATGGCCTCGGCCATGAGGTGTTCTTTCATCGCGTGCTCGTCCTTGAGGTAGCGCTCGGAGCGGCCATGCTTGACCTTGTACAGCGGCGGCTGGGCGATGTAGATGTGGCCGCGCTCGACCAGTTCGGGCATCTGGCGGTAGAAGAACGTCAGCAGCAGGGTGCGGATGTGCGCGCCGTCGACGTCGGCGTCGGTCATGATGATGATGCGGTGATAGCGCAGCTTGTCCGGGTTGTAGTCGTCCTTGCCGATACTGGTGCCGAGCGCGGTGATCAGCGTGGCGATTTCCTGGCTGCTGATGACCTTGTCGAAACGCGCGCGCTCGACGTTGAGAATCTTACCTTTCAGCGGCAGGATCGCCTGGAATTTGCGGTCGCGGCCCTGCTTGGCGGAGCCGCCTGCAGAGTCGCCCTCGACCAGGTAGATTTCGCACAGCGCCGGGTCTTTTTCCTGACAGTCTGCCAGTTTTCCGGGCAGACCCAGGCCGTCCATGATGCCTTTCCGACGTGTAATTTCACGCGCCTTGCGTGCGGCTTCACGGGCGCGTGCTGCATCAATGATCTTGCCGCACAGCAGTTTGGCGTCGATGGGGTTTTCCAGCAGGAATTCGGCAAGCTTCTGGCCGACCACTTCCTGCACGACCGGCTGGACTTCACTGGAAACCAGCTTGTCCTTGGTCTGCGACGAGAACTTGGGTTCGGGCACTTTGACCGATAGCACACAGGTCAGGCCTTCACGCATGTCGTCGCCGGTGGTCTCGACCTTGGCTTTTTTAGCGAGCTCGTTTTCTTCGATGTACTTGTTCAACACCCGGGTCATCGCCATGCGCATGCCGGTCAGGTGGGAGCCGCCATCGCGCTGCGGGATGTTGTTGGTGAAGCACTGCACGGATTCGGAATAGCTGTCGTTCCACTGCATCGCGACTTCGACGGTCATGCCGTCCTTTTCACCGATAGCCGTAAAAATCTTGGGGTGCAGCGCAGTCTTGAGGCGGCTGACATATTCCACAAAGCCCTTGACGCCGCCCGAATGCGCGAAGTTTTCACTCTTGCCGTCGCGATGGTCGATCAGCTCGATCTTCACTCCATTGTTGAGGAAGGACAGCTCGCGAATGCGCTTGGCGAGGATGTCGAAGTGATACACAACCTGGCCGGCGCCGAAGATTTCCTCGTCGGCCAGGAAATGGACTTCGGTGCCGCGATTTTGCGTTTCGCCCACGACTTGCAAGGGCGAGACTTCAACCCCATTCTGGACTTCGATCACGCGGTCGATGACCTTGCCCTGGTTGAACGTCATGGCGTATTTTTTGCCATCACGACGCACGATCAGTTTCAGCCACTTCGACAAACCGTTGACGCACGACACGCCCACGCCGTGCAGGCCACCCGACACTTTGTAGCTGTTCTGGTTGAACTTGCCGCCGGCGTGTAGCACGGTCATCACGATTTCTGCCGCGCTGCGCTTGGGTTCGTGCTTGTCGTCAAATTTGACGCCGACCGGAATGCCGCGGCCGTTGTCGGAAATCGAAATGGAATTATCCGGATGGATGATGACCTTGATATCGTCGCACCAGCCTGCCAGCGCTTCGTCGATGGCGTTGTCCAGCACTTCGAACACCATGTGATGCAAGCCGCTGCCATCGGACGTGTCGCCGATGTACATGCCGGGTCGCTTGCGCACGGCCTCCAGGCCTTCCAGTTGCTGGATGCTGTCTTCGTCATAGCCGCCGTTGGTGTCTCCGGCCATCGCGTTTTCTGGCTTGTCGCTCATGGTGTTGATGCCCCTTGCGGGGATTTCCTGTCGGTAAGTGCTGAGGTGTTAAACGTCTGGTTCGGCGCCGGTTAATTTAAATGCGCATGGGCATCACGACATATTTGAAACCGGGTTCGCCTTCGCTGGTGAGCAGCATGCTGCTGTTGGCATCGCCCAGCGACAGGGTGATTTCTTCGCTGTTGACTGCGCCCAGGCCATCCAGCAGGTAGGTGACGTTGAACCCCATGTCGAGTGGCTCGCCCGTGAAGCTGACCTCGATTTCGTCGGCCGCCTCTTCCTGCTCGTTGTTGTTGCACACGATGCCCAATGTGTTTTCGCTCATCACCAGACGGACGCCGCGAAATTTTTCATTCGACAAAATGGCCGCGCGCTGCAGAGCCTGAATCACGGTCTGGCGATTGGCCTTGAGGTGACGCGGCTGATTGACCGGAATGACGCGCTGGTAATCGGGAAACTTGCCGTCCACCACCTTGGTGACCAGTTCGGTACCCGGCAGCGTAATGGTGACTTGATTGGCGCCGATTCTGAGTTCGACCGCATCGTCGACATCGGCCAGCAACTTGGACAGCTCGACCACGGTTTTGCGCGGAATGATGATTTCGCGCGTGCCCGCATCCATGTCGAGCTCAGTCTCGGCGTAACTCAGGCGATGACCGTCGGTTGCCACTACACGCAATTGCTTGCCTTCGAGCACTAGCAGCATGCCGTTGAGGTAATAGCGGATGTCCTGGCTTGCCATGGCGAACTGCACCAGCTGCAGCAGGCGCTTGAGCTTTCTTTGTGGCAAATGAATGGCTTCGCCCAAGCCGGATCCGGTTTCAACGCGGGGAAAATCGGCTGCCGGTAAAGTTTGCAGGGTGAAGCGTGATTTACCTGCGCTCACCACCACCTGGCTGTCCTTGGTGTCGAGCTTGACTTTGGCTGAATCGGGCAATGCGCGAACAATATCAAACAGCTTGCGGGCTGCGATGGTGATCGCAAAGTCCTCGCCCGCCTGTGCGTCGAGCTGGGTGCTGATCTGCAATTCGAGATCGGTGGCCAGCAAGGTGAGCTTGCCGGCCTTTTTTTCCAGCAGCAGGTTGGACAGGATGGGCAGGGTGTGACGACGCTCGACAACCCCAACTACAGAAGTCAGTGCTGCAAGCAGTGCGTTACGTTCGCTTTGTATTAATAGCATTTATATATTCCTGAGAACAATAATAAAGGCAGCCTAAATCTGGGGATAAGCCTTATTACTCAATTAAAACAGTTTGTTACCGGTCATTTTTGGGTGTTGGTAAGACCTTGGCAGCGCTGTCTGTTTGTGGACAAATTTGATGCTTTTGGTTTTTGACCTGTTTTATCCACATTTCATCCTCAGCCTGTCAGGATTTGTAACAAGGTCAAATAGTCACGCCCGATATCAACCTCGGTTTCACGTAATTCAGCGACTTTTCGGCATGCATGAATGACGGTCGTATGGTCGCGCCCGCCAAACGATTCGCCGATTTCCGGCAGGCTCTGGTTGGTCAGTTCCTTGGATAGTGCCATCGCGATTTGACGTGGCCGGGCCAGATTGCGGGTTCTTTTTTTGGAAAACATGTCAGCGACCTTGATTTTATAAAAGTCGGAGACGGTTTTCTGGATGTTTTCGATGGAGACGATCCGCGACGTCGAGGCGATGAGGTCGCGCAGGGCTTCCTTGACCAGTTCCAGGGTGATGGGCTTTTCATGAAAGCGCGAGAACGCGATCACGCGCTTGAGCGCGCCTTCCAGTTCGCGCACATTGGAACGCACTTGCTTGGCGATGAAAAAAGCCACCGTTTCATCGAGCTTTGTGTTTTCAGATTGTGCCTTGGCCAACAGGATGGCGACCCGCATTTCAAGTTCAGGCGGTTCGACAGCGACTGTCAAACCCCATGCAAAACGCGATTTCAGTCGGTCATCCAGCCCGTTGATTTCCTTGGGGAACGTGTCGCAGGTGATGACGATCTGTTTCTTGTTTTCGATCAGGGAATTGAAAACATAGAAAAACTCTTCCTGGGTACGGTCCTTCTTGGCCAGAAACTGAATATCGTCGATCAGCAGCAGATCCAGCGACATATAGCGCCGCTTGAGATCATCGAACTGCTTGTTGAGATACGCTTTAACCACATCGTCCACATAATCATTGGCGTGGATGTAGCTGATGCGCGCGTCCGGGTTGGCTTCGCGCACCGTATTGCCGATGGCCTGCAGCAAGTGGGTTTTTCCCAGGCCGACGCCGCCATAAACAAACAAAGGATTGTAGGCAGCCCCCGGATTATTGGAGATTTGCAAGGCAGCCGCGCGGGCCAGCTGGTTGGCGCGCCCCGAAACAAAATTATCAAAATTGAACGCGGGATTGATGCGCATGCCCGATTGAACAGGCGCCACGACGGCGCGCTCGGGTTGCGACGATCGCGGTTCGATGTGAGACGTGGAAGCGGGCGGGCGGCTTGCAGCAGGCTTTTTTCCGAGCGCATACACAATGGAAACCGGCTCCGGATAAAACTCCAGCGCCCACTCATTGATAGGCTCGGCGAATTTTTCACGCACCCAGTCCATTACAAAATGGTTGGGCGCAAGAATGCGTACCTCCCCGTTCGAGTCATCGAACACCAGGGGTTTGATCCATGTGCTGAATTGCTGCTGGGTGAGGGTGGCGCGAAAGCGCTCTTGGCAAATGTCCCAGAAGGAATCCATAGTAGGGAGGCGGGGAGCGGATAGCGGCATAGGATTCGAGGCCGAATCTTACTCCCCTTCGATGAGGTTATCCACAGGCGGGACGGCAGGCCGTCAAACACAGGAACTTGACATGCCTTGGTAAAGGCAGGTCTAATGCGCGGTTTTTCAACACATTTTTTTGTGATTGGCCCGGCCTGTCAAGCAGGAATGCGGTCAGCGCTACTCTGGAAAGGACAAGACATGAAACGTACTTATCAACCCTCTACCGTTCGTCGCAAGCGTACGCACGGCTTTCGTGCCCGCATGAAAACCAAATCGGGCCGTGCCGTCATCAATGCACGTCGTGCCAAAGGCCGCGCACGTCTGGCCGTCTAACTAATCGACACGCATCCTGAAAAGGCTGGAAGCGTTCGCTTCCACGACGCGCGGCTGGTCAATAAAGCCGACTTTGACCGGGTTTTTGCCGAAAATCAGCGCGCTCGAACCGATTTTGTAATGGTCATGGTGCGCCCCAATCAGGTGGGACACCCGCGTTTGGGCATGATTGTGGCCAAACGCCTGCTTGCACGTGCGGTCGACCGCAATCGTGTCAAGCGATGCATACGCGAAAGCTTCCGGCAGGTTCTGCCGGAACTGCCCGCCTGTGATTTTGTGGTTCGTTTGATCGCCAGGCCGGTTCCCGGCGATGAAGCGCGCGACTTGTCGCGCACCTTTAAACGTGCCGGTCATCGTGCCATGGCAAAATGGCCAGGCGCACGAGCAGCCGATCCTTCGCCCGATCTCCTCCCCACTTAAAAACGACACTCCGCCCCATGGATAATCAGCGACTGATTTTATTTATCGTCTTTTCCTTTTCGCTGCTGTTGTTGTGGGAAGCCTGGCAGGACAAAAATGCACCGGCACCGTTGCCCCCGAGTGCGATGAGTACACCCGCCGGCCAGGCGGTGCCGACACCCAGTCAGGCATTGAATGCTTCTGCACCGACGCCTGCTCAGGCCGGGTTTGCCAAAGGCCAGCGCGCCGTGGTTGAAACCGATGTGCTGCACGCGGTCATCGATGCGAATGGCGGCGATTTGCGCCAGCTACAGTTGCTGCCCTATCGTGAAACGGACGACAGGAATCAGGTGTTTACGCTGTTCGAAGACAACCAGACCACGCCTTACATGGCGCAAAGCGGTCTGATTGGCAAAAACCTGCCCACGCACCGCAGCCTGTTCCAGCTCAATCCCGGGACCTACCGACTGGCCGGAGGCGCCACGCAACTGGAAGTGCCGTTGACCTGGACCGACCCGGTTACCGGTGTGCGGGTCGAGAAAACCTATGTTTTCAAGCGCGGCAGTTACGAGATTGCCGTCAGGATGCGGGTCATCAACGGGGGCACGCAGCCTGTCGATCTCACACCTTATTATCAATTGTCGCGTCATGGCGAGCCGCCACGCGGATCGCAGTTCTTCTTGCCGACCTATACCGGCGCAGCGGTTTATACCGATGCCAAAAAATTCCAGAAAGTCGCGTTCGACAAGATCGCTGAAAACAAGGCCGAGTTCGAGAAAAACGCCGACAACGGCTGGGTCGGCATCGTACAGCATCATTTCGTTGCGGCCTGGTTGCCCGAAGGCACGATCAAGCGCGAGTTTTATGCGCGCTCAGCCGATGGCATTTATTCCGCCGGCGTGATTCTCGCCGAAGGCCTGCTTGCGCCCGGGCAGCAAAAAACCTTCACCGTACCGCTGTATGCAGGTCCGCAAACCCAGACCGTGCTGGAACAAACCGCACCTGGTCTCGATCTGGCCCGGGACTATGGCTGGCTGACGCCGCTTGCTTTCCCCATCTTCTGGGCGCTGGACAAGATCGAGCGCATCGTCGGAAACTGGGGCTGGGCCATCATCATTCTGACCATTTTCCTTAAACTGGCCCTGTATCCGCTGTCAGCCGCCGGCTACAAGTCGATGGCCAAAATGAAAACGCTGACGCCGCGCCTGCAAAAGCTGAAGGAAAACTACGGCGATGACCGCGCCAAGCTGCATCAGGCCATGGCCGACATGTACAAGACTGAGAAAATCAATCCGCTCGGCGGCTGTCTGCCCATCCTGATCCAGATTCCGGTCTTCATCGCCCTTTACTGGGTGTTGCTGGCCGCCGTCGAAATGCGCGGCGCACCCTGGCTTGGCTGGATTACCGACCTGACCGCCCCGGATCCGCTTTATATCCTGCCTATCATCATGGGCATCACCTCGGTTCTGCAGGTCAAGTTGAACCCGCAACCGATGGACCCGATGCAGGCCAAGATCATGATGATCATGCCGGTAATGTTTACCGTCATGTTCGTGTTCTTCCCGTCGGGCCTGGTGCTGTACTGGGTGGTCAACAACATCCTGTCGATCGCGCAGCAGTGGTGGATCAACAAGCAAGTCGAGGGCAGCAAGCCTGCGCCAGCCAAAGCCTGACGCAGGTGCTTGAGTCCGTGCTTTAAATCGTTGTTGTCATTCAAGGCCCGATGCATGCATCGGGTCTTTCCATTTGTGGCACTGTAAGGTCTTTGTCCTTCCGCCATTTTGAAACGAGCCATGCGCAACTTGCCAACCCCCGATCTGATTGCCGCCATTGCCACCGCCCCTGGGCGTGGCGGGGTGGGGGTCGTGCGGGTATCGGGGGCGGATGTTGCCGTACTGGCGGTTGCAATGCTCGGTCGGGTGCCCGCACCGCGTCATGCGACCTTCACGCGTTTTCTCGACGCCGATGGCTCGACGCTCGATGAGGGCATTGCGCTGCTGTTTGCGGCACCGCATTCCTTTACCGGCGAGGCCGTGCTGGAGCTGCAGGGGCATGGCGGACCGGTGGTGCTCAATCTGATTCTGCAGCGCTGCATCGAGCTCGGCGCGCGTCTGGCCGGGCCAGGCGAGTTCACGCGGCGTGCGTACCTCAACGGCAAGCTGGATCTGGCACAGGCGGAGGCGGTGGCCGATCTGATCGACGCTGCGTCGACCGAGGCGGCGCGCTCGGCGGTGCGTTCGCTGTCGGGCGCGTTTTCGGCGCGGGTGCACGAGCTGCTGGACGCGCTGACGCGGCTGCGCATGCTGGTGGAGGCGACGCTGGATTTTCCCGACGAGGAAATCGATTTTTTGAAACAGGCCGATGCGTTCGGGCGGCTCGATCGCATCGAGGCGGCGTTGGCGGGTGTGCGCAGCCAGGCGCGCCAGGGTGCGCTGCTGCGCGAAGGCTTGACGGTGGTGCTGATCGGCCAGCCGAACGTGGGCAAGTCGAGCTTGCTGAACCAGCTGGCCGGGTTCGAGGCGGCGATCGTGACCGAGATTGCCGGCACCACGCGCGACACGGTGCGCGAGGCGATCCAGATTCAGGGCGTGCCGCTGCACATCATCGACACGGCGGGCTTGCGCGAAACCGACGACGCGGTGGAAAAAATAGGCATCGCGCGCACCTGGGCGGCGCTGGACCAGGCCGACGTGGCGCTGCTGCTGGTCGATGCGGCACATGGCGTGGGCGCAGACGAGCGGGCGATTCTGGCGCGCTTGCCCGCCGTGGCGCGGCTGACCCTGCACAACAAGATCGACGCCACGCACGAAGCGCCGCGCGCCACGGCCGATGAGATCTGGCTGTCTGCCAAAACCGGCGCCGGCGTCGAGATGCTGCGTGAAAAGCTGCTGGCGGCGGCGGGCTGGCAGGCGGCGGGCGAGGGCGCATTCATGGCGCGTGCGCGCCATCTCGATGCGCTGCAGCGCGCCGCGGCGCATGTGACGGCTGCGTGCGGTGCCGTCAGCCAGCTGGAGCTGTTTGCCGAGGAGCTCCGACTGGCGCAGGCGGCGCTGGCCGAGATCACGGGTGAATTCACGGCGGACGATTTGCTGGGCGAGATTTTCAGCAAATTCTGTATCGGCAAATAAACCGGTCTGGCCGCGCGATGCGGTCTACTCCACTTTCATGGGCGACGCTTTCATGCTGACCTGGCAATCGATCTACGCCGAAATCCGCACCTATCGAAGCCGTCTCGCGCAGGCCAATTTCATCGCGTTGCTGGCGGTGATGGCGGCGGTGCCGGTGCCGCTGTTGCTGCCCTTGATGGTCGACGAGGTGCTGCTGCAGCACCCCGCCGGCTTCGTCGCCCGCATTGCGGGCTGGACGCCGGCTGCCTGGCACGGGCCGGTGCTGTTCATTGGTGCAGCGCTGCTGTTGACGGTGGTGCTGCGGCTGGCTTCGATCCTGCTGAATGTGTGGCAGGGGCGAACGTTTTCGCTGCTGGCGAAGGCGGTGGTCTACCGTATCCGGGTGCAGATGCTGAACCGGCTGTCGAAGATTGCGCTGTCGGAATTTGAAACGGTGGGCGCCGGGCGCGTGACCTCGCACTTCGTGACCGACCTCAACGCGATCGACAGCTTTCTTGGCGCGTCGATATCCGGCCTGGTGGTGTCGGTGCTCACGCTCATCGGCGTGGCAGCGGTGTTGTTCTGGATGCACTGGCAGCTGGCGCTGTTCATCCTGTTGCTCAATCCGCTGGTGATCCTGTTTTCCACCCGGCTCGGCAAGCGGGTCAAGGACCTGAAGAAATACGAGAACCGCGCGTTCGAAGTATTTCAGGATGCGCTCGCCGAAACGCTCGACGCGCTGACGCAAATTCGCGCGATGAACCGCGAGAAGCATTACCTTGCGCGCGTCACCGAGCGCGCGGCCGATATCCGCCGGCATGCCGCCGCATTCGCCTGGAAATCGGACGCGATGAGCCGGATTTCCTTCTTCGTTTTTCTGGCGGGGTTCGATGTTTTTCGCGCGCTGGCGATGCTGATGGTGGTGTATTCCAATCTCAGCATCGGCGAGATGCTGGCGGTGTTCGGCTACCTGTGGTTCATGATGACGCCGGTGCAGGAACTGGTGAACATGCAGTATTCGTGGTTTGCCGCCCATGCAGCGCTGGGGCGGATCAACGCGCTGCTCGGCTTGAAGGACGAACCCGCTCACCCGGCGCGGCTGAATCCCTTTGCGGGCCGGTTGACGGTTGGCGTAACGCTGCGGCACGTGAGCTTTTCCTACGAGGAAAACGGCGAGAGCGTGCTCGACGACGTCAGCCTCGCGGTTGCACCGGGCGAGAAAGTCGCGCTGGTAGGGGCGTCGGGTGGCGGCAAGTCGACGCTGGTGCAGGCCTTGCTGGGCTTGTATCCGGTGAAAGCCGGGCAGATTGCGTATGGCGATGCGCCGGTCACCGACATCGGCTGGGAGACGGTGCGCGAGCATGTGGGGGTGGTGTTGCAGCACCCGGTTTTGTTCAACGACAGTGTCCGCGCCAATCTCACGCTCGGCCGCGAGGCGGACGATGCCACGCTGTGGCAGGCGCTGGACATCGCACAGATGAAAGACGTGATAGCCAGCCTGCCGCACGGGCTCGACACGATGGTGGGACGGCAGGGCGTGCGGCTGTCGGGCGGCCAGCGGCAACGCCTGGCCATTGCGCGGATGATCGTCGCCAACCCGCGCATCGTGATTCTCGACGAAGCCACCTCGGCGCTCGACAGCGCCACCGAGCACCAGCTGCATCAGGCAATGCACGCGTTTCTGGCCGGCCGCACCACGCTCATCATTGCGCACCGGTTATCCGCAGTGCGCGAGGCCGACCGCATTCTGGTATTTGAAAATGGCCGCGTGGTGGAGGAAGGCGGGCACGACGAACTGATCGAGCGCGGCGGCTTGTATCGCAAGCTGTATCAGCCGGCCTGACCTGGATTTCGGGGTTGCAGTCGCGGCCTGTTGCCGGCGGTTAAAAAGCCGTCACAAAATCAGTGTTTTCTGATATACTGCGCAGCGTTGTGCATACAGCAAGTGGGCAGGCAAAGTTTAACTGCCGTGCCTCGGGACTGTTCTCACAGCCCCATCGTCTTCGACCTCTCTTTTGTACTGTTCGCACCTTGCGGGCAGTGACAAGTCTTGTGGTTGGCGCCGATGTGATCGACGCGACCCGTGGGCGTTCATGGATTGATCCTTCAGGATTCAGCCATCCAAACGCCGCTTCTATATCCGGTTCGTATATTTGACCTGTCTGGTTTCGGACGGGTCTGGATAGCGCGTTTTTGTGGCCTATGGCCGGTGCGCTCATTAAAAAGGTTAGTCATGCAATTTTCCGATCTGGGTCTTGACCCCATCATCCTCAATGCTGTTTCAGGCGCCGGTTACACGACCGCTACGCCGGTGCAACAGCTCGCCATTCCCGCTGCCATGAACGGCAGCGATTTGCTGGTGTCGTCGCACACCGGCAGCGGCAAGACCGCTGCGTTCCTGCTGCCGTCGTTGCAGCGTCTGCTGACCGAATCGCCCAGCAAGAGCATCGGCCCGCGCGTGCTGGTGTTGACCCCGACGCGTGAACTGGCGCTGCAGGTTGAAAAGGCCGCGATCACTTACGGTAGCGGGCTGCGCCGTTTCCGCACCGCCTGCCTGGTGGGTGGCGCACCGTATGGCCTGCAGCTCAAGCGTTTGAGCCAGCCGGTTGACGTGGTGGTGGCGACGCCCGGTCGTCTGATCGATCACCTGGAGCGCGGCAAGATCGACTTTTCGCGCATTGAAGTGCTGGTGCTGGACGAAGCCGACCGCATGCTCGACATGGGTTTTGTCGACGACATCCAGGCTATCGCCAAGCGCTGCCCGACCGATCGTCAGACGCTGCTGTTTTCGGCCACGCTCGACGGCGTGGTGGGCAACCTGGCGCGTGAACTGACGCGCAACGCCGAGCGCATCGAAATCGCGGCCGTTCCGCATACCGAATCCAAAATCGAACAGCGCCTGCTGTACACCGACAACATGGACCACAAACAGCGTCTGCTGGATGCCCTGTTGCGCGATGTCGACATGACGCAGGCCATCGTGTTCGCTGCCACCAAGCGCAGTGCAGAAGAGCTGTCCGACATGCTGTCCGAAAGCGGCTTTGCTTCGGATTCGCTGCACGGCGATATGCAGCAGAGCGCGCGCAACCGTTCGCTGCAGCGCCTGCGTGAAGGCCGTACCAAGGTGCTGGTCGCGACTGACGTCGCCGCACGCGGCATCGACGTCGCCGGCATCAGCCATGTGATCAACTTCGACCTGCCGCGTCAGGCCGAAGACTACGTGCACCGCATCGGCCGTACCGGTCGTGCCGGCCGCACCGGTATCGCAGTGAGCTTTGCCGGCATGCGCGAAGGCGGTCTGGTGAAAAACATCGAGCGCTATACCGGCAACCGGATCGAAATTCACACCCTGCCGGGTCTGGAGCCGCAGCAGCGTCCGCAGAGCGGAGGGGGTCGTCCGGCTGGCAATGGTCGTCCGCGCACCAGCAACGGCGGCAATCGCAGCACCGGCGGTTTTGGTGAAAAACGCAGCTTTGGCGGCGGCGAGCGCAATCACTCGGCGGGCGGCTACGGCGCGCCACGCAACGAAGGTGCGCCGCGTGCGTACGGCGATCGTCCGCCGCGTGGCGACAGCCAGGACAACCGTGATCGTGGTGCACGCAGCGAGCGCCCCGCAGGCGATCGTCCGCGTTCGGATGCGCCTCCGCGTGGCAATCGTTTCGATAACGCTGCGCGTGGCTCGTTCGACAAGGCGCCGCGCACCTTTGCGCCGCGTGAAGGCAACCGTCTCGAACCTGAGCGCGCACCGCGTCCCGATGTCGACGGCAACAGCGTCGAGTACTGGAAAAAGCGCGAGACCGAAGCCAAGGCGCGGCCCCAGGCGCGTGCCTATGGCGACCGTCCTGCGCGCAGCGCAAACCAGTCAGAGAGCACGAGACCCTTCACAGGCCTCGCCAGCATCATCCACAGATTCTCCTTCAAAATGGCGGGAGCCATGCTGATCCGCTGCATCGGCGAGACACGATCCTGCTGCAGGATGGATTCTGCTGTGCTCTCAGCGCCCAAGGGAGCGACCTGCCCACGCTCCCAGCTCAGCGGCAGCATGCCAAAGACTCCCATCTCATGACCATGCGCAGCTCTCATGGCGAACTGCTGGTCCATACAAAGGCCCGCCATGAGCGGATCGCGCGAGTCCATGCTCTGATCGCCAATATTCATGACGGCGCTGAAGGCACCCGCCTTGGAAGGCTGACGCACCGATGGATGGTGCATGACCCAGGTCTCAGCACGATCCTGCTTACGCCTCTCGTAGGAACGATACCAAGCTTCATTCACAGCCTTCCAGCCGTTGCCCTCAGACCAAAACCACCGGTAATATTTCAAGATCGGATGCTCGTCCGGTATCATGCGGTCCTTTGGAAAGCCGGGCAGCTTTTGCCAATCCACCGCATCGCCCTGAACATCGGCGGGTATTTCCTGCCCGCTGAATTTGCGGTAGGCGTCAGCCTCCGGCGTACTGAAACCCGGCTGCGTCCCTACACGTGCCGACGAGCCCAGCAAGACCCCGGTCCAAGCGTTGCTGTATCTGTAATAAAGCGTGAACATATTTCCACACGCCCCCATAAGATTGGCCGCCTCAGGGTGGGCTGCGTTGATCTCAGGTGGAGAGTACTCATTACCATCTCGACCCACTTTGCGGAAGCCCCGGCTGAGCATCAGCGGGGCATAATCAAGCGCCGCAACAGAACGAAGCCCCGAAAGCAGACCCGCTTCGAGTTTGGGCCTCACCACCAGTGGTCGGGATTTATTGGCGGTGCCCAGATAGGGAGCGTCATCACTGCTGATGCCTGCCCAATAGGTGCAGGCCAGCGGCTGCAACTGGGGTAAATCAGACTCAGCCGCGCCGTCCATGACCACCGGTAGCATCTGGCTGCGTCTGCCCACGATCTGATACTCCAGCATGCGGCTGACGCGATTGCTGCCCTTGCCCATAACCACCTCCAGGGTGTAAGTTCCAAGCTTGAGCGAAGTGTCAGGTCCGAACTCATTCACATTGGCGGCTCCAGGTGCCAGATCGGGGAAAATGAACGTCTGCTCCATGCCATCGGTAATGAACGTCATGTTGGCTCCACTCAGAGGCTGTGTGCGCAGATTGGTGCAGGTGATCTTCATCGGCCACGGGCGCTCCATCCGCTCCCACACGTGCGAGGTGCTGTTGATCTCCAGGGCAAACGCGGCAAACCCACGCACACCAGAGCATAAGCGCACCTCGTCAATGACGCCCGTGAAGGCTGCTGCGCCTCCAAGGGTGCTGCCAAAGCAGAGCGGCTGCCCGCCTGGCTGCACTGCCCCGCAGCGCTCGACAAACGCCTCGCCCACACACTGTGAATCGGCATAGAAGACCACTCTGCCAGCAGCATCATAGGTGAAAGACAGATGCCGCCACACATCCACAGGCAGCGCCAATGGCTCCGAAACAAACTCTTTAACATACGATCCAAAACCAAGCCTGACCACCATCTGCCGCAGGCCACGCTCATTCGCCGGGAGCAGGTTCCAGCAGAAATCCTCCATATGTGTTCCCTGCTTGTCCAACAGGCAGGCTGTTTGCTGCAGCGGTGAGTTGCCGGAAAGCTTCACCCACATTTCGGCCGAAAAGGCCCCCTGCGGTGAATAGTGTGGCTTGGCCACAGCCAGCCTAGTGTCTGCACCGCACCTGAGTCCGCCACCAAAGCGCCCGTCCGGAACCAGATTCGCCCGGTTCAGCGCCAGTTGCGCTCCATGCCCGGAAGCATCTGCCAGCGGCAGTTCGTCAAACTTCCAGCAGCCCAGCACATGCAGCCCGGTGGCATCCAGATTGGCGTAGCTTTCCTCCCAAGGGTCTTGCAACGGCAGCGCTCCGTGCGCGCTGAGGCAGACCCCGACGAGGACCAGATGAGGCAGAATGGCAAAGCGGAGGCACATGGGACGCGAGGCAAGCAATGCTTTCACTGGGCTCCCAGATTGCGCTGTCCCTCTGCAGGCAGATCCTCCATCTGCTGATGGCGAATATAACGCCGCAGCACTGTAGGCAGTCCTGCAGGCAGATCAGAAGCGGCACCAAAGCAAGGCGACATCGAAGCAAGGGTGAAATCCTGATCTTTCAATGACACAAAGCCTGGATCAGCCCCCTGTTCGGAAGCAGCCAGCGTTTCAATTTTCCCAGTGAACTCGTCCACACTGGGCACCCAGCCCTGGGTGAGCCAGTTTTTGCCGAGTTTCAGCAGACCCAACTTGCACATCAGGGACAGGAATTTTCCTTTTGAAGATGCGTGCAGGACGTTGCTAAAACACTCTACCGTCTCCTCTTCCGAAGACAAACGAAACAGCGCAATGGGCTGGCTTCGCGTGGAGACAACTGTGTTGTGGTAGAAGTAAAGGACGCCTTTGCGATACCCGGCGGTCTTCCCGCTGTCGCCGCCATAGTGAACGATCTGATTGTTTCCGTCCCCCTCGCGCTCGATGATCACATTCCCATAGACATGGGTCTGGCGGTAGGCCGGGGAAGCGTTGAGCACGGGGTTTCCGGTGGCATCCACCAGATCAAGCTGTCGGTTGCCGCCCTCGATCCAGTTATAGGATACAACCAGCCCTGCGGAGCGGTCTTTGAGATTGTTCCCAGCACATCCTTCCCGCAGCGGTCCAAAGTGATTCCCCTCAAAGACGATGCCATCGCACTCCGTATAAGCATTATGCTCGGTGATGGTACCCGGATTGCCATTGTCGTAGAGGTGGCAGCGCTCCACCCGCACACTCTTAGATTTCGCGCTGACCATGAGACCGTTGCTGCTGTCATGCAAAACAAGGTTGCGCAGCACCAAATGGTCCACGATCTCCACATGCACACTGGCGGCATCCTTGCTGTAGGCGGTGACCCCACGTCGGCCTTTGAAAGTGAAGGGAGCCCTGCCACCGCGAATGTCTAGGTTCTCCAAAACAAGGTGCCCGGGAATTGCCACAGCCGTCGCATTGGAGCCGCCAATCTTCACGACGCCGCGCTCCTGGCCCCAGTAGTTCAACTGCGCATGCGTCGTTGCATCCTGACCGTCGATCACCGGCAGTTGCCCTTCCGGTCCAGGCACGCCACTTATGATGATCGGCTTTGCCTCGGTGCCGCGACAGCTCAGCACCCACTTTTCATGGTAGGGTTGTGCCCGCCAGTGAATGCGCACCACATCCCCGGCAGCCAATTTCTCCCAAGGCACCGACCCGATGTCAGCAAACCCCTTGGGCGAACCGACATCATAGACCGCCGCCTCCACCCAATCGGCAGCCAGCAAGCCTCCTGAAAAAGCAATCAACCGGAGGAAACTGGGGAGGCAATCCAAGGGACGCATGATTTTGGTTGGGTGTGAGCTGCAAGGACCATGAATTGTCCGGTGCAGGCACTCTTTTGCCAGCAAAATATCCGTGGATCAGGGAAACCAGACGTTTTTGATGCAAGCATCTTTCTAATTACCTCTGCGGCACCTTGCACGTGCCTTTCACAATTTGAAACCTGAGGCCATGAGTTTCTCATCTCATGGAAGGGATTCGTTGGTTGGTCCTTGGCCCAGAAACGTACAGCACTTCAATGCCTGACGTGGACGCAGGCTAAAAGCGCATAGATTTTGAGGCACGCCGTTGGAAGAACGTTCACGCAGAGACGCAACGCCCGTGCGGAGTTCAATCCTCCTGGAAACTGCCAGCCGCTTATTTCGACACGTCCTTTTTCTTCACCGGGTAGGAGCCGGGAGATTTGGCGAATTTTTGCATGCAGTCCACACAGCAGAAGGAAACAAAGCCTTCATCCGTCTTCACCCGATAGATCGGACGCGAGGCTTTGTGGTCCACCGGGCATTCATCATTGATGGGCCAAGCGGCGAATACGGTGGCGGTCATGGCTAGACTAAGCAGCAAAGGAGCGAGAAGCGTTTTCATGGATGGAGTCGAGTTGGAGTTGGTGCGCGTTACCTCATCAACGTACCTGCACCCCATCCTCATAGGCCATCGCAAATCCTGCTCACGGATGCGCAAGGCAGGCACAATGCGGCTCTATTTTTGCTCGATGTCGAGGATCGGTGGTGGCGGTCCGTCAAACAGCTTGCTCAAATCAAATTCCCCATTGCAGCCCCCCCAGCGCTGTTTCGAACGCTCATTCATGCACCATTCCACCATAACCGCCACCCAAAGGCAATCTCATTTCTGAATTCCGATGTCCCTCCGTTCCTTTTATCGCAGCGCCGGCTACGTATTCGTCATTCGACATTCCGCATTCGTCATTCCACATTCCACTTCCCCGTTCTTTCCCGCTTGAACCCGCCTTCTCGTCGCGTTTAGACATTTCTACACCAACCACATGATTTTTCTAGCCGATCTGCCCGCACCCAGCCGCATGGGGGACATCCTCATGGCCTTCCTGAGTATTGTCTTCGAAGGCGCTCCCTACATTCTCATCGGTACGATTTTTTCCGGAATTATTGATGCCTTCCTACCAGCCAAGCTGCTGGACCGGGTGCTCCCGAAGAACAAGGTGCTGGCGACGCTGATCGCGGGATTCCTCGGGCTGGTGTTTCCGGTGTGCGAGTGCGCGGTGGTGCCGGTGATCCGGCGTCTGGTGCAAAAGGGCCTGCCTCTGTCCTGTGCGGTGACGTACATGCTTTCGGCACCGATTATGAACCCCATCGTGGCTATCAGCACACTGACGGCGTTCAAGGAGTTCCAGGGCCTGACCTGGGCCACAGCGGGCAATGCGACGATGACGATCGCACGTCTTTCGCTCGGCTACCTCGTGGCGGTGATCGTCGGTCTCGTCGTGCTGCGCTTCAAACCGGGCCAGGTGCTGCGTGCCAGCATCGCCAACAAGATCGCCAATACTGATGCGGCTGCTGACGATCATGTCCACGCGCCTGCCGCCAGCTTCAATGGCAAACTGGTGCATGCCATGCGTAGTTCCATGCGCGATTTCCTCGACACAGCGATGTATTTCGCCATCGGCGTGGTGATCACCTCAGTTTTCAATACGCAGATCAACCAGTCCCTGTTGAACACCGTGGCGGGCAACGACTGGCTGGCCATCCCTTCGCTCATGGGGCTGGCCATCGTGCTCTCCCTCTGCAGCACCTCGGACGCCTTCATCGCCGCGCCGATGACCGCTTTCTCCATGGCCGCCAAGCTGGCATTCCTAGTCTTCGGACCGATGATGGACATCAAGCTCCTGTTCATGTACTCCAGCGTCTTCCAGCGCAAGGTGGTCGTATCTTTCCTGATCGGACTTTTCATCCTCATCGGCCTGCTCTCCGGGCCATGGATGAGCTTGGTTCAACATCTATCCATCAAACCCTAAATCGCCATGAGTGGAACCCGCACCCTCGTTCATCTTCTCAGTGTCGCCATGCTCTTGCTCTGGGGCGGCGTGATGCTGTACTTCTACATCAGCGGTCGTCTGACGAACTACCTGCCGCCGGACGGCATCTTCCGCCCCATGGTGCTCGTGTCCGGCATCGGTCTCGCCGTGCTGGGCCTCTTCAATCTGCTGACCATGGGAGCCGAGGACGCGGGCTGCGAAGGCCATGATCACGGTCACTCGCACGATGATCACGACCACGAGGATTGCGGTC
>NCCT01000090.1:0-2154 GCA_002279795.1 Hydrogenophilales bacterium 12-61-10
GCGCCGTTGTGGTACTTCACCCCGTTCTACGCGATTCTGCGTGCGGTGCCGCCGCTGTTTGGCTCGCAGTTCCCCGGCGTGGTGGCAATGGGCATGTCGATCGTGCTGATGTTCTTCCTGCCGTGGCTGGACCGCAGCAAGGTCAAGTCGATCCGCTATCGTGGTCCGATTTACAAAGTCGCACTGGCGTTGTTCATCATCTCCTTTATCGGCTTGGGCTATCTTGGCCTGCTGCCGTCCACTCCGGTGGCGACGATTTTTGCCCAGGTATTCTCAGTGATTTACTTCCTGTTTTTCCTGCTGATGCCCTGGTATACCTCGATTGATAAAACCAAACCGGAACCAGAAAGGGTGACTGGCTAAATGAAACGCTTGAAGAACTTTCTTTTATTGCTGGCGGCGGCTCCCGTTCTGGCTTTTGCATCGGGCGCGGGTCCTCATCTCGATAAAGCCCCGGTCAACCTGGCTGATCAGGATTCGTTGCAGCGTGGCGCACGCATGTTCGTCAACTACTGTCTTAACTGTCACAGCGCCAGCGCCATGCGTTACTCGCGCTTGCAGGACATCGGCCTGAGCGAAGACCAGATCAAGGAGAACCTGCTGTTTGCCAGCGAAAAGCCGGGCGAGTTGATGAAGATCAGCATGCCCAAGGCAGAAGCCAAGGCCTGGTTTGGTGCTGCGCCCCCCGATCTCAGCGTGATTTCCCGTTCGCGGGGAGCAGACTGGTTGTATACCTATCTGCGCAGCTTTTACCGCGACGATAGCCGCGCTACCGGCTGGAACAACACCGTGTTCGACAAGGTCGGCATGCCGCACGTGATGTGGAGCCTGCAGGGTGAACAGATTGCGCACTTCAAGACGGTTGTCGATCATGAAGGCAAAGAAACGCATGCCTTCGATCGCTTCGAATTGATCAAGCCCGGCACAGTTACCTTGGCCGAGTACGATGCCCAGGTCGGTGATCTGGTCAATTACCTGGTCTGGATGGGCGAGCCTGCGCAGCTTCAGCGTAAAAAGCTGGGCATCATTGTTCTGGTGTTTCTGGGAATCTTCTTCGTGGTGGCCTACTACCTGAAGAAAGAGTTCTGGAAAGACATTCACTGATCCCGCTTGCTCGTTAGTCAACAGCCGGACTGTGTCCGGCTGTTGACGTTTAAAGCATCAAACACACGCAATATCACAATTAGGGAACCCCGCCATGATGACCTTGTACTCAGGCAGCACTTGCCCTTACAGCCACCGCTGCCGCATCGTCCTGTTTGAAAAAGACATGGACTTTGAAGTCATCGATGTGGACATGCACAACAAGCCAGAAGAGATCGCAAGCATCAGTCCCAGCGGTAAAACGCCGGTGCTGGTCGAACGCGATCTGATTCTGACCGAGTCCAACATCATCAATGAATACATTGACGAACGTTTTCCCCACCCACAGCTGATGCCGCCTGATCCCGTCATGCGTGCCCGCGCGCGACTGGTGCTGTTCAACTTCGAGCATGACCTGTTCACCCACGTCGACACTCTGCAGCATTCGCTCGGCAAGGCATCCGACAAGGCGCGCGTGGAGATTCGTGACAGCCTGTCGCAGCTGTCGCCCATCCTCACCAAGCAGAAGTACCTGATGAACGACGAGTTCTCCATGCTGGACGTGGCCATTGCGCCGCTGTTGTGGCGTCTTGAGCATTACGGCATCGAACTGCCCAAGGTTGCCGCGCCGGTGCTTAAATACCGCGAGCGTCTGTTCAGCCGCCCTGCTTTCATCAGCGCGCTGACGCCGACCGAAAAAGCGCTGCGCAAGTAAAACCGACCGGGGGCAGCGTGTGGCCGACCTTTCAACCAAGCCTTATCTGATTCGTGCCCTCTATGAATGGTGCACGGATTCGGGTTACACACCGCAACTTCTGGTTTCGGTGGATGCGCACACCCGCGTGCCGATGGGGTTTGTGAAGGATGGCCAGATCGTGCTGAATGTCAGTGCAGGCGCCACCCGCAACCTCATGCTGGACAACGACTGGATTCAGTTTTCCGCGCGTTTTGGCGGCGTTTCCCATGAGATTTCCATCCCGGTTGAACGGGTGGCGGCTATTTTTGCGCGCGAAAACGGCCAGGGGCTGCATTTCGAGCCTGTCGATGCCGTTCCGCCACCGCCCGATCAGG
>NCCT01000090.1:2202-15431 GCA_002279795.1 Hydrogenophilales bacterium 12-61-10
ACCCTCGCTTAAAGTCGTCAAGTAATTCTTCAACTTGCGTGCGGGGTCGTTATAATCTCGCCCGCGCCGCTTTAGCTCAGGGGTAGAGCAACCGCCTTGTAAGCGGTAGGTCGTCAGTTCAATTCCGACAAGCGGCACCACTAATACGTTTCACCCAGCATCACGAAGTAACAGAAACCCGCATCTAGCAATGGATTGCGGGTTTTTTGTTGTTTCACGTCGCAACATGGCATAGCATGAAAATACCGCCTATCTGGCGGTACGTAGGGGCGGTATGTGACATGCCGTCAAATCGCCTACCGCCAAAACCCGTGAAAGGTAACTGCCATGCCGCTATCCGACCAGGCAGCAAAGAAAGCCAAGCCAGCCGACAAGCCCTACAAGATGACCGATGAAAAGGGGCTGTATCTGCTGGTGAATGCTGCCGGCAAGTATTGGCGGATGGATTACCGCCATGATGGCAAGCGCAAGACCCTGGCGCTGGGGGTCTATCCAGACGTGAGCCTTGCCCGCGCCCGTGAGAAGCGCGACGAAGCCCGCACCCTGCTGGCGGATGGCACAGACCCAAGCGAAGCGCGCAAGCATCGCAAGCTGGCCGATATGGCCGCCAGTGCAAACAGTTTTGAGGCCGTCGCACGTGAATGGCACGCTGGCAAGTCGAAGTCGTGGGCGAAGGTGACAGCCGACAAAGCCATGACCCACCTGCAAGCCTATGCATTCCCCGAGGTGGGGCACTTGCCTGTCGCCAGCGTAAAGGCGGCACACCTGCTGGCGATGCTGCGCAAGATTGAGTCCAAGGGCATCGCCTACACCGCCACCCGCTTGCGGGAAATGTGCGGGCAGGTATTCCGTTATGCCGTGGCTACTGGCAGGGCGGAAGACAACCCGGCTGCGCACCTGCTGGGAGCAATGCAAAAGCCCGCCACCACCCACCGGCCAGCCATTACCGAACGACGCGAGTTTGGCGCGTTCCTGCGCGATCTGCGGGAAGCCACCGGCTTTGAGCCTGTCACACGGTATGCGGCCTATTTCGCCATGCTGACGATGGTGCGGGCGCAAGAGTTTCGCTTTGCACGCTGGGAGGAAATAGACGTTGAGGCGCGGGAATGGAAAGTGCCAGCGCATCGCATGAAGGTCGGCAAGACACTGCCAGCGCACACCGTTCCATTGTCACGACAGGCGCTTGAGTTGCTGGAAGAACTGCGCTTGCTGACCGGACACACCCCATTTCTGTTTCCCAAGTCCAAGGGCTACGGCGAAGCCGAAGTCATATCCGAAAACACCGTCGGCAAGCTGTTGAACAATCTAGGCTACCAAGGTCGCCAGTGCGTGCATGGCTTCCGTGCGTCGGCGCGTTCAATCCTGAGTGAGCAGGGTTGGAGTGTGGAAGCGATGGAACGCCAGCTAGACCACAAGGAAGCCAGCGGCACCGTGGCGGCCTACGCTCGAAGCCAACACCTGCCCGAGCGGCGCAAGATGATGCAGCAATGGGCTGATACCTGCGACGCGCTGGAAACGGGCGGGGAAGTGATACCCCTCCATGGCCGGACAGCTTGACGTATAGCAAAAAAGATATAATCATGACTTGGCAAGTTCACCTGATCGAAGCAGCGGAAAAGGAACTGGCGTTGCTGCCGTCGGACTTGAAGGCGCGTTTCCTGCGCGTGGCCGAACTGCTGGAAGCATTCGGCCCGCAAAAAGTAGGGCTGCCCCATGTTCGCCCGCTGGCAAGCAAACTGTGGGAAATACGCATGAGCGGCAAGGACGGTATCGCGCGGGCTGTGTATGTGGCGGCTAAAGGGCAGCGGCTGGTGGTGCTGCATGTGTTTGTAAAGAAAACCCAGGCCACACCCCGGCGGGCGATTGAAACCGCGCTGGCGCGCTTGAAGGAGTTGGAACTATGAAAACCCTGTCGGAAGTCAAAGCCGGGCTGTTGAAGGACAAGGCTACCCGCGAATCTTATGCAGCACTGGAAGACGAATTTTCCATCGCGCACGAACTCATCGCCGCCCGCCTGAAGGCCGGGCTGACGCAGATCGAAGTCGCCGAGCGCATGGGCACCAAGCAATCCGTCATCGCCCGAATGGAAAGCGGCCGAACGCTGCCGTCGCTGCGCACGCTTTCACGTTACGCACAGGCGATAGGTTTCACGGCGACGGTGAAACTGACACGGGATCGGCTGGACAGGAAAACCGCCGCCTGATTACATCGAAGCACATAACGAGTTTGCTGCGCCTAGCCCGACGGGGCGAAAACCGGGTTCCCTTACTCGGCTGGTGCGGCTCCAAAAACAAGGAGGTGCGAAAGGGCGTGACATGATTGAATCAACTTACATCCGGTTGAGCAAAGCCGCCGAGATGCTTGGTGCTGACGCTGACACTTTACTGATCGCCGCTACAGAAAGCCGTATTCGCCTGCACTGGCTGCTGAATCAAATGGTGATGGCTGAGTATGGCTTTCACGATGACATCAATGATCCGCAAGCGGATGAGCCTCCTTCACATTGGGTAATTGAGGATTTATCCATCAAGCACTTCATGTATATCCCTTTGGGAATAAGTGAGGCCGCTGAACTACTAAAGGGAGAAACAACGACAGCACGCGCATCAAATCTTTCAGAGCAGGAAGGCCCGAACGGTAGCTACTGGATACCCCAGGCGGGCTGGGCGATAGAAGGGGGTGGCCTATCTGAAAGCGATTTGCACGTTACGAGAGATGCTGTCTTTGTAAAACGTGCCGATATTGAGCGCATCTTGAAACGAGGTGAGACACCAGCAGCGGGAACAATCGCGGAATTGCCGTCCAGTCCCGGCCGAGAGCATGTTTCCGACAAACTGGCGCTAATGAATCAGGCGGCAGCTAGGTTTTGGACTAACGTTGACCGCAAAGACCGAGGAACCCATCCCACCAATGCGAAAGTATCGGCTTGGCTGGAGAAACAGGGTTTTTCCTCAACACTAGCCAACAGCGCGTCGTCGATCATTCGTCCTGAATGGGTGCCAACCGGGCGCAAGCCAGAAGAATAGTGACACCCATCGCACCAGAATTGGCGAGGGTTTCCGAGGATCGACACCCTTAAAGGAAAACCCCTTTCCGTTTTTCTTCGGCAGCCGAAATGGAATATTCACGCCATGCACTGCCAAGCCTCTTTGTGCGCTTGGCTGCCTTTCCAAGGAAGGAAATAGCATGGCGAATCAAATCGCTCCCAACCTCGACACCTTGCCGGACTCCGGCTTCATTTCCTGTAACACGCTTGCAGCCGCACTCGAAACCAGCCTGACGACGATATGGCGCTGGTCGAAATCTGGACGGCTACCAAAACCACACCGCCTGGGTGAAGGGACTACCCGCTGGCGTGTTGGCGAAGTCCGTGCGGCACTTTCCAAACTGGCAGCCTGAGCGGAGCCGACCATGGAAAAAGAAAAAGGCCACCCGCAGGCAGCCCAAAACACACACGGCAATCATAACGACAACTCCACTCACACTCAACGCTTGCACCTGCTGGCGGCGTTCGAGAAACGGCATTCACTGACGACGATTGAAGCCCGGCGCGATCTGGATATTTTGATGCCCGCTGCGCGTGTGTTCGAGTTGCGCGCGATGGGGTATGACATTGCGACGATTTGGACACAAGGCGAAACCGAGTGCGGGCGCAAGCATCGCATCGCGCGCTATGTGTTGAGAAAGGCCGCGCCATGAATGGCGACTGGCTGGAACACCTGCAATCGCTCTGTGAGCGGTTTTCTCACCTTGGCATAGGTGCCGACCTTGCCGCCTTGTCTTTAATTGAGCTGTGGGGCGTGTACTGCTATCTGTCCCGGCTGGTGGATGGTTAAACCATGGCCGAGAAAAAACAGAAGCGCCCTGTCGAGGCGATCAGCGGCCTATACGGAGCGATTCCTCACGCGGTTATGGATGGCAACGCGTTCAAGGGCGCGAGCTATCCGACCAAGTCCCTGCTGTTTGAGTTGATGCGTCAGCACAGCGGGAAAAATAACGGTCACTTGCAACTGTCGTTTTCATGGCTGCAAGGCCGGGGCTGGAAATCGCGCGACGTGATCCAGCGGGCACGGGCTGAACTCATACAACGCGGCTTGTTGATTCAGACACGGCAGGGGGGGCTGAATATTGGCGCTTCGCGGTATGCGGTGACTTGGCTAAAAATCTCGAACTTCGTCGGGCTGGAAATTCAGGGGAAGGACTATCACCCCGGCGCATGGGGATTTATGGACACCTTGCCAATTGCCAAACAAAACGCGCCCACCAGCCCGCCAAACGGTAAAGGCAATACCCGCAGCCGGTACAGTCCACTCCCGCCAGCCGGTACAGGTGAAGCCCTTGCTGTACCGTGAGCAGGTACGAAAACGGGGGTATTGGGTGGGTTCACTGTCCCGCCAGCCGGTAACAATGTATGTATTACCAATCCCTACCTGCAATTTGTTTGATGCTCGGCAGGATGGGATAGGGGGAGGGCATGGGAAAACTCGCCAGCCATCACGGGCTAGACCGTGCATTAAGAATTGTTCCAACGCTAACCCGGAAAAAGCCCGCTGCACACGCGCGTGGTGACGGGAAGTTTCAACCGTGAGGCTAAACGATGGCAAGCAAATCGAAGAAAACAGCGACACCTGAAACCAAGGAATACCCGCGCAAGGCCGTGCAAGTTGTGCGTGAACAAGGCGACAGCGATGAAATGGCAGCGCGAAAAATGACGGCTGTGGTGTCCGCACCTGAAATGGCAGCACTTCGGGTAATCAGAGGGGCGGAGAAAAAAGACGGCGTCTGGGACAGCATCGACGTTCCCGCCTTGATGGATCAATTACGCGACCAGGCATCGGCAGTTAATCGCGGCGATCTGTCGCAAGCCGAGGCCATGCTGATGAATCAGGCGACGGCGCTGCAAAGCCTGTTTGCAAGGCTTGCTGAACGCGGCATGAGTTGTGACCTGGCACCCGCATTCGAGGTCAACATGCGGATGGCATTACGGGCGCAAAACCAATGCCGGGCGACGCTGGAAACGCTGGCGGCAATCAAGAACCCACCCGTGATATTTGCCAAGCAAGCCAACATTGCGAACGGGCACCAACAGATTAACAACGGGGCACCATCGCGTGCGCTGGAAAGCGAAAGCCAGCAAAGCAAACTATTGGAGGCACAGCATGGCGAATGGCTGGACACCGGAACGGCAGGCGCGGCAATCGGAGCTGATAAGGCAATGGCAGCCGTGGGCGAAATCGACCGGGCCGAAAACAATCGAGGGTAAATCGACCGTTTCGCAAAATGCCTTCAAGGGCGGATGGCGTGAACAGATGCGGGAACTGGCAAGGGTAATACGGGAACATGGAAAGGTGCAGGCGGAATTGTAAAAATTCCTGCTTAGACCCGTTTCGGTCGATCACGAGACTCGCCCCCCCAGCCATCGTGCTAAGCTCTTTGAACAACAAAAATAGGGGATTAACTTGAGAAAACTTTGTTCTACTCCGATTCTCGCCGTAGCTCTGGCAATACTGCTGAGCGGATGTGCCAACGGCTACCAGGCATTTTACAAGCAGGCGCAAGGAGCGACTCCTGAGGCCGTGGCGGCAAAGCGCGCCGCACCGCCACCGCCGATCCCGGCCGTGGAGCGCGCACAACCCGGCAACAGCCAAGAAACCCAGGACGCATACTGGAAGCGCGGCTACGCCATCATTGGCAATTCAATGTTCAACAGCGGGCGCCCAGTGTCTGAAGACTCGGCAGTTAGGCAAGCGCAAGATGTTGGTGCTGACCTTGTCCTTATACTTAATCCACAGTACACCGGAACTGTCACATCAAGCGTTCCAATCACGACCCCAACGACGACGACCTCATATTCCACCGGTACCGCAACTGCTTACGGATATGGAGGTTCAGCAACAGCTTATGGAAGCGGAACCACCACTACCTACGGCACCACTACCAATTACATACCCATGACCCTAAACAGGTCTGATTACGGCGCAGTCTACTTCGTCAAACAACGATTCGATCTAGGGCTTGTCACGCGAGATTTGAATGACGCGGAGCGTCAGGAACTTCAGACAGACAGAGGCGCGGCAGTTCGACTCGTTGTCGATGGAACGCCAGCGTTCAACGCTGATATGCTTGTCGGTGATGTGATCACAACCATTGACGGCGTGGCCGTTCCGGGCGCTAAGGTATTCAATGAACTACTCAGCGAACGTCGAGGTAAATTGATTGCGCTTGCTCTCATACGTCGCGGCCAGCGCATCGAGAAGTCGGTACAGCTCAATCCATAGCCACAGAAACAGGTTATGTGAGCAATACGCGCGAGGTAGTTTTGGGCAGTGTGAATCGGGTGAGGATCATGGCTCATCCTGAAAACAGGTAACTACAAGGGCACCAAAAAGTTTTGGCGGTAGTTATGGCGGTATTTTGCAAATTGTAAATCTATAGATTGAGAAAAGACGTGGCTTGTAGCTTGTTATTCGAGTCAGACAAGCGCACCAATATAATCAAGCACTTAGGCCACCTTAACGGGTGGTCTTTTTGCGTCTACTGGTTCCATGCAACCACGTGCCAGGGGTTTTTTCGCCCGGTGGGTATTGGACTTCGCCCGCATCTTATAAGAATGCGGGTTTTTCATTTCCAGCTATTCGATTCCTAGCCGTTCCAGCCGGTAGCGCAGGCTGCGAAAGGTGACACCGAGCACGCGGGCGGCGGCGGTTTTGTTGAAGCGGGTTTGCTCCAGTGCTTCGAGGATAGCGGTGCGCTCCATCTGGTCGAGGTAGTCCTGCAGGGGATATTTGCTGCCGGGCGCAGCGTGGCTGGCAGGCAGCGCAGGCGCGAGATTGAGGTCGGCCGCCTGGATGTGCTGGTTGTCGCACAGGGCCAGAGCGCGTTCCAGCGTGTTTTCCAGCTCGCGCACGTTACCGGGGAAAGCATAGGCGCGGAGTGCCTTTTCGGCCTCGCGGTCGAGTTTGACGTCGGCGCCGCCCAGCTTGGCGAGCAGAAAGCGCGCCATCTCGGGGATGTCTTCGACACGTTCGCGCAGGCTGGGCATCATGAGGTCGATGACATTGAGGCGGTAGTACAGATCCTGGCGAAAGCGCCCGGCCTCCACCAGCGCGGCCAGGCTTTGATGGGTGGCGCTGACGATGCGCACGTCGATGGCCTCTTCGGCCGTGGCGCCAACCTTGCGCACTTTCTTTTCCTGCAGCACGCGCAGCAGCTTCACTTGCATCGACAGCGGCAGGTCGGCCACTTCGTCGAGAAACAGCGTGCCGCCGTCCGCTGCCTGGAAAAACCCGTTGCGGTCGGCGTCGGCGCCGGTGAATGCACCTTTGCGGTAGCCGAAGAATTCGCTTTCCATCAGCGTTTCAGGAATCGCGCCGCAATTGACCGCGACAAACGGTTGTTCCATGCGGCTGCCGAGCCGATGGATCAGCCGCGCCGCGAGTTCCTTGCCGCTGCCGGATTCGCCCGCGATATGCACCGGTGCCTGGGTGCGCGCCAGCTTGGCGATACGCGCGCGGATGTCCTGCATCGCGGCGGACTCGCCGATCAGGTCGCGTGCCGGGTCGTCGGCCTGCGGGCCTCCGGGTATTTTGAGGGCGGATTTGATCAAGGCCCGCAGCTGGTCGAGCGCCACTGGCTTGGCCAGATAATCGAAGGCGCCCGCCTTGAGCGCCGCCACGGCATTGCCGGCGTTGCCGAATGCGGTAATGACCGCCACCGGCACCGGCAAGGGCAGGGCGCTGGCCAGGGCCACGACCTCCAGTCCTTCGCCATCGGGCAGCCGCATGTCGGTCAGGCAGAGGTCGTACGCGTTGCGCGCCAGTTGCGCGCGCGCCTCGGCCACGCTGGTCGCGCGGTCGGTCTCCAACCCCATCTTGACGAGCGTGAGCTCCATCAGGTCGAGCAGATCGGGTTCGTCGTCCACCAGCAGGATGCGTGGGCTATGTGCCATGTTTATTCACTCCCGTACAAACCGAGGCGGAAATGCGCGCCCCGTACGCCTGGCACATAAGCCAGTTCCGCATGATTCGCCTCGGCCAGTTCGCGGGCGAGAAACAGGCCCAGCGCTCGAACAGCTTGCCCTGGTGTTCGGTCGATACGCCGGGGCCGTCGTCCAGAATGTCGAGCTGCACCTGATCGCCCTGCTTTTGCATGCGAATCTGGATGCTGCCGGCCTTTTTACTGCAAACCTGCCAGGCGTTGCGCAGCAGATTCCACAGGATCTGCCGCAAGTGATCGGGATCGAACTGAAAATGCAGGCGCTCGGGCAGATTGACGACGACGACGTCTTGCGGAATGTTTTCTGCATGGAGCAGCTCGGTGATCAACGGCGCAAGCGTCTGCTTGTTGATGAGGGTCGGATTCAGGCGGTCGCGGCGGTTGAGCGTCAGCACCTCTTCCACCAGCCGGTCGAGTCGCCGTGCATTGTTTTCGATAATGCCGGTCAGCTTGGTCTGGGTCGCATCGTGCGACTCCTCGCTCAACAACTGTGCCGCATGGCTTATGGCGGAAAGCGGATTGCGGATTTCGTGCGCGATATTGGCGGTCAGCCGTCCCAGCGCCGCCAGCTTGAGCCGTTGCGCGGCTTGCGCGGCCTGGCTTTGGTCTTCCAGCACCAGCACCCGGCTGCCATCCGCCGTGGCCAGCGGAATGCAGCGCACCCGCAAGGGGCCGTTCGGCGCGTTCAGGGTGGGCGTGACATGGGGCGACAGCTGCCGCGCCAGTTGCGCCAGCTCGGGCGCGCAGGTTTCCAGCCGCGTGATGCCCGGCACCACCGGCACGCTTACGCCCAGCAACGCCAGCGCGCGCGGACTGGCATGACGCACCACGCCATCGCCGCGCACGGCCAGCAGGCCATCGGGCGAGTTTTCGATCGCCAGCGCGTTGATGCGGTTCAGCAGCGCCAGCTCTTCACCCTGTTGCTGCGCCAGCGTTTCCGAGCGCAGCGCTCGCTGGGTCAGCGTGTGCGCAAGCCAGCCAATGGCGAAATAGCCGATGCAGAGCAGGCCGACCTGAAAATAGGAACTGCTTCCCGAACTGTTACCCAGCACGCTCAATCCATGTTGCAGCAACAGGGCAATCGACGCGATGGATGCATACAGCAAGGTCAGCCGGCCGCTGCCGACCAGTCCGCCCGACGCGATCGACACCACCAGCAGCAAGCCCATGCCGTCTGCCAGACGCGGACTGGTGCCCATCAACAGCATGGTAAAAAGAATGTCAGCAAAAATATGCGCGGTGAGCTGAACCTGAAATCCCGGCCAGCGCGCGCGGATGCCCAGCACAAACAGGGCGGCGGCCACCAGATACGCGTAGGCATACGCCCGAAACACTTCGCCCGAGCCTTCTGCGAACAAGTCCGAAGTGCCGAACAGCAAGCTGGTGAAGACCAGCGCCATCGCCAGGGTCAGGCGGTAAAGATTGAAATAGTCGAGACTGCGCCAGTGCGATGCGTAATAACCCTGAGTAGCTTGCCGCGGCCGGGATGCCGCTTCAGCCGTCATTTTTTGCCGAGTTTTTGGTGCTCGGGACAGCAGAACAACTCGCCGCCGCTATAGATTGCTTCGCTGCGCGGCAGGTTGACCCCGCAATGCGCGCACTTCACCATGTCCTCGACCACTGTTTCGTGGGTCGAAGTGGGGGGTTTGTTCAAAGATCGCAGGTAGGAGCGAAACAGCGCCCACACCACAAAACCAACCGCAATCAGCAGCAGAATTTTAATCAAGCCATGCTCCCAAAAATGGCGCACAGAATAGCATGGGGGCGGAGCGGGCAGCGTGGCGCGGGGCGCTTGGGTGACTGTGAATGGCCACCTGGCCGGACGATAAAATGAACTTGTCAGGACGCTTTGCCGTTTTTGGCCAGCGGCCACCCGGAAGACATGCCGTCAGTCGGGCACGCGGCGGACCCGGCTTCCAGCGATCTATCAAAATTCACAATGTTTGTTGGATAATGCACAAGCCGTCATGACCCAGTCTGGCTGGGGAGACGCTAATCAATTACAAGCCTGCCAACGAGCAGACGGGGGAAACCGCATCGTAACGATGCCTGTGAAGTCATGCCAAACCACAACCAGTGGCTGTTCCGGCAGCAGCTTTCCGTTGTATCTCTGACCAAAATCCTGCTCGACCCGTTTGTGGCTGTGCTGGTGCTGATTGGCTGCGCGGTGTATTTCGACGAGCCCTTCAAGGGGCCGTATCCCATCCTGGCGCTTGTCGTCTTTACCCTGACCTTCCCCGGTAAATGGCCTGAAGTCACCTTGCGCGCCTTCTGGAACGAGTCCGTCATGCCCTGGTTTTTTCTGTCTGGGCTGATTCTGCTGTTCGGGTATTCCACCGGTTATCTCGATTTTTTCCCGCCCAATCTGGTGATGGCGTGGATGCTGGCGACGCCTGTCGCCATGTATGTCGCCCACCGCATCACCCGCAAGCTGCTGCCGCGCCTGCTGCTGCTCGAAGGCGGCCGCCGGCGCGCCATCATCGTGGGCGCGGGGAGCCTGGGCACCGAATTACGCGGTCGTTTTGTCGATGACAGCTCGCTGGGCGTCGATGTGATCGGGTTTTTTGACGACCGCACCATCGATCGCACCGACCTGACCGACCCCAAAAACCTGCTCGGGAAACTTCCCGACATCCCAGAATACGTCAACCGCAACGGCATCGACCTCGTCTACATCACCCTGCCCATGGCCGCGCAACCGCGCACGCTGGGGCTGCTTGACGCCCTGCGCGACACCACCACCTCGGTCTACTTCGTCCCGGATATTTTCGTCTCCGACCTCATCCAGGCGCGGGTCGACCACATCCACGGCATGCCCGTCGTCGCGCTCACCGAAACCCCCACCCTCGGCGTCAGCGGCATCGGCAAGCGCCTCAGCGATCTGGTCATCGCCAGCCTCATCCTGCTGATGATCTGGCCGCTGCTACTCATCCTTGCGCTGGGTGTCAAGCTGTCCTCGCCCGGCCCCATCATCTTCAAGCAGCGCCGCTACGGCCTCGACGGCCACGAAATCCTCATCTACAAATTCCGCTCCATGCGCGCCCATGCCGAGGCCGGCGTCATCCAGCAGGCCGGCCGCGAAGATCCGCGCATTACGCCTTTTGGCCGCTTCATCCGCCGCACCTCGCTCGACGAACTGCCGCAGTTCATCAATGTGCTGCAAGGCCGCATGAGCGTCGTCGGCCCGCGCCCGCACGCCGTCTCCCACAACGAGCAATACCGCAAGCTGATCAAGGGCTACATGCTGCGCCACAAGGTCAAGCCCGGCATTACCGGCTGGGCGCAAGTCAACGGCCTGCGCGGCGAAACCGAAACCCTCGACAAAATGCGTGCCCGCGTCCAGTACGACATCGACTACATGCGCAACTGGTCGCTCATGTTCGACCTCATGATCATCGGCAAGACGCTGGCTGTCGTGTGGCGGGATCAGAACGCCTACTGAGTTGCAAGATTCAAGATACAAGTTGCAAGGAAAAACAAACCCGGCGCGGCCGGTCTAGCCTGCTTGAATCTTGAATCTCCATCCTTATCCTTGTTTCGCCGGTCAGTGCTACGATTGCCAATCAAACACAAAAAGGATTTGCCATGAACGCAAGCTTGCTGGATCGGATCACGATTGAGCCTGGGAAGTGTGGTGGGCGGCCCTGTATCAGGGGCATGCGCATCCGCGTGAACGACGTTCTTGAAATGCTGGGCGAAGGTGTCAGCATGGAAGAATTGCTGGCTGACTTCCCCGACTTGGAGCGGGAGGATATTTTGGCGTGCCTGCAATTTGCAGCACGCCGGACAGACATCGTACGGCTGGCGGCGTGAAATTTTGGGTGGACGCGCAACTGCCTCCACAACTGGCAGAATGGCTGGTGGCTGAATTCCGTGTCGAAGCCCATTCATTACGTGATTTGGGCTTGAGAGACGCGGCCGACTGGGACATATTCCAGAAAGCCCAACAGTCCGGCATTGTCTTGATCAGCAAGGATAGTGACTTTGTGGAACTTGTGTCCCGCTATGGACAGCCCCCCCAGTTGCTATGGGTGACATGTGGCAATGTCACCAACCGCCGGTTGCAGGCCGTGTTTGGAAGTGCGGGCCAAGCCGCAATGAATCTGCTGGAGACGGGGCAGGCAATCGTCGAGATTTGTTGAACGATCAGACAAGTCAACGGTCTGCGTGGCGAAACCGAAACCCTCGACAAAATGCGCACCCGCGTTCAATACGACATCGACACCATGCGTAACGGGGCGCTCATGTTCGACCTCATGATCATCGGCAAAACCCTGGCTGTTGTTTGGCGGGATCAAAACGCGTATTGACGGAATCCAATAAAGACACTTTAATGAGGTCTTTAAAGGTGTCTTTGAAAGCGCCTTTCACTTTTTGAAAGGAGATTGATCATGGCGAACATAGTTTTAGCCGAAGTCACCGCCAGCGTATCCGAACTCAAGAGAAACCCAATGGGTACGGTTGCGGCAGGCGAGGGTTTTCCGGTCGTTATCCTGAATCGCAATGAACCTGCCTTCTATTGCGTTCCGGTCAAAGCTTACGAAGCGCTTATGGAAAAGCTGGAGGACATTGAACTGAATGCCCTGGCTGAGGCGCGCATGTCCGATGGCAGGCCTCACGTGAAAGTCCGGCTGGATGATCTATGACCTGCTGTTTCATCCCGATGCACTCGATGAATGGGGCAGGCTTGATAAACCTGTGCGCGAGCAATTCAAGAAAAAACTTGCGGAGCGCCTGTTGAACCCACATGTTCCAGCCTCAAAACTCTCGGGCCAGAAAAGCCGCTATAAAATCAAACTAAGAAGCATGGGATACCGTCTGGTTTACGACGTGCTGGATACACAATTGATTGTCACTGTGGTTGCGGTTGGCAAACGTGAGCGCAACGCGGTCTATAAAGCGGCCGCATCCAGATAGCTCGCCTTGATTGAAGACCAGGCTTGTGACTGGGGTGGACGAGCGTCGTCGGCCCGCGCCCGCATGCCGTCTCCCACAACGAGCAATACCGCAAGCTCATCAAAGGCTACACGCTGCGGCACAAGGCTAAATCCGGATTCCGGCTGGGCGCAAGTCAACGGCCTGCGCGGCGAAACCGAAACCCTCGACAAAATGCGCGCCCGCGTTCAATACGACATCTACACCATGCGCAACTAGTCGCTCATGTTCGACCTCATGATCATCGGCAAAACCCTGGCTGTTGTTTGGCGGGATCAAAACGCGTATTGACGGAATCC
>NCCT01000091.1 GCA_002279795.1 Hydrogenophilales bacterium 12-61-10
GGCGACCCCAGCAAAGCCAAGAACAAACTCGGCTGGACCCCGAAGATCAGCTTTGCCGAACTGGTGGCCGAGATGGTGCGCGAGGATCTCAAGGCTGCAGAGCGCGACGAACTGGTGAAGAAGCATGGCTACAAGGCCATGGATTACCATGAGTGAGACTGTGGCTTCGCCCCGGATGGATGCATCCGGGGAACCACTGAATAGGCTTAAGGATTTGCTTGCGGCAACCGACGGGCTGGACTTTGCCGTGCTGGTTGGTAGCCGCGCCGATAATCGTGCGCGTCCCGACAGCGATTGGGATATTGCCCTGCAGTGGCAAACCGCTGCGCCCTGGATGCAAACAGTGGGCGAGCAGGAAACCCTGCGCAGGCGGATCGCGGAAACACTAAACGTGACGCTTGACCGCATCGACCTGATTGATCTTCCACGCGCGAATCTGGCCATGCGCGCCAATGCGGCAGAAAATGGACGCGTGCTAAAGGGTGAAGACACGCTCGAATGGGCGCACTTTCTAACGCGCACCTGGCGCGAGCTGGAAGACTTCTACTGGGAACAGTCCCATGCGTCTTGATCTGTATCAGGCAGAAACAGCACGTATCGCAACCGAACAGTCCGCCATGCTGGCGCTGGCCAAACAACGTCTTGTCGATGGGCTCACGCTCAGCCCGCTGGAACAAGGTGGGGTGCTACACGCTTTGCAGATACTGATCGAGAATGCCATTGGTAAAGCCAAGCAACTCCTCAAGGCGCAAGACGAAGCCGTGCCGGTTTCAGCATACGATGCCTTCGCTGCGTTAGCGCGGCACGGGATCATTCCCCAGGATCAACTCCCCGCCTGGAACGCCATCATCGGCCTGCGTAACCGGATTGTTCATGACTACATGAATATCGACATGCAGCGGGTTCAGGAACTGGTTGCCATGGGGCGCTATGAATTTGTCACGGTGTTTCTGCTTAAACCGATTTCAACATGATTAAACAATCCAAAATTTATATTGCCGGCCACCGTGGCCTGGTCGGCACCGCCCTCATGCGCAACCTCGCTGCCCGGGGCTTTGCTAACTTCGTCACCCGCACTCACGCCGAGCTTGACCTCACCAACCAGGCCGCCGTTGAAGCCTTCTTTGTCGAGGAAAAGCCCGACTACGTGTTCCTGGCAGCGGCCAAAGTCGGCGGCATCCATGCCAACAACACCTATCCTGCCGAATTCATCCGCGACAACCTCGCCATCCAGACCAACATCATCCACGCCGCGTATAAAAACAACGTCACGCGCTTGCTGTTCCTCGGCTCCAGCTGCATCTACCCCAAGCTCGCACCGCAGCCGATGAAGGAAGAACACCTGCTCACCAGCGAACTCGAGCCCACCAACCGCCCCTATGCCCTGGCCAAGATCGCCGGCATTGAGATGTGCTGGAGCTACAACCGCCAGTACAAGACCCAGTATCTGGCCGTCATGCCCACCAACCTCTTCGGCCCGGGCGACAACTACCACCCAGAAAACTCCCACGTCATCCCCGCGTTGATCCGCCGCTTTCACGAAGCCAAGCTCGCCAATGCACCGAGCGTCACTGTATGGGGCAGCGGCACCCCCAAACGCGAATTCCTCTACAGCGAAGACATGGCCGACGCCTGCGTCTACCTGATGAACCTGCCCGATGAAAAATTCGTTCCGCTGCTGGGTCAGGACCGCAACGACGGCCTCCCACCCCTGATGAACATCGGCGTCGGCCACGACCTCAGCATCCGTGAGCTGGCTGAAGCCGTGAAGGACGTCGTGGGCTTTGAGGGCACACTTGAATTCGACGCCAGCAAACCCGACGGCACCCCGCGCAAGCTGATGGACGTGGGGCGGCTAAACAACATGGGATGGAAGGCGACGACCGACATGCGCAGCGGGTTGGCGACGGCGTATCAGGATTTCACCTCCAAGCTGTAATGCAGGGCGGGTATCGTCCGTGACTCCATCTTTGGCAGGAGGTATCAAGGGGTGGCATGGATGCCTTGGGGGTGCTTTTTAGTGGCTCGATTAGTTTTTAGTGTTGAATTTTTGAAAAGGGTTTTATCGTGATTCTGGTCACCGGCGGCGCCGGCTTCATCGGTGCAAATTTCATTCTTGACTGGCTGCGGGTGAACGACGAGCCGGTGCTGAACCTGGACAAGCTCACCTACGCGGGCAATCTGGAAAACCTGGTCAGCCTTAAGGGCGATCCGCGTCATGTGTTTGTGCAGGGCGATATCGGTGACCGCGCGCAGCTGGACACACTGCTGAGTGAGCATCGCCCGCGCGCGATCGTCAATTTTGCGGCGGAGTCGCATGTGGATCGCTCGATCCACGGGCCGGAAGACTTCATCCAGACCAACGTGGTGGGTACCTTCCATTTGCTGGAAGCGGTGCGCGGGCACTGGACGAATTTGCCTGACGACGAGAAGGCCGCGTTCCGCTTTCTGCATGTCTCCACCGACGAGGTGTACGGCTCGCTGGAGCCAGGTGATGCGCCGTTCACCGAGACCACGCCGTTTGCGCCCAACAGCCCGTATTCGGCGAGCAAGGCGTCGTCGGATCATCTGGTGCGCGCCTACCACCACACCTACGGCCTGCCGGTTTTGACGACTAATTGCTCGAATAATTACGGGCCGTACCAGTTTCCGGAAAAGCTGATCCCGCTGATGATCCTCAATGCCACGCGCGGCAAGCCGTTGCCGATTTACGGCGACGGCATGAACGTGCGCGACTGGCTGTATGTCACCGACCATTGCGCTGCGATCCGCACCGTGCTGCAGAACGGCAGGCTGGGCGAGACCTACAACATCGGCGGCTGGAACGAGATGCCGAATATCGAGATCGTGAAAACAGTGTGCGCGCTGCTCGACGAGATGCGCCCCGATGCCGCCGGGACCTACACGCGGCTGCTGACCTACGTGAAAGACCGCCCCGGCCACGACCGTCGCTACGCGATCGACGCCAGCAAGATTCATCAGGAGCTGGGCTGGAAGCCGGCCGAAACCTTTGAGACCGGCATCCGCAAGACGGTGCGCTGGTATCTGGACAACATGCAGTGGGTGGAAAACGTCGCCAGCGGTGAATACCGCAAGTGGCTGGATACGAATTACGCCGAAAGGGGCGCGCAATGAATCGCAAGGGAATTATTCTGGCCGGCGGTTCCGGCACCCGCTTGTATCCGGCCACGCTCGCCGTATCCAAGCAGCTGCTGCCGATTTACGACAAACCGATGATTTATCACCCGCTCACCACGCTGATGCTGGCGGGGATCCGCGACATCCTGATCATTTCGACGCCGCAGGATACGCCGCGCTTTGAGCAGCTGCTGGGCGATGGCAGCCAGTGGGGCCTCAATCTGCAGTATGCGGTGCAGCCGAGCCCGGACGGACTGGCGCAAGCGTTCGTGATCGGTGCGGACTTTGTCGGCGACGGCCCGAGCGCACTGGTGCTGGGCGACAACATTTTCTATGGCCACGAGATGACCGAAGACCTGCTTGCCGCCAGCGCAGTGGAAGCCGGCGCCACCGTATTTGCCTACCGGGTGCACGATCCGGAGCGCTACGGCGTGGTGGAGTTCGACGCCGCTGGCCGCGCGATCAGCCTGGAAGAAAAACCGGCGCAGCCGAAGTCGCATTACGCCGTGACCGGCCTGTATTTCTACGACAACCAGGTGGTGGACATGGCGCGTAACCTGAAGCCGTCGCCGCGCGGCGAGCTGGAGATCACCGACATCAACCGCCTTTACCTCGACGCAGGCGCGCTCCAGGTGTCGATCATGGGCCGCGGCCATGCCTGGCTCGATACCGGCACCCATGAATCGCTGCTGGAAGCGTCGATGTTCATCGAGGTGATCGAAAAGCGTCAGGGGCTGAAAATCGCCTGCCCCGAAGAAATTGCCTATCGCCAGAACTACATCACGGCTGAACAAGTGACCCGGCTGGCCGAGCCGCTGAAGAAGAATGCGTATGGGCAGTATCTGTTGAATATGCTCAATGAACGGGTGTTCTGATGAAGGCGATTGAAACCCACCTTCCCGGCGTGCTGCTGCTGGAACCCAAGGTGTTCGGCGACGCGCGCGGATTTTTTCTCGAAAGCTGGAACCGCCAGACCTTTGCCACTCTTGGGCTTGATCTGGATTTTGTCCAGGACAATCATTCGCATTCCAGCAAGGGCGTGCTGCGCGGCCTGCACTATCAGCTCAACGAACCGCAGGGCAAACTGGTGCGCGTGGTGAGCGGGTCGGTGTTCGATGTGGCGGTGGATTTGCGCAAGTCTTCCCCGCATTTCGGCCAGTGGGTGGGCTATGAACTGTCGGCCGACAACCAGCGCATGCTGTGGATTCCGCCGGGCTTTGCCCATGGGTTTCAGGTGCTGTCCGAAACGGCTGATTTCCTTTTGCGCTGGGACGACCCGGCCATCGGGGTGGAATGGCGACTCGATGGCGCGCCGACGCTGTCGGCCAAGGATCAGGTGTTGCCGCTGCTGCAGGACGCCGAGGTCTACCCATGACGACGCCTCCCCGCGACCCGTTCACCGCTCCCCGGATACTTCTCACCGGCGCCAGGGGCCAGGTGGGCTGGGAGTTGCGCCGCACGCTCGCCAGTCTGGGCGAGGTGGTTGCGCTGGATTCCCGGACCCTGAATCTGGCCGACGCCGACGCGCTGCGCCGCACAGTACGCGAGATCGCGCCGGCCATCATCGTCAATCCGGCTGCCCATACAGCCGTGGACAAGGCCGAGACTGAGCAGGATCTGGCGCATGCCGTCAACGCCATAGCCCCCGGCATCTTGGCCGAGGAAGCGGCGCGGCTTAATGCGCTGCTGGTGCATTACTCCACCGATTACGTATTCAATGGCAGCGGCGACCGGCCTTGGTGCGAAGACGACGCCTGCGACCCGCTCAACGTCTACGGCGCGAGCAAGCTCGCCGGCGAGCGTGCGATTGCCGCCAGCGGCTGCCGCCATCTGATTTTCCGCACCTCGTGGGTCTATGGCGCGCGCGGCAGCAATTTCCTGCTCACCATGCGCCGCCTGATGCGCGAACGGCCCGAGCTGAAAATCGTCGCCGACCAGATCGGCGCGCCGACCTGGTGCCGTGATCTGGCCGAAGCCACCGCGCTGATCCTGAGCCAGGTGTCGGCGTGCGGCTTCGATCGATGGGGCGTGTATCACATGAGCAACGGCGGCGAGACCAGCTGGCACGGCTTTGCCGAAGCAATCCAGGCGCTGGATGGCACGGACGCGCGGCTGCTGCCCATCCCCAGCAGCGACTACCCGACGCCGGCGCAGCGGCCGCTCAACTCGCGCCTGAATAACGACCGGCTGGAGCAGACGTTCGGCTTGCGCTTGCAGGACTGGCAGGCGGCGCTGGCGCTGTGTATGGCAAATTGATGAGCGCGCCTGCTTGTATGCGCATTGCCTAAATATATCCATACCAGTATATTTCTTATATGAAGCCCATTCGATTCCTGGGTAACGCGCTCAAAAGTCTGCGGGACTTTCCGGATGAAGCAAGACAGGATGCGGGCTATCAGTTGGATAAGCTTCAACGGGGCGGGCAGCCAGATGATTTCAAGTCCATGCCATCGATAGGCAAGGGCGTTGAGGAAATCAGGATATGGAACGATGAGGGCACTTATCGAGTGATCTACACAGCGCGTATGGCTGATGCAGTGGTCGTGCTTCATGCTTTTCAGAAGAAGACGCAGACGACCTCGAAACGTGATTTGGAAACTGCCAGGGAGCGCTTCGCCCAATTAGTGAAAGGCCGAAAATGAGCAAGTCAGAAACGTACGCGAGTGTATGGGATGCCATTGTCGATACCCCTGAGCAGGCAGCGAATTTGCGCGCGAGAGCTGAACTGATGCAAAAGATCGCGGCCATCGTGCAGGAAAGTGGCTGGACCCAGGTTGAGGCTGCTGCGCGCTGCGGTGTGACCCAACCGCGCATGAACGATCTCTTACGCGGACGTGTGTCGCGTTTTTCGCTGGATGCGCTGGTGAATATCGCCACTGCGATTGGTCGTCGGGTACATGTTGAACTTGAGGCGGCCTGACGTGCACAGATCGTGTGCTGATGAACGGGTGTTGCCAGGATCCGAGGCGACAATCAGAAATCCTTCTGAAAATGGAGACGAAAATGGGACACGTGTTGCAGGATTTGGGTATTGATCGACTCCCTGTTGAACAGCGAATGGAGTTGGTTCAGGAAATATGGGACTCCATCGCAGTTGAAATGGGCTTGTTGCCGCCTAGTCAGGAAGAGCGGAACGAACTGGAACGTCGTGAGGCAGAGGACAGCGTGTCGCCAGCGGACGTCGCCGGTTGGGAAGAAATCAAATCTGATGCACTGAAACGCTGGCGGCCATGAGCCGCAGTCTGGCTTTTCGGCGGCAGGCCAGGCAGGAGTTCGACGCGGCGGGCGATTGGTATGAGCGCGAGCGGTCAGGTTTAGGTCAGGCATTTCTCGCTGAAGTGGAGCGGGTGTTGCAAAGGGTCGTCAGCAATCCTGAAGCGTTTCCAGAAGTACTTGAGGGCATTCGCAAGGCAGTCATCAAACGCTTCCCCTACTGCCTGTATTTCCGAATTCGCGGTGAAGTTATCGTTGTGCTCGCGGTATTTCATAGCGCGCGTAACCCAGCCGTATGGCGGACGCGTAAATGATCAGCGGTAGCGTCATCAGCATTCAATTGTCATGGGGTAGGCTGGTCGAAATGTCCATCACCCAAAACCAGGGAGCGTTAAATTGAAAGTGTTACTGACCGGCGGCGCCGGCTATATCGGTTCGCACACCGCAGTGGAATGCCTGGCGGCGGGGCATGAGGTGGTGGTGTTCGACAACCTGTCCAACAGCAGCGTGAAATCGCTTGACCGCGTGGCGCAGATCAGCGGCAAGCCGGTGGACTTTGTGCAGGGAGACATCCGCGACCGCGCGGCGCTGCGCCAGCTTTTCGCTGACTATGCCATTGACGCAGTAGTGCATTTTGCCGGGCTGAAGGCGGTGGGCGAGTCGGTGGAAAAACCGCTCTGGTATTACGACAACAACATCGCCGGCAGCATTGCGCTGTTCGAGGTGATGGCCGAAGCGGGGGTGAAGGCGGTGGTGTTCTCGTCGTCGGCCACGGTCTACGGCGACCCGGCGACGGTGCCGATCACCGAGGACTTTCCGCTGTCGGCGACCAATCCCTACGGCCGTTCCAAGCTCTTCATAGAGGAAATCCTTGGCGACATCGCGCTGTCGGACAAGGCCTGGAATGTGGCCCTGCTGCGTTACTTCAACCCGGTAGGGGCGCACGAATCAGGATTGATTGGCGAAGACCCGCGCGGCATTCCCAACAACCTGATGCCGTATGTGGCGCAGGTGGCGGTGGGCCGGCGCGCGCATCTGAACGTGTTCGGCGGCGACTACCCGACGCCGGATGGCACCGGGGTGCGCGACTATATTCATGTGGTCGATCTGGCGCGCGGACATGTGGCGGCGCTCAACAAGCTGCTGGGACTGGGCGGCGTGAAAGTCTGGAATCTGGGCACCGGCTGCGGCGTGTCCGTGCTCGACATGGTGCGTGCATTCGAAGCAGCCAGCGGCAAGCCGGTGCCGTATCAGATCGTGGCGCGGCGTGCCGGCGACGTGGCGCAGTGCTGGGCCGACCCGGCGCGTGCCGCGCAGGAGCTGGGCTGGCGGGCGGAATATGATCTGCCAAGGATGTGCGCCGATGCGTGGCGCTGGCAGGCGGGCAATCCGGACGGCTACGCCTGAGGACGGGCGCAAGACTCAAGGTTCAGGGTTCAGAGTTCAGGGTTCAGGAGCCGTGGGGCAGGATGGCATGCTTTGTCTTGAATCTTGAAACCCGTGTCCCGCATTACAATTTGGCTTAATCCCGCCCGAACCGCCATGCCGCCGATCACCTTCGCCCTCATCCTGCTGAATGTCCTGATTTACGTGATGGGGCTATTCACCGGCCCCGACATCGTCCGCACTTTCGGCCTGTGGCCGCCGGGCTCGAGCGGCGCGTTCCATTATTGGCAGCTCATCACCTACAGTTTCCTGCACGGCTCGCTGCTGCATCTGGGATTCAACATGGTGGCGATCTGGATGTTTGGCGCCGAGCTGGAAAAACGCTGGAACGACCTGCGCTACCTGCTGACCTACCTGCTCAGCGTGGCGGTCGCCGCGATGACGCAGATCGCCGTCAGCGGTTATTTCCTGCACGCGACCGGTCCGGTCATCGGCGCCTCCGGAGGCGTATTCGGCCTGCTGCTGGCGTACGCGCTGTATTTCCCCAACCGCGTCATCAGCCTCATTTTCCTGCCTTTCATCCAGATCCCCGCGCGCACCTTCGTGTTCGGCTACGGCTTGATCGAGCTGTTTCTGGGCGTCACCAACACCGCGGCAGGCGTCGCCCACTTCGCCCATCTCGGCGGACTCTTCGGCGGTTGGCTGGGGGTGCAGTATTTTCGTGGGCGCGGAATTTTCGGTCGGCGGAGATGAGATTCAAGATTCAAGGGGCAAGATTCAAGATGCAAGACATTCGTTGGCGGGCATCAAGCCACGCGCTTTTCCGGCAGGGAACTTCAGGCGCAACAATCCAACCTTGCACCTTGCACCTTGCACCTTGCACCTTGCATCTTGAATCTTGAATCTTGAATCTTGAATCTTGAATCTTGAATCCTGCCCCTGTCTCATGAGCCGAACGAGTCAGCTTGCGCCCGCGCTGGCGACATGATGCGACAACATGCAGCGCTTAGTCTGGGTGGATTCGTTTCCACTTGATCAAGGGTTGTGCCATGCATCGTTTTAAACGTGTTCCGTTGTCTGTTGCGCTGGGAAGTCTGTTCCTGTCGGGTGCGCTGGTTGCAAACGCAGCATGGGCAGATGCCACGCCGCAGGGGCTGCCGTATGCGCAGGACTGGTCGAACACCAGCCTGATTGCGGCGAACGATGACTGGAGCGGCGTGCCGGGCGTGATGGGCTATCGCGGCGATGCGCTCACCGGCGCAACCAATACCAACCCGCAAACGATTCTGGCTGACGGCACCGGCGTGCCGGACATCAACGCCAACCAGACTGCGCCCAACTCCTTCAATACCGGCGGCGTCGCCGAATTTGAGCTGGCCGACCCGAGCATCGCGCTGACCGGTTCCGGCACCGCGGATGCGCCTTTCATTCTGCTGAACCTCAACACCAGCGGCTGGCAGGCGATCCAGGTCGGCTATCTGCTGCGCGATTTGGACGGCTCGGCCGACAACGCCGTGCAGCAGGTGGCATTGCAATACCGCGTCGGCACCAGCGGCGACTTCACCGATGTGCCCGCCGCCTATGTGGCCGATGCCACCACGGCCAACCAGGCCACGCAGACCACACCGGTCAGCGTGACGCTACCGGCTGCTGCTGCCAACCAGCCGCTGCTGCAGCTGCGCGTCATCACCAGCAACGCAGGCGGCAGCGACGAATGGGTGGGAATCGACAACCTTTCCGTGACCGGCACACCGGATGGCGGCGTGGTCAATCTGCCGATCGTGGCGACGTGCCCGGCCGGGCTGTCGGTCGTGGCGGCGGGGGCGGGCAGCGTGATGCTTGCCGCCCAGGACGCCGACAGCGTGGTCAACAGCGCAACGATCAGCGGCGGTGCGCTGGCCGGCATTTCGCTCGGCAGCTTCTCCGCCGCGACGGCGGACGGCGAGTCGGCCAGCGTATCGCTCGACGTGTCGGGTCTGGCCGCAGGCAGCTACCCGGTGCAGATCAGTTTCGGCAACAACGAAGCGCAAACCACGACCTGTACGGTGACCGTGACGGCATCGGGCGTGAGCCGCATTCCGGCGATTCAGGGCAGCGGCAGCGTCAGCCCGCTGGCCGGACAAACGGTGACCACCGAAGGCGTGGTCACCCGGCTCAACAACAACGGTTTTTATCTGCAGGACGAAACCGGCGACGGCAATGCGGCCACGTCGGATGGCGTGTTCGTGTTTACCAGCAGCGCGCCGACGGTGAGCGTGGGCGACCGCGTGCGGCTGACCGCAAAAGTCGTTGAATACAACACCGGCGCAGCGAGCAATGCGATGACGCTGGCCAATCCGCTGACTCAACTGACCACGGTAACCGGCTTGTCCGTGCTGGCCAGCGGTCTTTCGATTGCGCCGACACCGGTCGCGTTCCCCGAAGCGGTCGAGGGGGATCTGGAGCGGGTCGAAGGCATGCTGGTGGAGATCGCCACGCCGCTCACCGTGTCGCAGAATTACTTCCAGGGCCGTTACGGCCAGGTCACGCTCGCTGCCGAAGGCCGCCTGGTCAAGCCGACCAACCTGTATCCGGCCGGCAGCGTCGACGCGCAGAATATGGCGGCCGACAACGCGCGCCGCCGCATCATTCTGGACGATGGCACCAGCCTGCAGAATGCCAACCCCACCGCCTACATCGGCGACGACAACACCCTGCGCGCAGGCGACACGCTGCCCGGTCTGGTCGGCGTGATCGACTACGGCCTGGCCACCAGCAGCAACACCGGCATCGCCGATTACCGCATTCATCCGGTGGCGCCGGTCAACTTCAGCCGCGCCAATCCGCGCAGCGCCGCACCGGATCCGGTGGGCGGCAATGTACGGGTGGCGAGCTTCAACGTGCTCAACTACTTCACCACGTTTATCGATGGCACCACCGCCGACGGCCAGAGCGGGCAGGGCTGCACGCTGGGCGGCGCGGTGTCGGCCAGCAACTGCCGCGGTGCCAACAACGACCCTGAATTTGCGCGCCAGCGCGACAAGATCGTGGCGGCCATCGCTGCAATCGACGCCGACGCCGTGGGCCTGATGGAGATTGAAAACAACGGCAACGTCGCGGTGAACAATCTGGTGGCGGCACTCAATAGCGTGATGGGCGCGGGCACTTACGCCAGTACCGATCTGCCGCTGGGTGGAACCGGCACCGATGCGATACGCCAGGCGCTGATCTACAAGCCGGCGAAGCTGACGCCGGTGGGCAGCGCGCAAAGCGATACCGACGCCATCCACAGCCGTCCGCCGCTGGCGCAAGTCTTTGCCGCAGCCAACGGCGAACGCTTCAGCCTCGTCGTCAACCACTTCAAGTCCAAGGGCAGCTGTCCCGCAAGCGGCGTCAACACCGACCAGGGCGACGGCCAGGGCTGCTGGAACGCGCTGCGCGTGGAACAGGCGCAGGCCTTGCGCAGTTTCATCGGCGGCATCCAGAGCAGCGTCGATGGCGACATGCTCGTCATCGGCGACCTCAATGCCTACGGCCGTGAAGCGCCGGTACTGGATTTGATCGATAACGGTTTCGTCGACCAGGTTTCACGCTTCGACCCAGCGGGCTATTCCTACGTGTTCGACGGCGAAGCCGGCTACCTTGACCACGCGCTGGCCAGCGCATCGCTGAACAGCCAGATCGTCGGCACGCGCCACTGGCACATCAACGCCGACGAGCCGGCGATCATCGATTACAACACCGAGTTCAAGCAGCCCGCGTGCGCCACCTGCGGCCCGGATTACTATTCCGCCACGGCGTATCGCTCATCCGACCACGACCCGGTGGTGGTTGGCCTCAGCCTGCTGAAATCGCTGACCGGAACGAACGGCCGCGATGTCATCAGCGGCACGCCGGGCGACGACGTCATCCGCGGCGGTATCGGCGCCGACACGATCAGCAGCGGTGCGGGCAATGACGTGATCGTCTATGCCTCGATGCGCGACGCTGGCGACAGCGTCACCGACTTTGCCCCCGGCGTGGATCGTCTTGACCTGTCGGCGTTGCTGACCAGTCTGGGCATCAACCAGGCCATGGGGTTGGCCAACGGTCATGTGCGCGTGGTTGCTGTCAGTGGCGGCGCCAGCGTGCAGATCGATGCCGATGGTGCAGCGGGCAGCGCCGCCTTCCGTCCGCTGCTCACGCTCAAGGGCGTGAGCGCGGCGGCGATCGATCCGGCGCGCGATCTGGGTTTGTAAGCAACCGGCAGGCCGTGTGCTTTTGCAGGCGGCACGGCCTCGGCAAAATTACGCGTGGGCTAGAAGCACTGATACCCCCAATAGAGATCCTTCTCGTCCATGCCGGGAAGCGCGAGGCGCAAGGCATCCAGAAACTGGCGGATCAGCGGATCGAAATGATCCGCCATCAACCGGCCGCCCCAGCCAGGCGAGTTGTTCACATAGGCGACGAGGGCATAGTAGTATTTCCAGCCCGGCTCCGCGAGATGCGGCCCCTTGAGGAGCGGCTCCAGATAGGCCCGCACGATGGCCTCGACGGTTGGCGCCTTGGGGCGGGCGGCTTCGATGGC
>NCCT01000092.1:0-9154 GCA_002279795.1 Hydrogenophilales bacterium 12-61-10
CGACACGTCGCCGATCTCGGCCAGCGTCTGGCCGGCGGCGTCGGACAGCTTGGCGCCCTCGACCACGCCCTGGGTCGAGACCTCCATCGCCGCCACCGTATCGTGCGTGTCCGATTGAATGGTTTTCACGATCGCGGCAATCTGTTTGGTCGCGTCTGCGGAACGTTCCGCCAGTCGCTGCACCTCTTCCGCCACCACCGAGAAGCCGCGGCCGGCTTCGCCCGCAGACGCTGCCTGAATGGCGGCATTAAGCGCCAGCACGTTGGTCTGCTCGGTAATGTCGGAAATCAGCTCGACGATCTCGCCAATCTCCTGCGACGACTCGCCCAGCCGCTTGATTCGTTTCGAGGTTTCCTGAATCTGCTCGCGCAGGCCGTTCATGCTGGTGATCGCGTTGGCCACCGCCTGCTGGCCTTTTTCCGCGGCCGCCATCGACTGTTCCGCAACCCGGGCGGACTCGGCGGCATTGCCCGACACTTCCTGCACCGACTGCGCAAGCCGCACCACTGCGGTCGAGGTCGTCTCGATTTCGTCCACCTGACGTTTCGACGCTTCCTGCAAGGAGTCCGACACGCCGGACGCCTGCTCGGCCGCCTGGTCCATCTGCAGCGTGGCGGTGTTAATGCCGCGCACCAGGCTGCGCAACTCTTCGACCGTGTAGTTGATCGAGTCGGCCACCGCGCCCGTGATGTCCTCAGTCACGCTGGCGTTGATCGTCAGGTTGCCTTCAGCCAGTTCGCCCAGTTCGTCCATCAGACGCAGAATCGCCTCCTGGTTGCGGGCGTTTTCCTCTTCGCTCTTGCGAGCGCGCGACTTGGTTTCGTTAATGTTCACCAGCCCCAGCAACACCAGCGATGCAACCGCCAGCAAGCCGAACACCCCCGCCAGCAGATACCCCGCCCCACCGACAGACTGGTAGTCCTGCGACAACTGCTCGGTATCCTTGAGCAAGGCGTCACTGCCGACGAACAGGTTGTTTGCCGCCAGCTTGGCCTGCAGCAGCGGCGGCGTGTTGCTCAGCACCGATCCGACCGCCTCCACCATGTCGCCCATGTTGGTGCCCAGGTCTTCCATCGTGCGCATGTTGTTTTCACTCTGGCCGAACGCGCCTTCCATCAGGCCCTGCACCGTGTCGCGGAACAGGGTGGTGTCCTTTTCCATCTGCAGCACCACTTCGGGGTCGATCAGGTCGGCCGACAGCAGCAAGTTCGCGTTTTTCGGCAGCCGCTGGCTGAGCATGACGAGCTGGTCCGCACGCGCCACGTCGCGCGCACTGGCGCCCGAATCCAGGAGCTGGACCACGAGCTGTTCGGCAACCTCCTGCAAATCAAGCGATAAAGCGTTAATTTTCTTGACGCTCTGGCTGACCGAAATCAGGTTTTTTTGTTGCGACAGAATCTGCGCAACTTGCGGGCGGAAATCTTGCCACTGCTTGCTGACCTTTTCGACCGTCTCGCGCGCCGCGCCACTTGATGCGGGCACGTCCTCATCACCCTCGGTCAGATCTTTTAACGTGGTCTCGAATTCAGCCTTGCCTTCGCTGAGTTTCTTGAACGCACCGACGTTACCCAGAACAGATTGCTGTGCAGTCAATGGCAACCGTTGCGACAACACTTTCAGCGCACCGGCACGGGTTTCATAACTCGCCCGGTTATCGAGCTGCACCGTGCTGTAAATCGTGAAGCCGGCCGCGAGCAGCAGCGATACGATCAAGGCGCCGCCGGCATACAGATATTGTTTTTCGATAGGCAGATGGCCGATCAGGGGCACCTTGCCGGCTTCCTTGTTCGCCAGCTTGCGCACCGTCTGCATGATCAGGGTGGTTTGATCGCCGCCGCGTCCCGCGGAAACTTTGCCGGTCATCCGACCTGCCAGACCCTTGAGGCCATTCATCGTGATATCCATATTCAACGCTCCAAACTCTCTATTAATCGAGCGCCTGCGCGCCCTGTTTTAAACGACCGGCGTATCGCCTGCTACGCCTCTACCATCAGGAATTCAGGGTGGCCGAGCAACTGTCCAAAATCCAGATCGCACCAGACAGCGCCCTGGTCATCGGCGTATTGACGTGCCACCCAGGGATGCGCTCCCTGTTCTGCGCGCAACTGATAACGGCTGACATTCCGCAAACCCAGCGCGCTGCGCACCAGCAAGGCGGCGTTGACGCCAAAATCATGATGCGGAATCAGCAGGCGGCAGCTGGCATGGTCAGGGGTCACACCCTGGCCCATGAAATCGGAAAAATCGCTGACCGCATACAGATTGCCCCGGATATTGGCGACGCCGCGAAACCAGCGCCGCGCACCCGGCACCTTGACGATGGTGGGCACCGGGATGACCTCCTCCGCGTCAGCCAGATTCACCAGCCAGCTCACCTCGCCCACCTGAAAACCCAGACGGGAGCCCGTGTTGTCACGCGTTGCCGCAGCCAGAAGCTGCTGCGACAGCGTCGTTTGAAACTCGCGCAGATTGAACTTCTTGCTCATCGTGGTCAGCTCAACCCAAGGCCTTGATCTGCGACAACAACTCCTCGGGCTTGACCGGCTTGACCAGATAAGCCTTCGCGCCCTGGCGCATGCCCCACACCTTGTCGGTTTCCTGACCCTTGGTGGTGCACATGATGACCGGGATGTGCTTGGTCGCCTCTTCCTTGGTCAGCATGCGGGTCGCCTGATAGCCATTCATGCCCGGCATCACCACGTCCATCACAATCAGATCCGGCAGGGTCTGCTTGGCCTGGGCGACAGCTTCCTCGCCGCTTTCAGCCATGCTCACCAGATAGCCGTTCTTGACCAGCAGTTCGGACAGAAAAAAGCGCTCGGTAGGGGAATCGTCCACAACCAGAATTCGGCTAATCGCCATGATTTATGCTCCTAGAAAACAGTTAAGCCCGGCTGACGGCATGCTCGCGCACCGCCGTCAACAACGTGTCTTTGGTAAAGGGTTTGGTCAGGTATTCGTCCGAGCCCACCATGCGTCCGCGCGCACGATCGAACAGGCCATCCTTGGACGACAGCATGATGACCGGCGTGGTGCGGTACTTGGCGTTGCGCTTGATCAGCGAACAGGTCTGGTAGCCGTCGAGGCGCGGCATCATGATATCCACAAACACCACGTCAGGCTCGTGGTCGGTAATTTTGGACAGCGCATCAAACCCGTCCTGCGCCAGAATGACTTCGCAGCCAGCCTGACTCAGGAAAATCTCCGCGCTGCGGCGGATCGTATTACTGTCATCGATGATCATCACCTTGACGCCCTTCAATGCTTCGTTATCCACACGTTCTCTCCACCTGGATCAGCGGGTGGCCAAAATTGCACGCACCCTGTGTGGTAAACATTACGGCATGGACATCGGCTTCTTTAGCGCCGCAATGCTTGTATTCACGGCATTTCGGCCAAATAAAAAGGGCGCTGCCATGCAGCGCCCTTTTTATGTGTGACAACCGGCCCAGCTTACTGCCAGGATTCTTCGCTCGACGATTTCTGCACCCCGGCCACGCCACCCATGGTGTCCATGATGACGTTCGGCAAGGATGAAATACGCATGAACTGTCCCATTCCCACATCCGGGAAAGCCAAGGCGATGCGGAACCGGCCATGGGGCGAGCCGACTTCCTTGTCGACGATGTAAATCTCGTACGGCAGACCGGCGACACTGTTCTGCATGTCGATCCGCTTGAGCCACTCACCGTCGCTGTTGTCGCCGTCGTTCATGGCCACGCCAAACACAGCCAGCTTGCGGTCGGACAACACCACCTCGTAAACCTTGGCGGTTTTTCCCACGCCTTTAGCCAGGTTTTCGCGAACTGTCTTGAGCGCTTCGGCAAACGAGCCGAACTGGTTCAACTCGTTTTTGGATGAATCCAGACGTTCCATGCCCACCATGTAGCGATAGTTGGAAAGACTGACAGCGGTTTCCTCGCCGCCCTGGCCCTTACCGGCACCCAGCGCCTGCTGCAATCGTCCCTGCAGACCTTTTACTGCCTCTTCCTTCTTGGCGAACGATTTGCGGAAATAAGCGCGGTACCAGTAATCCGGGTTGGTGTAAGCAACACTGCCATCCGCCTTGACGCCCACCCGAACCGTTGCACCCATGATCGCGGGCCCGCCAACCGAGCCGACCGTGTCCAGCATGTCGGCGTCGGTTGCAATCACCACGCCATAGCCGGCCAAGCCTTTGGGGAAATATTTGCCAATGACTTTAAAGCCGCCTTTTTTGAGTTTGCCCTCGACCGCCGTAGCCGCCGCCTGGACATTGCCTCCCGCCACCGAGTCGCCCTGAATGTAGGGCGTAATTGCCCACACGCTGCTCGACAACGACAGCATCAACCACGTAGCTATCCACCGAATATTCATATGTCTTCTCCTTGATATTGATTAATGTTGGCCTGGCCGCTGCCACAACCCGCGTAGTCCACGCGGCCATGAAATGCGGGGCCATACTAGCAACTTCTTGTGCCTATACGCTCTAACGCCCAGAAACCGGCATTCTTGAGCCGCGCATTCGTACTAAAACGTCACCATCTCGAAATCGTCCTTGCGTGCGCCGCAATCCGGACACGTCCAGTTGATCGGCACGTCTTCCCAGCGCGTGCCCGGTGCGATGCCATCGTCTGGCGCACCGGTTTCCTCGTGATAAATCCAGCCGCAGATCAGGCACATCCAGCTTGTGTATTCGGGAGTTTCAGACATGGAGAAGAGGGGAATCGGCTAAAATCGAGGCTTGATTTTATAGCAGTGACGCCATGCCTTCCATTTTCACCCCTAAACCCACGCCTCCGCTGGTCCTGAGCTTTGCCGCGTCCGACCCGACCGGCGGCGCGGGCATCCAGGCCGACCTGCTCACCCTGGCCAGCATGGGTTGCCATCCGCTGTCGGTGATCACCGCGCTCACCGTGCAGGACACCGCCGGCGTCGATGAAATCCTGGTGATCGATTCCGAGTGGGTGATGGATCAGGCGCGCATGCTGCTCGAAGACGTGCCGGTCGCCGCATTCAAGCTCGGCATGCTGGGCAGCCCGGAGTCGATGGCGGTGATCGCCGAAATCCTCGCCGACTATCCCGACATCCCGGTGGTGCTCGACCCGGTGCTGGCGTCCGGGCGTGGCGACGAATTCACCACCGACGACATGATCTCGGCCATGCGCGACCTGCTCATTCCACAAGCCAGCATCATCACGCCCAACAGCCACGAAGCGCGGCGGCTGGCGCTGTTCGAGTCGGATGAGGACGACATGGACCTCGCCGCCTGCGCCAAGCACCTGGTCGACCTTGGCTGCGAATACGTGCTCATCACCGGTACCCACGAGACCACGCCGCGCGTGCTGAACAGCCTCTACAGCCTGGACGGCCATGTGCAGACCGATGCCTGGGACCGCCTGCCCGGCAGCTACCACGGCTCCGGCTGCACGCTCGCTTCGGCCATCGCCGCCGCCCTGGCCTACGGTCAGGACATGCCGACCGCAGTGCGCGAGGCGCAGAACTTCACCTACGAAACGCTCAAGGCGGCGTTCCGTCCGGGCATGGGGCAATACATCCCGGAGCGGTTTTTCTGGGCGCAGGACGTGCAAACCGAAGGCAACGCGTGAGCGCAGTCAAACCTGAATTTCCGGGTGGCGTCTACGCCATCACGCCCGAAACCGCCGACACCGCGCTGCTGCTGGCGCAGGTCGAGGCCGCGTTGCGCGGCGGTATAGCAGCTGTGCAATACCGCGACAAATCGGGCGATATCGCCCGCCGCCATGAACAGGCGAGCGAACTGGTCGCGCTGTGCCGCCGCTTCCATGTGCCGCTGATCGTCAATGACGACCTGCGGCTGGCCGATCTATGCGACGCCGACGGCGTGCATCTGGGACGCGACGACGGCACGGTGCGCGAGGCGCGCATCATCCTCGGCAAGGACAAATTCGTCGGCGCGTCGTGCTATCAAAGCCTCGATCTGGCTCTGGCAGCGCATGCGGCAGGCGCCGATTACGTCGCCTTCGGCAGCTTTTTCCCGTCGCCCACCAAGCACGACGCAGGACGCGCGAGCCCTGATTTGCTGCGCGAAGCCGCGCCGCAAATCCACCTGCCGCTGGTCGCCATCGGTGGCATCGCGCTGGCCAACGCGCCCGAACTGCTCGACGCCGGCGCCGACTGTCTCGCCGTGCTGTCGGCGCTGTTCGACGGCGCGGACATAACCGCCAACGCGCAGGCGCTGAACCAATTATTCGCAACCGAATCCGAACAGTGAGACCCGCACCATGAATCGCAACGAACAGCTTTTCGAACAATCGCAACAATTCCCGGCGGCGTCAATTCGCCGGTGCGCGCCTTCAAGAGCGTCGGCGGCACGCCGGTGTTTTTCAGCCGCGCCCTGGGTTCCCGCGTGTGGGACGCCGACGGCCGCGAGTACATCGATTACGTCGGGTCGTGGGGCCCGGCGATTCTCGGCCACGCCCATCCGGGCACCGTCAAGGCCGTGCAAGATGCGGCCGTCAACGGCCTGTCGTTCGGCGCCCCCAGCGAGGCCGAGCTGACCATCGCCCGCCGCATTATCGAACTGGTGCCGAGCATTGAAAAAGTCCGTCTGGTGTCATCCGGCACCGAGGCGACGATGAGCGCAATCCGCCTCGCGCGTGGCTTCACCGGCCGGTCCAAGTTCATCAAGTTCGAAGGCTGTTACCACGGCCACGCAGACTTCCTGCTGGTTAAAGCGGGTTCCGGCGCGCTCACTTTCGGCAACCCGACTTCGGCCGGCGTGCCCCCCGAAGTCGCAGCGATGACGCTGGTGCTCGACTACAACGACGTCGCCGGACTCGAGCGAACCTTCGCCGAAATCGGCAACGAGATCGCCTGCATCATCGTCGAGCCGTTTGCCGGGAACATGAATCTGGTCAAGCCGACCGCCGAATTCATGGCGGCGATGCGCCGGCTGTGCGATGCGCACGGCGCGCTGCTGATTTTCGACGAAGTGATGACCGGCTTCCGGGTAGACCTGGGCTCTGCGCAGGGCCTGCTGGGCATCAAGCCGGACCTGACCACGCTCGGCAAGGTCATCGGCGGCGGCATGCCGGTCGGCGCATTCGGCGGCCGCGCCGACGTCATGGACTTCCTCGCGCCCACCGGCCCGGTGTACCAGGCCGGCACGCTGTCGGGCAATCCGGTCGCAGTTGCCGCGGGTCTGGCCACGCTCGACGCCATCAGCGCGCCCGGCTTCCATGCGCGCCTCGCTGTCAGCACCGAGCGCCTGGTGAATGGCCTCAACGCCGCCGCCACAGACGCCGGCGTCACCTTCTGCGCCGACTCTGTCGGCGGCATGTTCGGCCTGTATTTCGCTGCCAAGCCGCCCACCAGCTTTGCCGAAGTCATGCAGTGCGACAAGGAGAAGTTCAACCGCTTCTTCCACGCCATGCTCGACCTCGGCTTCTATCTGGCACCCTCGGCATTCGAGGCGGGTTTCGTCTCGGCCGCCCATAGCGAGGCGGATATCGACGCCACCATCGCGGCGGCGCGTCAGGCGTTCAAGTCCGTCTGAACGGACGGGTGCGCCTTACTCGCGCACCTCGTCCATAATCGCTTCGATGTCTTTTTCCCAGCGGTCGAACAGCGGTTTCAGCGCCGCATCCGGATAAAACGCCGAGATGGTTTGCGGGTGACTCGCCACCATGATGCTTTCGTCGCCTTCCGCAAAAATCGTGATGCTCAGCGGCAGGAAGGCGATCAGCTCCGGATGCGCCGCCGTCGCCTGCCGCACTTCGTCGAGTTTGCCGAAATACACCACGCGATACATGTCGCTCTTGTAGTCGCGCCGCTCCAGGTTTTCGTTCACCTGCTGCAGCCGCGTGATGGTGTAGCCGCGCGCCGAAATCGCGCTCTGCAGCACGGTCATCGCCTCGGGAAACGACTTGTCGCTGCGCGCCATCAGCAGCCCGTCCGCCGCCGCCGGGGCGCTCAGGCCTGCCAGCACCAGCATGCCGGCCATCCATTTGCGCAGGTTCAACCTAGAAACCGCAGTTGGACGCGCCCGATGGTGCGTCTGACCGGGTGTCTGCCGCGAAGCAACGACGCTGCGGGCCGGGGCCCGCAAGGAGGCGCGACAAAGGCAGGCGCACGAGCAGGCGTACCAACGGGCGCGTAGCGGACTCACCCATATGGTGAACGTGTCGGAGGCAATAAACTCAGTATTCATGCGGCATTCCTCAAAGTGACAAGCGGTCAACTGCGGTTTTTAGGTTTATAGCGTCGCCTCCTCGATGATCGCGGTATAGCTTTGTTCCAGTTGCTCGCACAACTGGTTCAGCTCGGAATTGTTGAACAAGCGGCTCAGCACCTTGGGATTGACCGACATCACCTGCACCTTGCCATTTTTCTCGAAAATGCTGACGCGACAGGGCAGGAACATGCCGACCCGCGGATCGATCGCCAGCGCCTGGTTGAGCAGGCTGATATTGCAGAAATAGACAATCACCTGATTCGGGTTTTCGCTGGCCGGCGGCGTCATCCCATATTCCAGCGTCTGCACCCGGCCATAGAAGAAGTTGTTTGTTGTCACCGCCGTCTTGACGCGCTCGACCGTGGTGTTCAGGTCGTACGGCGACTCGCGGATGATCACCGGCATGACGGCCTTCACCATGGTCGCGCTCGAACCCAGCGGCTGGGTTTCGAAACTGCGCACATAGCTCACCAGATCGTCGATGTCTTTTTCCTTCAGCCCCAGCTTGAGGTAGGACTGCATCGGCGTGCCCTCGCGGCCGTTCATCAGCGTGGCCTTGATCATGGCGTCGGGCGCGGCGGCCAGAAAGCCGGGGTTGTGCAGCGCCGGCGCCATGATCGGCAGGTCGCGCGGCCGCGAGAAGGTGACGCCGGTGCCCTTGGCGCCTTCGCCGTTCGCACCATGACAGGCCACGCAATACTGCTCGAACAGCTGCATGCCATGCACCGGATTGCCCGCAACAGGCGCTTTGGAATACGCGACGGCGGGACCCTTGTTCCAGGAACGCACGTGGCGCACGATGGCCTCGACTTCATCCGCGCCGAGGCTGGGAAACGCCGGCATCACCCGCCCGGGGCGACCATGACGGATGGTTTGCCGCAGGTAGTCGTCGCTGATGCCGGCCTGGAACGAAGGCAGCGCCAGCGGCACGCCGATGCCGCCATCGCCTTTTACACCATG
>NCCT01000092.1:9291-18299 GCA_002279795.1 Hydrogenophilales bacterium 12-61-10
TTTAAGCGTCCAGAAAAGCCGTCTTGCAACGCGTTAAAATAACCGCCTTCCAGCCGGTCATGCTCGACCGGTCCCTTTTTCTGCCGCCTGCCCATACGCCATGAACGACGAACTCTCCCCCGAGGACGAACTGCGCCTCAATGTCCTGTTCAACACTGAATTGCTGGCGGTGCGCATCGACGAATCGAACATGACGCTGTGGGCGCTCACCCCGCAGGGCGAAGCCAGCGTGCCGCTCAAGCCCAACGAGCGTTCCGACCGCTACCTCAAGCGCGTGCGCGAACTGCTGTCCGGCCATGCGCTGGGTTCGCCCGGCGGCTACCCGGTGCATCTGACGCGCTGGACGCGGCAATCGCAGTCCGGCCTGTCGCCGCAGCATCTGGCGCAATTGCTGCTCATCGCGGAAGAAGAAGCGGTAGTGGCCGTGGTGCACTCGCCCGCGCTGACCGACGAGCTGGCGCGGCGCGCCTGGTGGTGCATGTCCACGATCGAAAACGCCCGCCTGATGCTGATGCGCGACGTCGTCAGCCAGGGCAGCATGGGGCGCACGCTGGCCGAGTTTCTGGTCGAGCACCTGGCGTTTCTGCATGAGGACGACGTCGCCATTCTCGACACCATCGCGGTCATGCTGTACTCGGGCGTGATGACGGAAGCCGAGAGGCTGTCGATGTGGAAGCGCGGCAACAGCCGCAATTCCTATTACGTCGCGTTTCTCGAACTGCAGGCCGGCAAGCTGCCGAATCCGCGCGCAGCACGCGCCGACCATGCTGCGGTGCCACAGCTCGCCGACAACCCGTATAGCGTGATGCTGGACACCGCCCTGTCTGGCCAGGGGCAGACCTTTATCGCCACGGTTGCGGTCATTCTCGACCGCCCCGAAGTGCAGGAAGTGGTCAACCACACGCTCGACGCGCTGGCCAACTGGGCGCAACCGCTGCGTGAAGCTGATCCCGCCCGCCGCGCGGCTGCGCGCGCCGAACTGCTGGCCGCCGCTCCGCAGTTCGAGCAGGACTGCAACGCGCTCGATGTGCTGACAGCGGTCGACGCCGACAGCGTACGGCCGATTTTCATCAAGACCACCGCGATCGGTTCGCTGATGCGACGCAAGATCGAGCCTACCGTCAGGCCGCTGCTGGACAGCATCGCGGTGCTGCGGCGCGAATAGCCGAATCGAACCGGCCGCAATCGGTTCGACGTTACACTCCCTGCACCTTCGGTTGCTATTCCCGGCGATCTGGGCACATCCGCGCCATCGCCCGCCCTCAACCCGCCGAAGGTTTCCTCACGGAAATAACGTTTTGGAGAAACCATGAAACGACGTGACTTCATGCGGCTTGCCGCCGCCACCCCGTTGCTGGCAGGCGCGCCCGCGCTTGCTGCTGCGACGACTGCAACCCCGGCCCAGGCCACCGGCTGGCGCCGCTTTGAACTGACCTATGACATCGACCTGTCCGCCCAGCCGGGCGCGGGCCGCATCTGGCTGCCCCTGCCTGCCGATGCCGGCGCGTTCCAGTCGGTGCAATCGATCAGCTGGGCTAACGCTCCGGCCGGCGCAGCGCTCAACTGGGACCCGGTCTACCAGGCCACGATGTTCAGCGCCGAGCTGCCCGCTGCCGCCAGCGCCCGCCGCTTCAGCGTCAGTGCGGTCGTCGCCACCCGCGACCGCAACCGCGGCGCTGCCACGCCCCTGCGGCCGCTGACGGCTGGCGTCGCGCACTACCTGGCGCCCACCCCGCACATGCCGGTCGACGGCATCGTCGCCACCACTTCCGCCAAAATCGTCAAGGGCATCAAAACCCCCGATGCGCGTGCGCGCGCCATTTACGACTGGGTGGTCGACAACTCATTCCGCAACCCCAAAACCCGCGGCTGCGGCATGGGCGACATCAAGTTCATGCTGGAATCAGGCGACCTCGGCGGCAAATGCGCCGACATCAACTCGCTGTTCGTCGGCCTCGCGCGTGCTGCCGGACTGCCCGCGCGCGAAATGTATGGCGTCCGCGTGGCCGCCTCAAAGCAGTTCAAGAGCCTGGGTAAAGCAGACGACATTTCAAAAGCGCACCACTGCCGCGCCGAGTATTTTTCGCCGCGCTTTGGCTGGGTCGGCGTCGACCCGGCCGACGTGCGCAAGGCCGTGCTGGAAGAAGCCCTGCCGCTGACCGACCCGCGCATCGTCGCGCTGCGCGAGCGGCTGTTCGGCTACTGGGAAATGAACTGGGTCGGTTTCAATACCGCGCGCGACTTTGAGCTGGTGCCGGCCGCGCGCGAACCGCTGCCCTACCTCATGTATCCCTACGCCGAGTTCGGCGCTGACCGGCTGGACGGCCGCGAACCGGACCATTTCAACTTCAAGATCAGCAGCCGCGAACTGCCGGCTGGCAGCTGATTCAGGAACCCAGCGCGGCGTCGATGCTGGCGAGAAACTTGTCTGCCTTCTCGTAGCCGATTACCTGATACGCCGACTGCTCGCCCGCGCCGTTCCAGAAAATCAGCCCGGGCGGGCCAAACAGATTGAAGCGTTTCAGCAACGCCTTGTCGGCGTCATTCGTCGCCGTCACATCGGCCTGCAACAAGACGGCATTCTTCAAGCGCGCCTGCACCCTCGGGTCGCTGAAGGTAAAGCGTTCCATTTCCTTGCACGACACGCACCAGTCGGCATAAAAATCAAGCATCACTTCGCGCCCTTCGGACTTGGCTTGCGCCAGCCGTGCGTCCAGCGCGGCGACGTCTTTCACCCGTTCAAAGGCCAAGCCGTGCGCTTCGGCCGCCTGCGCTGTGCCGCCCGCGTTGCTGCTCAGGGAGCCACCCTTGAACACCCCCAGCGGCTGCAGCAGGTCGCGGCTGCCCGCCAGCATGCCGAGCAGCAGCGAAAGGCCGCCGATCAGCAGCACCACGCCAAGCCCTTTCCACAGACGCTTCCAGCCCGACGCCTGGGCCGGCAACGTATCCAGCGCATGCAGATAGATCGCAGACGCGATCAGCAGCAGCGCCCACAGCAGCATGTTGACCCAGGCCGGAATGATGGGCGAGATGAGGTAGATGGCGATGGCCAGCATCAGCACGCCGAAGAAGTACTTCACCGCGTTCATCCAGCCGCCGGCGCGCGGCAGCAAGGCCCCCGCCGACAGTCCGACCAGCAGCAAGGGCACGCCCATGCCGAGCGCCAGCACGAACAGCGCAACGCCGCCTAACGTGGTGTTGCCGGTCTGTGCGATGAAGGCGAGCGCGGCGGCCAGCGGCGGTGCCACGCAAGGACCGACGATGACTGCGGACAGCGCGCCCATGACGAACACGCCGAGGAAATTGCCGCCTTTCATCTTGTTCGAGGCGTCGGAGAACTTGCTTTGCAGCGCGCTCGGCAACTGGATCTCGAAGAAACCGAACATCGACAGCGCCAGCAACACGAACAGGCCCGCGCCGACGCCGAGCGCCCACGGATTCTGCAGCGCGTTGGAAATCAGCGTGCCGGAGAGCGCCGCCGCCACGCCCGCCAGCGCGTAGGTGATCGCCATGCCCAGCACATAGGCCAGCGCCAGCAGAAAGCCGTGCGTCTTGGTCATGCTTTGATTCTGCCCGGCGCGACTCTGCCCGGCGATGATGCCCGACAGAATCGGGATCATCGGGAACACGCAGGGCGTCAGCGCCAGCAGCAGGCCGAAGCCGAAGAAGGTGGCGACCACGGCCCAGAAACTGCCGCCCTTGAGCACGCGCTCGATGCGCGAGGTATCGGACTCGGGCGCGGCCGCCGCAACGGCCGCACCGGCAGGGATGGCGGCGACTGCGCCCGCTGCGGGTGTGGCGGCATCGGCCGTCAGCGTGAAGTCGCGCTTGAGCGGCGGATAGCAGACGCCGACTTTTTCGTTGCAGCCCTGCCAGCCGGCTTCGAGCACCAGCTTTTCACCTGCGGCCAGAGTGCGCGACAGCGTCAGCTTGGCCGCCACATCGTGGTGGTAGACCTCCATCGGCGTCGGAAAATTGGGATCGTTTTTGATCTCGCCCGCAGGCAGATCGGCGCGCAGCACCTTGACGTCGGCGGGCGACTTGACGACCCAGGCGAGCTTGTCGCGATACAGATAAGTGTCGGCTGTCGGCTTGAAATCGAGCTGCACGGTTTGCGCGTCGACCAGGACCGCTTCAACCAGGAACGCCTCGTCCGGCGGCAGCAACTTGGGCATCGTCAGGCCGCTGAGACTGCCGAGGCCACCCAGCGAACTGGGTGCGAGCGATACGGCGGGAGCAGCGTCGGCCGGCGCAACCGGTAGGGCAATCGTCGTGCTGACGGTTTGCGGGGTGTAGCACAGCCCGGCATCGGCGCAGCCTTGCGACACGGTCGTCAGCGTGACCGAGGTGGCACCCGGCGTGCGCTGGATCGGCAAACGTATGCGCAAGTCCTTGCGGTAAGTTTCGACCCGGCCAAAGTTCTCGTCCTGCTTGACCTTGCCGGCGGGCATGGCGGGCTGGCCCAATGTGGCGCCCTTCAACTCGAACTTGAACTTGTCGCGGTACATGTAATAGCCATCCGCGATCTGCCAGCGCGCTTCCAGCGTGTTGGCGTCGACGGCGCGCGCCGAAAAGGCGAAAGCCGCCTCGGGCTCCAGAAACTCCTCAGCGTGCGCGGCCGGAGCCAGTCCAACTTGAAAAAGCGCCAGCACGCCCCATATCCATAATGGTGTGCCGAGCGTGCGCGCCCATTCAATGTTCAACCATTTATTCATGTCGTTCAGTCTCCGTGGCCAGCCAGGCAAAATAGGCAGGCAAGCCTTGTGTAATGGGCAAAGCGATCAGTTCAGGTACGTCGTAAGGATGCTGGGCGCGGACAATCTGTTCAACCAGCGGATAATTTGCCACGCTGGTTTTGATCAGCAGCGGAACTTCTTCCGCCGTTTCCAGCCTGCCCTGCCAGCGATAAATAGAGCGGCAGGGTTGCAAAACGTTCACACAGGCTGCCGCCCGGCTGTCGATCAGGGCGTATGCGAGGGTTTCCGCACTCGCCGCATCGGGTAAATTCGTCAAGACTAACAAAGGTTCCATGTCATGCGCTTTAGTTGGATTGTGCTACTGCTGTTGTCGTTCCCGGTGCTGGAAGCCATCGGCATTTTCTGGATGGCCAGTTTCATCGGCGGCTGGGTGCTGCTGTGGCTGCTGCTCGCCGCTGTGGCCGGTTTCATGCTGATCCGCACCGAGCGCGTGGCCTGGAGCGCGCGCATGCTGTTTTCGGTGCAGTCGGGCGCCAACCCGATGGCGTCGCTGTTTGCCTCGGGTCGCATTCTCCTCGCCGGCGGGCTGCTTGTCTTCCCCGGCTTCATTAGCGATGCCATCGCGCTGGTGCTGCTGCTGATGCCCGGCAGCTGGGCCCGTCGCCGGGCCGACCCCATGCGCCCGGCCAATGACGACATTCTGGAAGGCGAGTTCAAACGCGAACCGGACGACCGGTTGCGTTGATCCGCGCCGGTCCGCCACCGGATCAAAACATCAGGGCAAGCGCAGGCTTGCCCTTTTTCATGTGGCTGTAGCAAGGCTGGCTTTATACTTGGCGCGCGTTTTGCAGACTCCCTGACATTCCATTCAGACTGACCCCATGCAATCCAAGCTCGAAATCCTCATCCTTGCCGCTGGCAAGGGCACCCGCATGCGTTCGGACCTGCCCAAGGTGCTGCACAAGCTGGCGGGCAAATCCCTGCTCGGACACGTGGTCGACAACGCCCATGCACTTGGCGCAGCCCAGACCTGCGTGGTCTACGGCTTTGGCGGCGAGGCGGTGCCGCAGGCGCTAGCCGACGACAAGCTGACATTTGTGTTGCAGGCCCAACAGCACGGCACCGGCCATGCTGTGCAGCAGGCCCTGCCGCAACTGGCGGATGACAGCGTAACGCTGGTGCTGTACGGCGATGTGCCGCTGACCCATACCGCCACCCTGCGTCCGCTGGTGGCGACCGCGCAGGCTGGCAAGCTCGGGCTGCTGACGGTGACGCTGGCCGACCCCAGCGGCTATGGCCGCATCGTGCGCGCGAGTGGTCAAGCTGGCGGCAAGGTCACGCGCATCGTCGAACACAAGGATGCGACCGACGCCGAGCGCACGATCGCCGAGGTCAACACCGGCATCCTCGCGGTGGCGACGCGCCGCCTCAAGCAATGGATTGCCACACTGAAGAACGACAACGCCCAGGGCGAGTATTACCTGACCGACATCATCGCCCGCGCGGTGGCCGACGGCGTCGAAATTGAAACCCACCAGCCGGCTTACGAGTGGGAAGTGCTGGGCGTCAACAGCAAGGCGCAGCTGGCCCAGCTCGAACGCATCCACCAGAACGAAATCGCGCAGGCGCTGCTGGAATCCGGCGTGACGCTGATGGATCCGGCGCGGCTCGACGTGCGCGGCGACCTGAACTGCGGCCGCGACGTGGTGATCGACGTCAACTGCGTGTTCGAAGGCAAGGTCGCGCTGGGCGATGGCGTGCAGATCGGCGCCAACTGCGTTCTCCGCAACGTGACGGTAGCCGCAGGTACACGGATCGACGCCTTTACCCTGATCGACGACGCCGAAATCGGCGAAATCAACCGGCTCGGGCCGTTCACGCGCATCCGCCCCGGCACGACGCTCTCACGCGATGTCCACGTCGGCAACTTCGTCGAAATCAAGAACAGCCAGATCGACGACGGCTCCAAGATCGGTCATTTGTCTTACATCGGTGACACCACCATGGGCAAGCAGGTCAACATCGGCGCCGGCACCATCACCTGCAACTATGACGGCGCCAACAAGCACCGCACCGTGATCGGCGACGAGGTGTTCGTCGGCTCCGACACGCAACTGGTCGCGCCGGTCAGCGTCGGCCGGGGCGCCACGCTCGGCGCCGGCACCACGCTGACCAAGGATGCGCCGGCCGGTGAACTCACGCTGTCACGCACCAGGCAGACGACCATTTCGGGCTGGGCGCGCCCGCTCAAACTCAAGAAGGAAAGCTGAATATGTGCGGCATTGTCGGCGCGGTTGCGCAACGTAACGTAGTCCCCATTTTGCTGGAAGGCCTGCGCCGGCTGGAATATCGCGGCTACGACTCGGCCGGACTGGTCATCGTCAACAACGGCCTGCAGCGCGTGCGCAGCGTCGGCCGCGTCGCCTCGCTGACCGCCGACTGCGCGGCGCAGCAGGTGCACGGCCATCTCGGCATTGCCCACACGCGCTGGGCCACCCACGGCGCGCCGTCGGAAGCCAACGCCCACCCGCACGTCAGCGGCAAGCTCGCGGTCGTGCACAACGGCATCATCGAAAACCACGAAGCGCTGCGTAGCCGGCTCAAGGCCGCCGGCTTCACCTTTACCTCGGAAACCGACACCGAAGTCATCGTCCACCTGATCGAACTGCACTACCGTCAGTCGAAGAACCTTCTCGCCGCCACCCGCGCCGCGGTGGCCGAACTCGAAGGCGCCTACGCCATCGGCGTGGTGAGCGAGGACGCGCCCAACCGGCTGATTTGCGCGCGCAGGGGCAGCCCGCTCTTGATCGGTCTCGGCATCGAGGAAAACTTCATCGCGTCCGACGTCTCGGCATTGCTGCCGGTGACCCAGCGCGTGATGTATCTGGAAGAAGGCGACGTTGCCGACATCGGCTTGCTGTCGGTCGATGTGTACGACGCCGCAGGCAAGCCCGCCGACCGCAGCGTGCATGTGTCCGAACTGTCGGCCGACATGGCTGAGCTCGGCACCTACCGCCACTTCATGCAGAAGGAAATCCACGAGCAGCCTCGCGCGCTGACCGACACGCTGCTGGTCGCCGTGGCGCAGGATCACATCCAGCCCGAATGGTTCGGCTTCGACGCCGCCGAGGTGCTGGGCAAGGTCAACGCGGTGACCTTCCTCGCCTGCGGCACCAGCTACCACGCGGCGAAAGTCGCCACCTACTGGCTGGAAGAAATCGCCGGCATTCCGGCCACCGCCGAAATCGCCAGCGAATACCGCTATCGCACCTCGGTGCCGAACCCCGACGCGCTGATCGTCACCATCTCGCACAAGACGCTGACCATCTGCAACGTACCGGAGTCCGCCCTCACCCGCGCTTCGAGGCTCAAATTTCTGACGCGTGCCGGCCCGGAAATCGGCGTCGCCTCGACCAAGGCGTTCACCACCCAGCTCGCCGGCCTGTTTTTACTGACGCTGGTGCTGGCCAAGCTGCGCGGCAAGCTGACGCCGTTGCAGGAAACCGCCCACCTCACCGCCCTGCGCGGCCTGCCAAACAAGGTGCAACAGGCACTGGCGCTGGAACCGCAGGTCGAAGCCTGGTCGCATCGCTTTGCCAACAAGCATCACGCGCTGTTCCTCGGCCGCGGCGTGCATTACCCGATCGCGCTCGAAGGCGCGCTCAAACTCAAGGAAATCTCCTACATCCACGCCGAAGCCTATCCTGCCGGCGAACTCAAGCACGGCCCGCTGGCGCTGGTCGACGAAGACATGCCGGTCATCACCATCGCCCCTAACGACCAGCTGATCGAAAAGCTCAAATCCAACCTGCAGGAAGTGCGCGCGCGCGGCGGCGAGCTGTATGTGTTTGCCGACGGCGACGTGCATCTGGAAGAGTCGCCCTTCGTCCACGTCATCAAGCTGCCTGGCGGCCACAATGGCGCGCTGTCACCGATTCTCCACACCATCCCGCTGCAGCTGCTGTCGTATCACGCCGCGCTGCAAAAGGGCACCGACGTCGACAAACCGCGCAATCTGGCCAAGTCCGTCACGGTCGAGTAAGCCGGGATTCAACTGCACGGCGCCGCCTCCAAAGCGGCGCCGTTTTTTATGTACAGCCAGGCGGAAAGTGAGCAAAACAAATAAAGTCCGTCGGAAAAAATAAAGTCCGTCGAGTGCTTACCTTTGTCGAATTAGCAAGATCGGTAAATCCACCCTTCTTGAGTATGTCCGGTTCGCGCTGGGCTGCTCGGCAATAGATGACGACCAAACCTCGCAAACGACCGCGACACAGCGGCTCAAGGAAATCCTCGAAGGAACGCTTGATGCTG
>NCCT01000093.1 GCA_002279795.1 Hydrogenophilales bacterium 12-61-10
ACGCCGGTGCCAGATTCGCTGTCTGAATATCAGTTCGCCGGCTTGCTGCGCGGCGCCAAGACCGAAGTCACGAAGTGTCTGGGCAACGATTTACAGGTGCCGGCATCGAGCGAGATCGTGCTCGAAGGCGTGATCCACCCGGGCGAGACCGCGCTGGAAGGCCCGTATGGCGACCACACCGGCTATTACAACGAGCAGGAAACCTTCCCGGTGTTTACCGTCGAGCGCATCACGATGCGGCGCGATCCGATCTACCACTCTACCTACACCGGCAAGCCGCCTGACGAGCCGGCGATTCTGGGGGTCGCGCTGAACGAAGTGTTCGTGCCGTTGCTGCAAAAGCAGTTTCCCGAAATCACCGACTTTTACCTGCCGCCTGAAGGCTGCTCCTATCGCATGGCGGTGGTGAGCATGAAGAAACAATATCCCGGCCACGCCAAGCGCGTGATGTTCGGGGTGTGGAGTTTCTTGCGCCAGTTCATGTACACCAAGTTTATTCTGGTGATGGACGACGACGTGAACGTGCGCGACTGGAAAGAGGTGATGTGGGCGCTGACCACGCGCGTCGATCCCGCGCGCGATACCTTGCTGGTGGAAAACACGCCGATCGACTACCTCGATTTTGCCAGCCCGGTATCCGGTCTCGGCAGCAAAATGGGCATTGATGCCACCAACAAATGGCCCGGCGAAACGACGCGCGAATGGGGGACGCCGATCGTGATGGATGCGGTCGTCAAGGCTCGGATCGACGCGCTATGGGACACGCTCGGTTTATAGGCATGATGGCGGTGACGCTCTCTTACACCCGGAAACCGCGCTGCCCGGTTAAAGAAGTCGGGATGTTGACGCCCGCATTGCGGTTTGCGTGGCAGGCCATGCACCGCTCACGATCTGTTCTGATCCGCCTGTCTGTCATGCTTGTGGCGGCTCATGCCCCCGCACTGCCTGCCAGTCCGCTGGACCGCATTGCGGGCATGGTGAATTATCCTGACCGCAGCGTGTTGCCGGATGACTCCTCCCTGACAGTCGAGTTGCTGGATGTCTCGAAAGTCGATGCCAGGGTAAAACGTCTGGCGCGACTGACTCTGCCGGCAGGCGGTCGACAATTTCCGCTTGCATTCGAGCTGCCTTATTACCCGGCGGATATTCAGGCCAGCCATCGTTATGCCGTGCGCGCCATGCTGAGCCGCAGCAGTGAACTGCTCTACACCACGGCCCAGCATGTAGCGGTGATTACCCAGGGAGCGGGCACACAGGTTCAACTGAAGTTGCAGCGGGTTGACGCGACACCGCTGGCTGCATCTGACGTTTCACTGGAAAACACATACTGGAAACTGATCACGCTTGGCGGGCGGCCGGCGCAGGTCCAGCCGCATGAGCGCGAAGCGTATTTGCTGCTGCTCGATGGGCGGGTCAGCGCCAGCAGCGGATGCAACAAGTTGATGGGCAGCTATACTCAACGCGGTCCTGGTGACTTGCTTATCGGCCCCTTGGGTAGCACGCACATGGCGTGCCTGCCCGGGATGAAGGAGCAGGAAGCTGCGCTGCTGGCTGCGTACGCGCGCGCCACACGCTATCGAATACGGGGCGAAACGCTGGAGTTGATGGATGTCGACCAGGTGCTGGCGCGCTTTGGGGCGCGTCATTTTTAGTGGACGCGAACCCCGTCAACTTGGTAGCCGAGCACAAAAAACCCGGCATTGCCGGGTTTTTTGTGCTCGGTGGAGCGGATTATTTTTTTGCAACAACCGGTAATCCTGCTTCCTTCCATTCCGGGAATCCACCGCGGAACCAGTACACATTCTTCCAGCCACCCTCGATCGCCATCAGGGCGGACTTATAGCTCTTCCAGCAGATGGTGCCATCGCAGTACATCATGAAGGGGGTGTTTTTATCCCGGGGCAGTTTGTTCAGGGCAAACTGGTCGTCTGCAGGGTCGAATCCGACTTCTTTTGCGCTGGATTCCTTGTATGGCACAGAAATCGCGCCGGGCATATGCGCCGTATCAAATTCTTCAGACACCCGCACGTCATAGATTGCCACGCCTTTTGCGGACAGCAGCTTGGCTTCGGCAACCGTGATGACTTTGGCGCCCGGCAGGCTGGTCGGCGTGGTGTTCAACATGGAAGCCACGCCCTTGAAGTCCGCCTTGCTGGCGTCGACCAGAGTAAGGTTCAGGCTGCTGCTGTTTTTTAACGAAGCGGTCAGTTTTTGTTGCGCGACGGCTGAGATCGTCTCGGTTTGCACGCTAAGGGCGCGCAATGGAACCGAGGTACTGGTGAAAACAATGCGTCCATCGTTGGCGGCTGCCCAGGTTTTGGCTTCTTCTGCGGACGCCACCGCAAGGTCGTATCGGCCGATTTTCACGCCATATAGCGGCGCTTCAGGCATGCGGTGAAACTTGATCTCAGAGAAGTCGCCCTTGGACAGGCCGCGGCTGTTGATTTCGCCACGCGCCATTCCGCCCATGAGCGACTCGTAGTCGGGTACGCCCAGCCGGGCCTTTGACTTGGCGGTCAAGCCGCCTTTGTAGGCAGGACCCGCTACAAAAGACGCCGCTGTCATCGCACTGGATTTGAGGATGGGCTCGAACTTGAACTTGCTGATATTGGCAATTACCTGTGGCGGCCCGAAAACCAGATCCACCGAGCCACTTTTGGCATCCTTGATAGCGGCAAAGCCGCGGGTGTAGTAACGCATCAGGACCGGCTGGCCCAGCGCCTGCTCGACTTCGTTTTCGAAGGCACGATAACGCCGGGTGGTATCAGCGTTGGTGACGGTTTCGTTCTGGTCCAGAACCACACCCAGCGTCAACGGCGCGGCCTGGATGCAGGTTGCTGCCAGCAGCAAGGGAAAAACAGCAAAACGGAACATGGTTATCTCCACGAAGTGTCAACGGGATAACGACCTGTTGCGATGAAAAGTTTAATTTTTAACGCAACATTTTTCTTCCACCCACGCCATCCGGTATTCCCAGCATTGGGCTGTAACCGGGCTGCGGCAAAAAACGGTTCTGCTATGTGGGTTAAGCCCGGCTTAACGTGCTTACTTGTTCAGCCATGACAGCAGCGTGTCACGCAACAGGGTTTCCTGAACGGGCAGGCAGAGTGCCGCATCAATCCTTAGACGCGCACTGACTGTATCGAGCACGGCTTGATGCGCGGGCTCGTAAAAAACCAGGACGCGGGTGCCGGGTGCACTTTGCACGGCCGCTAACAGGGACTCGAGATTGGACAGGCGGTCACGGAAGTCGGTCTGGTGATAAAAATCCGCGACGATGACAGCCGGCGCTGACTTCCGCACCAGACTGATGGCCTTGCGTTCAGACCATTCGGTCATCACGCTGTAGCCTAGTTCCTGATACAGCTTTTTGTAGCCCGCCGTGCCGATAAAGGCATTGACCATGAGCAGGCTGGAAGGCGCGCTCATGCAGCAGACTTTTTGCCCGCAGGTTTTTTTACGGCGGTTGGGGTCGCTTTTTTGGCCGCAGGCTTCTTCGCGGAGGCCTTTTTGGCAGCAGGTTTCTCGCCTTCTTCAGCGTCGGCGGCTTTGGTTTTCTTTACAGCCGGCTTGGCCGCAGCTTTTTTCGCCGGTTTCTTGGCGGGACCTTTGGCTTCGCGGGCGGCGATCAGCGACAGCGCCTCTTCCAGCGTGATCTCTTCCGGCGTGATGTCCTTCGGCAGCGTGGCGTTGGTGCTGCCGTGCTTGACATAGGGACCGTAGCGGCCGCTGCGAACCGTGATGTCCTTGCCGTCGTCCGGATGCGGTCCAATCGTTTTCAGAATCGAGGCCGCGGAGTCGGCGCCGCGCGGGGCACGTTCCATCACCAGCACTTCGAGCGCGCGCGGCAGGTCGATTTCGTAGACGCTGTCGGTCTTGGGAATCGACTTGAACTTGCCGTCGTGCAGCAGGTAGGGCGGCAGGCCGGTAGTCGGGTGATGGCCGACTTCGCGCGGTAGCGACAGAAATTTCAGCGCGAGCTCCAGCGTCGCCTGATCGAGTGGGATTTCCTTGGGCCATGACGCGCGGCGCGGCTTTGGCGCCTTCTTGTCTTCCGGCATCTCGCCGATCTGTACGTAGGGGCCGAAACGGCCGGACAGCAGTTTCACATCAAGCCCGCTGGCCGGGTCCTGCCCAAGAATGTTGTCGCCTTCTGCCGTGGCGGCATGCAGCGGACGGGTGTAATCGCACTCGGGATAGCCGGAGCAGCCGATGAACAGTCCGCGCTTGCTCGCCTGCATGAACAGCGGCTTGCTGCACTTGGGGCAGGGCTCCATGATCGGGCAGCCGCGCTCGACGTCCTGCTTGGCTTTCAGTTCGCCGTCAAAGCCCTTCCAGAATTCGCCCAGCAACTGCGACCACACGCGGGTGCCGTTCGACACGTCGTCAAGCTTGTCTTCCAGCTTGGCGGTGAAGTCGTAGTCGATGTATTGAGTGAAATGCCGGGTCAAAAAGCAGTTGACCAGCCGACCGATATCGGTCGGCTGGAAGCGCTTTTTCTCCAGCACCACGTATTCGCGATCCTGCAGGGTGGAAATAATGCTGGCGTAGGTGGACGGGCGGCCGATGCCGTGCTCTTCAAGGGATTTGACCAGGCTCGCCTCGGTGTAGCGCGGCGGCGGCTGGGTGAAGTGCTGCTCGCCGTAGAGCTTGTCGACCGGCAGGGTTTCACCTTCGACCAGTGCGGGCAACTTGGACTCGCCTTCCTCGTCCTCGTCGTCCTGGTACACCGCCAGAAAACCGGCGAAAGCCAGCGTCTGGCCGGTGGCGCGGAAAGTGCCTTCGCCCACGGTGATGTCGGCGGCGACGGTGTCGAATTGCGCCGGGGTCATCTGGCAGGCGACGGTACGCTTCCAGATCAGTTCATAGAGTCTGGCCTGATCGGCGGTCAGAAACGGCTTCACCGATTCCGGCGTGCGCGTCACCGACGTGGGGCGCACGGCCTCGTGCGCTTCCTGAGCGTTCTTGGTTTTCGCCTTGTAAGTCAGCTCGGTTGGCGGCAGGAATTCCTTTTCGAAGTTGGCGCCCACATACTTGCGGATGTCGGTAATGGCTTCCTGCGCCAGATTCACCGAGTCGGTCCGCATGTAGGTGATGAGGCCGACCGGTCCTTCACCGAGGTCCATGCCTTCGTACAGTTGCTGCGCGGTGCGCATGACGCGGTCGGTGGTCATGCCGAGCTGGCGCACCCCGGCCTGTTGCAGCGTCGAGGTGGTGAACGGCGCGCCGGGATGGCGGGCACGGCGTTTCTTTTCGATGCGCATGACGCGGGCATCTTTGGATTCGAGCGTTGCCAGCCATTCCTTGCTGCGGGCTTCGTGTTCGACCGTGAACTGTTCGACTTTTTCACCCTTGAAATGGGTGAGTTTGGCGGAAAATGCCTGCGCGCCTTTATGGCTGTCGAGGTGCAGCGACCAGTATTCGCGCGGGTTGAAGGCTTCGATTTCGAGCTCGCGCTCGACAATCATGCGCAAGGCGGGCGACTGCACGCGGCCGGCGGATAAGCCGGGGCTGATCTTGCGCCACAACAGGGGCGACAGGTTAAAGCCGACCAGATAATCCAGCGCGCGGCGCGCCTGCTGCGCATCGACCAGGTCGGTCGCGATTTCGCGTGGATTGCGCACTGCGTCTTGCACCGCTGATTCGGTGATTTCGTAGAAGGCCACGCGCTTCATCGGCGTTTTGACCTTGCGCTCCTTGAGGATTTCGCTGATGTGCCAGGAAATCGCTTCACCTTCTCTATCCGGGTCGGTGGCCAGCAAAACTTGGTTTGCTTTTTTGGCCGCCTTGACGATGGCTTCGACGTGCTTGGCGTTGCGCTCGATGATCTGGTACTTCATCGAGAAATCTTCCGTGTTGACCGCGCCGGTTTTCGGCTCGAGGTCGCGCACGTGGCCGTAGCTGGCGAGGATTTCATAATCCGCGCCGAGGTATTTCTTCAGCGTTTTGGATTTGGACGGGGATTCAACAATAACGAGTGTGGACATGGCTATTTAATGCAGGCGGTCCGGCTCGTGGTTCAACAGCATGTCTTCCAGGTGGGTAAAGTGCTCGATCAGGCCGCGGCTCCACAGCACGATCAGCGTCATCCAGCGTACATGGTCGGGTTCAATGTCTTCACCGCCCAGCTCCATCAGCCCGGAAATCACCCATTCGCGCGACTCGGGGTCAAGGATTTCGGCGCTGACCAGATACGTCAGTTCGGCACGGCAGGCGTCATTCAGGCGATCGAGCTCTTCGGGGGCGTAGTGGCGGTCGTAGGCCAGCGCCAGACGTTCGTGGGTGGCGCTGCCGGCCAAATTGGCATACCAGTCAAGCGCGGCGTTGATGTCAGCCTCTTCAAATCCTGCGGCGAACAGGCGCTTTTCCAGCGCATCACGGTCCGGCGTCAGCGCCACCATGCGGAAGCTTTCGTATAGGTAAACCAGAATGTCGAGCATGATCTCAGTGTAATTTTTGGTAACGCCCGCCGGGCAATGCGGCAATCTGCCCTTCCAGTTCAAGCGTCAACAGCTTGGCCGAAAGCGCTTCCATCGTCAACCCGGTCGTTTGTGCCAGGCCGTCGAGGGTTGCAGGCGGGCCATCGAGCGCTTCCAGCAACGGGTCGGCCGGCTTTTCGGGCAGCACGGGCGGCGTCAGCCGTTGCTGCCAGGCCAGCTCGTCCAGGATGTCGGCGGCGGATTCAACCAGCTTTGCGCCCTGTTTGATCAGGGCATGGCAGCCGCGTGCCAGCGGCGAATGGATCGAGCCGGGGATGGCGAACACATCGCGTCCCTGTTCGGTGGCGACCCGCGCGGTGATCAGCGAGCCGCTGTCGGGGGCGGCCTCCACCACCAGTACCCCGCGGCTGATGCCGCTGATGAGCCGGTTGCGGCGCGGAAAGTGGCCGGGCAGCGGCGGTGTGCCAAGTGCAAATTCGGACACGATCAGCCCGGTTTCGGCTAATTGATGCGCCAGCGCCTTGTTGCGTGCGGGATAGATGCGGTCAAGTCCGGTGCCGATGATGGCGACGCTCGATCCGGCACCAGCCAGCCCGCCCCGGTGTGCCGCCGCATCGATGCCGAGCGCGAGTCCGCTGATGATGGTGAGGCCGGCATCGGACAAGGCATGGGCAAAGGCTTCGGCATCGCGCACCCCTTGTGGCGTGGCGTTGCGGCTGCCCACGACGCCGAGGCCGGGCTGGTTCAACAGGCTGCGTCGCCCCTTGCAATAGAGCACGGCAGGGGGATCGGCTATTTCGAGCAGATTTTTCGGGTAATCCTCATCCGCCAGTGTCATCAGGCTGTTGCCGGGCTGGGCCAGCCAGGCCTGGGTGGTGTCCAGCAGCGCCGCATCGGGTTCGTCCAGCAGCGCGTCGCACTGAGCCCGGGAAAGATGGGCGGAAAGCGCCGTCCGTCCCGACGCCAAAACGGCCTCCGGTGAACCGAAGGCCGTCAGCAGGCGAATCAGGCTGGTGTTGCCGACTCCGGGAGCAAGCGCCAGGCGCAGCCAGGCTTCAAGCATGGCGACGCGGCCAGTCACGCGGGTTCAGGGCGTTTTCACCCGATCAAGCAGATACACCGGGCCGTTGGACTGCATGATGAGCGCATACGACACGCGTTCAAACACGCGATACACCATCACCAGGCCACTCTGGGCATCCGGCAGCTTGACGTTGCCATCGCTATTGTTGCTGAGACAGGTCTTGCGGAAGCTGCTGTTGACTTCGGCCACCTGGTCATAGGTGACCTTGCCGTCTTCCTTGAGGCAGCGGACATCGCTGTAGAGCCAGGCACCCCCGTTGGGAACGCCGCTGGTTCCGTTGACCCAGGTCAGGTTGCTTTTCTCGGAGGTGGTGAGCGTGACCGCCTGGCCTTCGCGGTACACCGCCAATACGTGGCCCGGCTCGAGGCCTTCGCGGCTGCCGCGGTCGATCACCACGGTTTGATACTGGCCGCTGTCGGACATGCCGCCGTATGCCGAGATGATGCGGCCGTTGATCGCGGCTTCGGGCGCGTGCGGGATGTATTCAAAGGCGGCACCGTCGTCGGCCTTCACCAGTTTGTCCTTGGGCAGGATTTCCTTCGCCGACTGCGTGATGCGGATTTTCTGCGGTGCGCCTTCCACCACGGTGCGCGCATCGCCCAGATATTCGACTTCATACCCCAGCACTTCGCCGGTTGCCGGGTCTTTCAACGCTTTGCCAGGACGCAGGACGTTCCAGCGTGTGACACCGGGCATGCCGCCGGTGGCGAAGGCTTCGTCGCCTGAGCCCAGTACCACGCGCTCGCTGTTGGTGCCCAGAATGAAGGGCGCATCCTGCATCGCGTCGAACGGAACGACGCGCGGCTGCGACAGGAACGGGTAAATCACGCGGCTTGGAATGGCTGGAATCGCTTCGCTGCCGAGTTCGGTTACGCGTTCGCCCGGTGACAGCTTGACGGTACGCATGCCGCCTTTGTCGCCCTTGACCAGCGACAGGCGGGGTTGTTTGCCGCTGCGGTCGAGCAGCACCAGGTCGCCCGGGTAAATCCAGTGCGGATCTTTGATTTCCGCCCGGTTCATGTTCCAGATCTGCGGCCAGCGCCAGGGATCTTTGAGGAATTTTCCGGAAATGTCCCACAGCGTGTCGCCTTTGACGACCACGTACTTGTCGGGGGCGTTGTCCTGCAGTTTGAGCGTATCGGCCAGCACCGGTGTTGCCAGTAACAGGGCAAGTGAAATAACGAGTTGACGCACGGGAACCCCCTCCATTTAGACTTTGTCTCATCTCGGGTTGATAAAAGCCGAGTTGAAAATAGCTGCGTTGAAAATATACTGTGCGCCTAACTTACGGCTATCACCGACCTTATATTTAGGGCAATGCGCCATCGGATGCAGATTTTGCATCAAAGTGAGCGCCCAGCTCTTTCATTAGCAAAGATTTTTTATGGCCAAACTCGACATTTTGCATTACCCCGATCCGCGCTTGCATACGCTTGCCAAGCCGGTCGTTGCGGTTGATGCCCGTATCCAGAAACTCGTCGACGATATGGCCGAAACCATGTACGCCGCACCAGGCATCGGGCTGGCGGCAACCCAGGTCAACGTGCACGAACAGGTGGTCGTGATCGATCTTTCGGAAACCCACGACGCGCTGCAGGTGTTCATCAATCCCGAAATCACGGCGCGCTCCGGCACCGAGGAAAGCGAAGAAGGCTGCCTGTCGGTACCCGGCATATACGACAAGGTGACGCGCGCCGAGCGGATCAGCGTGCGGGCGCTCGATCGCAACGGCAAAGCGTTCGAACTGGACGCAGACGGCTTGCTGGCCGTGTGCATCCAGCATGAAATGGATCATTTGCTGGGCAAGGTGTTTGTGGATTACCTGTCCGGCCTCAAGCGCAATCGCATCAAGTCAAAACTGCTCAAGCAGGCGCGCGAGCACCAGCCTGACCCCGCGCCGCGCCGGGCGTCACTCTGAGTTCGGCCGCCCCCGTGCGCCTTGTTTTTGCCGGTACGCCGCCGTTTGCGGCGGCTGCCCTCAACGCGCTGGCGGATGCCGGGCATGATCTTGCCCTGGTGCTGACGCAGCCCGACCGCCCCGCCGGGCGCGGCATGAAGCTGACTCCGAGTGCGGTCAAACAGGCTGCGCTGGCGCGCGGGTTGCCTGTCTATCAGCCGCTCAGCCTGAAATCACCGGAGGCTCAGGCGACCTTGCGCGCAGTCGATGCCGACGTCATGGTGGTTGCCGCCTATGGCCTGATCTTGCCGCAGGCGGTACTCGATCTGCCGCGTCTTGGCTGTCTCAATATCCACGCTTCATTGTTGCCGCGCTGGCGTGGCGCCGCGCCGATCCAGCGCGCCATCCTGGCGGGCGACGCTGAAACCGGCATCACCATCATGCAAATGGACGCCGGACTCGATACCGGGGCGATGTTGTCGACCGTCACGTTGCCGATCCGGGCCGATGACACGGCCGCCAGCCTGCACGATGCGCTGGCCAGCCTGGGGGCATCCGCCATCGTCGAGGCGCTGGCGACCCTCCCTTCGCTGCGGCCCGTGGCGCAAGAGGATGCGCACGCCACTTACGCCGCCAAGCTGAGCAAGGAAGAAGCGCAACTCGACTGGCACCAGCCGGCAGACAGCCTTGCACGCGCGGTGCGCGCCTATTGTCCAGTGCCCGGCGCGTGGACCCTGCTGGAAGGCGCCCCGCTCAAGATATGGTCGGCTCAGGCGGTCCCGGGTGCGGGCGAGGCGGGAGAAATCCTGCGCGCCGATGGCGACCAGCTGGTGGTGGCGTGCGGCGAGGGCGCGCTGGCCTTGCGCGAACTGCAGCCTGCTGGCAGCAAGCGGATGCCGGTTGCCGCCTATTTCGCCAGCCGCACCCTTGCACCGGGCACCCATTTCGGCCGCTGAAACGAGGGCTGGCCGGGTTGCACCTGTATCATCTGGCGCTTCCCGAAGCGGCAGGCATTTCATGACTCGACCCATCCATCAGGCCCTTACCCACGATGCGTAATTTGCAAAAACTAGCCGCCGACACGCTGGAAGACATTCTGGCTGGCGCGGCCCTGCATCAAGTCTTGCCGCATCGCGTACAGCAATTGCAGACACCGGGCGAGCGGGGTGCGCTGCAGGATATTGTGTACGGCAGCCTGCGCCAGCTGGGCCGGCTGGACTGCTGGCTGGGGGCATTGCTGGAGCGGCCACTGACCGATCCGCAGCTGGGCTGGCTGTTGCGGGTGGCGATTTATCAACTGGCTTACACCCGTGCTCCGGCGCATGCGGTGGTGCATAACGCCGTGACGGCAGCGGGCGAAGGCTGGCGGCGCGGGCTGGCCAACGCGGTGTTACGCAACTTTCAGCGTCGCCGCGCCGAGCTGGAAAAACTGGCCGAGGCGCAGCCGTCCGCGCGCTGGTCGCACCCCGACTGGTGGATCGCCCGGCTGCAAGCCGAGTATCCAGATCGCTGGCAAGGCATCCTCGAAGCGGGCCTGCTGCATCCGCCGTTTACGCTGCGCGTCAATATCCGCCATGGCGATGTCGCGGGCTATCTGCAGCGTTTGCTCGAGGCCGGACACCCGGCGCGGCAAACCGGAGAAGACGCCGTCACCCTCGACAAGGCGATATCGGTGCACAGCCTGCCCGGCTTTGACGAAGGCCACGTATCGGTGCAGGACGCCGGCGCGCAATGTGCAGCCCGCTTGCTGGACGCGCAGCCGGGCGAGCGCGTGCTCGACGCCTGCGCGGCGCCAGGCGGAAAAACGGGCCATATTCTCGAACGGGCCGAGGTTGAACTGGTCGCGCTCGACGTCGACGCCATGCGGCTGGGCCGGGTGCAGGAAAACCTAGACCGCCTGAAGCTGGGCGCCAAACTGGTGGTGGGCGATGCCTCGAACCCTGACAGCTGGTGGGATGGCCGCCCGTTCCACCGGATTCTGGCCGACGTGCCGTGCAGCGCGTCCGGCGTGGTGCGCCGCAATCCCGATATCAAGTGGCTGCGTCGCCCCGAAGATATTGCCCAGTTTGCAGCGCAACAGGCCACGATGCTGGAGTCGCTGTGGGGGCTGCTGGCCTACGGGGGCTGCTTGCTGTACGCAACGTGCTCGGTTTTTCATGCTGAAAACAATGGGCAAATCCAGGCGTTTTTGAGTCGCCATGCCCACGACGCCATCCGACGCCCCCTGCCCGAACCCTTGTCTGATGGCGCCCTGTTGCCGGATGCGGAACATGATGGTTTCTTCTACGCACTGTTGCAGAAAACCTGACGCTGCCTG
>NCCT01000150.1 GCA_002279795.1 Hydrogenophilales bacterium 12-61-10
ACATCTTTTGAATCGTTGTGATCGAATCCGGCCAGGCCCAGCAGATTGCCCAGCACACGCAGCACTTTCCATGCGGGGCGGGTCTCGCCGAGCGGTTTCACCACGGCATTGAAGCTCTGCACCCGGCCTTCGGTATTGACGAAGGTGCCCGAGGTTTCAGTCCAGGGTGCGATCGGTAGCAGCACGTCAGCGTAGTCGAGCGACTTGCCCTTGTACGGCGACATCACCACGACAAACTCTGCCGCGTTGATACTCTTCATCGCAGTCACCGGGTCATGCGTATCGAGTTCGGCCTCCACGCCCAGCATCAGATAGGCGCGCAAGGGCTGCGCCAGCATCTGCTGCGCGTTCAGCCCCTTGATGGCCGGCTGCCCCAACGCACCGCAAACCGGGATTGCCCCAACGGCTACAGCACCGACGCTGTTGGCGGCCTCGCCCAGCACACCGAAGCTGGCGCCCGCGAGTTTCGCCACCGCCTGCGCCAGCGCGTGAAGTTGCGAATAACCCGGATGGTGCTGCGCCATGTTGCCCAAAAAGACCGCACGGGTTTCTCCGCCAGCGAGGCTCTCAGCCATCTTGCGTGCCGTGTCGTCGGCCACCCCCTGCGCGGCAATGTCGGGCAGCGGCAGGTGCTTCAATTCGGCAAGCGCGACGCACACGCCCGCCAGCGCGGTGGCAAGTTGCGACGGAGCGACGATGCGTTTGGCATGTACCTTGCCGAGGAATTCGTCCTCGTGCGCATTGATCAGGTTGAGCTGACCGTACCAGCGCACCGATTCGCGGATGCGGTGCGCCATCAACGGGTGGTCCTTGCGCAGGTTCGAGCCTACAACCAGCATGCGGTTGAGGCGCGACATGTAGGTCACCGGCATGCCCAGCCAAAAGCCGCCATGCGCCTTGGTGTCCAGCGAAAAGTCGGACTGACGAAGGCGATGATCGATATTGCCGCTGCCCATGCCGCGCATCAGTTTTTGCAGAAGAAACAACTCTTCTGCCGGGCGATACGGTGTCGACAAGGCGCCGATCTGTTCGGCGGGAATCGTTTTCAGCTTGTCCGCGACGAACTCGAGCGCGGCCTGCCAGGTCGCCTCCACCCACTGCCCACCCTGCTTGATCATTGGCTGGGTCAGACGCTCGGCAGTATTCAGGCCTTCGTAAGAAAAACGGTCGCGATCAGACAACCAGCATTCGTTGACGTCTTCGTTTTCGTGCGGCAGGACACGCATGACCTTGTTGTCCTTGACCTGCACAGCGAGGTTCGAGCCCAGGCTGTCATGCGGGCTGATCGATAAACGCCGGCTCAGCTCCCAGGCACGGGCAGAGTACCGAAAGGGTTTGCTTGTGAGTGCGCCAACCGGGCAGAGATCGATGATATTGCCGGACAACTCGGACGCCACCTGATGTTTGAGAAAAGGCATCACCTCGGTGTGCTCGCCCCGCCCCGCCATGCCCAACTCCATGACGCCGGCAATTTCCTGCCCAAAGCGCACGCAGCGGCTGCAATGGATGCAGCGCGTCATGTCAGTTGCAATTAGCGGACCGAGATTTTTTTCGGTCACAACACGCTTGACCTCCTGATAGCGGGATGACGATGCGCCATAGCCCACCGCCAGATCCTGCAGCGTGCATTCGCCACCCTGATCGCAAATCGGGCAGTCGAGCGGGTGGTTGATCAACAAG
>NCCT01000151.1 GCA_002279795.1 Hydrogenophilales bacterium 12-61-10
TCACAGGTGAACAAAACCTACGTATTTCAGTTTGCCCAACGCGGCGGCCGTGTGCTGCTGACCGGTATGAGAGAAGGTAAGAATGCTGCCCGACCGTTTGAAGAAATCACTGCTCCTTAGCTTGTTTTGCCTATTTGCCGCGCCATCCTCTCACGCTCTGCAGGTAGTGGAAGGCGTCGAGGGCAAGACCCTGTTCGTCAAGGTGAGTCTGAGAGACTTGAACCGCATCTCGATCGAGGGAGGCCGGGTTCGCCTGGTCAAGTCCGCTGACGACGGAATGCTCACTGGCAGCGCGGACGCCGCCACAGGGCAGGCCCTGATTCAGCCATTGGCCAAGGATCCCTTCGGAGTGTTTGTGTTCAGTCAAAGTGGGAAAACCTACACGCTGGTGTTGCAGCCCCAGGATATTCCGGGTGAAACCATCGTGATCAAGGAAACGGCTGTCCCTGCTTCTGTTGCAGCCAAGCCTGGCGAGATTGAACGTGCCTCCAGTTACCAGCAGGCGATCAAGAAAATGATTCAGGCATTGGCCGGCGAAGGTTTGCCGGAGGGTCTGGAGGTGAAGAAAATCTGGGAGGAAATCCGCCTCTGGAAAGGCTCCCGTTTTGCGCTGGAACATGTTCTAACCGGACATTCACTGGTGGGTGAACAGTATCGCCTGTTCAACGTCAGCGACGCCCCGGTTCGGGTCGCCGAACAGGAGTTCTACAAGAAAGGTGTACTGGCTGTGTCGGTGCGCGACTTGACAGTTGAGCCGGGTCGCAGCACCCAGGTCTTTGTGGTTAAACGGAACGAAGGGGTGAGGTAATGGCGAGAATCATACCCACCCTCAAGGCTTCGCCCGCCCGCAAGAAGCAACTCATGATGGCGGGCGGCGTCGGCGCCATGATTGTCGGGGTGGCCTTGGCTGCGGCATGGTTCGCCGACTCCGGGAGTAATAAAACCGATCTGGGTCCTGTGGACAAGCCTGAACAGGTCAGTCTCATGGCTGTTCCTGGTCAGCAGCTGAACGACAAGGATGTTTGGAGGGCGAACGAAGCATCAAAGATCGAGGCGCTGAATAAGGAAATTGCTGCGATCAAGCAAAACATGGTGAATATCCCACAAAGCAGTGGTGGATCCATGCAAGGCACCGCAGGAGCGGGAATCAACGAAGTGCCGATGTCTCCCCCGGCAGCGGCAATACAGTCCGGAGTCAATTTACGCCCGCTGCAACCCATGGGTTCGGCGGCATTGCCGCCCCCTCCCCCACCGCCTCCTGGAAGGCCTGGGCAGTTCGCACAGCCTGGCATGGATCCGAACGCGCCCATGCAGCCCGTGGTGAAGCGCGCATTCACGCTCGAAGTCTCCGATTCGACGGTGGCTGCGCCTGCCGCACCGCAGGCGCAGCCACAAGCCGCCGGCATGTCGTCCGCTCCAGCCAAGGAAGAGAAGACATCGGCTGAGAACTATCTTCCTGCCGGGACCTTCATGCGCGTGGTGTTACTGGCGGGTCTGGATGCGCCGACGGGTGGACAGGCGCAAAACAATCCGCATCCAGTTCTGATGCGGGTGCTCGATCCAGCCCAGTTGCCCAATCGCTACATGGCCGACATGAAGGATTGCGTGGTCACGGCCAATGGCTACGGCGACATATCTT
>NCCT01000094.1 GCA_002279795.1 Hydrogenophilales bacterium 12-61-10
GGCGGCGGGCACGCCACTAGATGTCAAAAGCTGGCTGCTGGCGCACGAACGACATGCCCCCGACCACGAAGACGCATGACCCGCTGATCGATCGCTTTTGCGATCACCTGTGGCTGGAGGATGGCCTTGCACAGCTGACGCTGGCGGCCTACCGGCGCGATCTGATCGGCTTTGGCAACTGGCTGCGGCAGTCGCAGGGCCGCGAGCTTGACGCGGTGGTGGCGGGAGATATCGAGGGCTATCTGGCCTGGCGCTTTGCGCAGCGCACTCAGCCTCGAAGTGCCGCGCGCTACACCTCAACGCTGAAGCGTTTTTATCGCTACCTGCTGCGCGAGAACCTGATCGCCGTCGACCCCACGCTCAATCTCGACAGTCCCAAGCTGCCGCGCTCGCTGCCCAAGTCGCTGACCGAGGCCGACGTCGAACGCCTGCTCGCCAGTGCCGAGGGTGACGTGCCGCTCGACCTGCGCGACCGCGCGATGCTGGAGACGCTATACGCCACGGGCTTGCGGGTGTCCGAGCTGGTGGGACTGAAGCTGACCGCGATCAATCTCAGCGACGGCGTGCTGCGCGTCACCGGCAAGGGCAACAAGGACCGGCTGGTGCCGCTGGGCGAGGAAGCGGTGGAATGGCTGCGACGCTATCTGGCGGAAGCGCGCCCGGCGCTGATGGAAAGGAATCTGAGCGACGCGGTGTTCGTCACCGCGCGCGGCGACGGCATGACGCGGCAGGCCTTCTGGTATCTGATCAAGCGACGCGCGCGCAGCGCCGGGATAGATCGCCCGCTATCGCCGCACACGCTGCGCCACGCGTTTGCGACGCATCTGCTGAATCACGGCGCCGATTTGCGCGTGGTGCAGATGCTGCTCGGCCACAGCGATATTTCCACCACCCAGATCTACACCCACGTGGCACGCGAACGTCTGAAACAACTCCACGCAGCCCACCATCCGCGCGGCTGAAGTTCACACCCGTTTGCTGGGTTTTGCCAGGTAGAACCACTCCTGCCCCGGCAGCGCGTTGGGATTGGGGAATACGATATAGCCATCGGTGTCCGCCCGCACCGACGTGCCGTCGTGACGCGTTCCGATCAGGTCGCCTGCGTGCAAACGGTCAAAGCTCGACCAGTGGCGGCTGAATGCATCTTCCGCGTGAACCCGGTCGATGACCTGATACAGGCTCAGGGCCTCGGTGTCGATCACCGCCTGCGGCGCGGGCGCGGCAGTCAGCCCCAGATGCGCCAGGGTGTTGCAAATAGCGCGGTAGGCGACGGCGGGCGCGGCCGAGTCGTCGTGCTGGCCGCATTCGAGGGTGAGCGCGATGCCGCCGTGCGCGCGCATGAATTCGGTGGTGCCGACGCCATAGCGCGCATCGGCCTCGCGTGCCGATACGCCGGCCGCCACCCGCCGCGCGACGCCGGCCGCGTAGGTATCGAGCCAGCCATCGACGAAGCGATGCACTCCTAGCCGCAGTGCGAGCGCGGTTTCCTCGGCCGAGCGCGCAAACGGCTCCAGCGTGCCGGCGTTATCCAGCGGTCCCAGCATGACGAAAGGCTGGCCGGCGGTATGAAAGGAATGCAGGTCGAGCAGGGCGTCGTGCTGTGCGAGCAAGGGGCACAGCCAGTTGGCGATGCGGTCCTCGAACTCGGTCGGCGTGTCGGTCGGCACCAGATTGCGGTTGAGGTTGCGGTCGCCCATACGCCGGTGATTGGCGTAGGCCAGCGGATTGGTGACCGGCACAAAAGTCACGCTGCCCGCCACGATGCCGAGCTGTCCCGATTCGATCTCGCCGATCACGCGGCGGATCGCCTGGGTGCCGCAGGTTTCGTTGCCATGCACGGCGCCCAGCACGATCAGACGCGCGCCTGGAGCGAGACCGGTGAAGGAGATGGACTCGAAATGCAGCGATTCAGTTTGTTTTGGATTGGATGCGTTCATACGTTCATGGCCTTGAATAACAACGACACACTCGACACCAGCAACAATACGCCAACCAGCCGCGTCATCTGCGCCTGGCTCAGGCCGACATGCACGCGCCCGCCCAGATACAGCGCGCCCAGCATGACGGGCAAGGCGGCGACATACGCGATCCAGACCGTGCCCGACAGCAGCAGGCCGACAACCAGGAAGCTGACGATGCGGGTCAGGCCTTCGGTAAAAAACAGCGCCGAAAACGTCGCCCGCAAATCGCTTTTGTCGCGAATGCGGTGGGACAGATAAATCACGTACGGCGGTCCGCCGGTGCCGAACAGCGCGCCCACGGTGCCGCCGGTGAGCGCGGCCGGCACCGCCCAGCCGCGCGAAATCAGCTTGTCGCCATGCAGGTTCAACAGGCTGCGCAGCGCAAAGATAAAGACAAAGCCGGCCAGCGCAAACAGCATCGGCCCGGGCGGCAGCTCGACCAGCAGCGTGGTGCCGACGATCACGCCGATCACGCCGAACGGAATCAGGATGCCGATTTCATCCCACCTCACCCGCTTGAAATGCAGGCCGCCGATGACGATCGACGCGGTGAAATCCAGCAGCAGGATCAGCGGCACCACGAACTGCAGCGGCAGGAACAGCGCCAGCAAGGGCACCGACACCAGGCCCGAGCCAAAGCCGGTGATGCCGCGAATGAAATACGCCGCCAGCAGGATGACTGCCGCGCCGGCCACCTGGCCAGCGGCAATCGATTCGGGGATCACGCGCGACTGCCGCGCTCGATGCAGATGCCGAGCTCCTTGATGCCCGGCACGATGGCGAACTTGGTCACCGACACTTTCACCCACGGCGAGCCGAACTCGTTCTGCACAATGGCGGCGACATGCTCGGCCACCGTTTCCACCAGCGTGATCGGCTGCGGCGCATTGTGCAGATAATCCTTCACCCGCAGCGCCACCGCACCGTAGTCGATGGTGTCGGCGACGTTGTCGGTGCCGCCCGCTTTACTGTTCGGCAAGCCGATTTCCAGATCGAGCCGGACCGGCTGCGGCACTTTGCGTTCCCATTCGTATACGCCGATAATCAGTTCGAGACGAAAGTCCCGCAGAAACAAGATATCCATCACGCCGCGCCCGCCAGGGGCTCATCCAAAACCCGCCATTTTACTGACTTATGTCCACGCTGCTGTTTATCGTTGCCGCCTACCTGATCGGCTCCCTGTCGTTTGCCGTCATCGTCAGCAAACTCATGGGCCTGCCCGACCCGCGCAGCTTCGGCTCGGGCAACCCCGGCGCCACCAACGTGCTGCGCACCGGGCGCAAGGCGGCGGCGGCGCTGACCCTGCTGGGCGATGCCTTGAAAGGCTGGGTGGCGGTGGTGCTGGCGCGCCTGCTGGCACCGCAATTCGGCCTGCCCGAAGAGACCGCGCTGCTGTGCGCGCTGGCGGTATTTGCCGGCCATCTGTATCCGATTTTTTTCCGCTTTCAGGGCGGCAAGGGCGTCGCCACCGCGCTCGGCGTGCTGATCGGGTTGAACGTCTGGCTCGGGCTGGCGTGTCTGGCTACCTGGCTGTTCATGGCCAAGGTGTTCCGCATTTCCTCGCTGGCCGCGCTCGTCACCGCGATCCTTGCGCCGGTGTATAGCGGCCTGCTGCTGGGCTGGGGCAACGCCACGATCACCGTACTGGTGATTGCGCTGCTGCTGGTCTATCGTCACAAAAGCAACCTCATCAAGCTGGCCAACGGCGAAGAAGGCCGCATCGACGCCCGCCCATAAGCCTCAAGACGAACCGACATGGCCTTTTTCGAGAAATCCATCGACCACGCGAAGGACAGCCTCGCCGAAGTTTCGCGCGAAGCGATTGACCGCGCCGGCGACCGCCTGTCTGGCGTGGTCAAGGAAGGCGTCACGCAGGCGGGTAGCGAGCTGAAAGATGTCATCTGGCGCGCCAGCCAGGAAATCGACGCCAAGCTCGACAAGATTTCCGACGAACTGCACGAGCAGCGCCAGTTCACCAAGGACGACGTGCGCGAACTGGTCGACTACGCCGGCGACAAGCTCGGCACCATCCTCGACCAGCGCATGGCGGTCGCCAAGTCCGAAATCTCCTCGCTGGTGCAGGACAAGGTCGAATACTTCAAGCGTGAAATCGACGGCTTTTTCATCGAGCGCCAGCGCGACCTCGCGCGCGAGCGGCGGCGGCTGTTCATCAACGTCGCCATCGCGATTTTCGCCTCGATCTCGCTCGGCTTCGTCTCCTGGCTGTATCACCAGTACATGGGCGGCGGTCTTGACCTGTTCGCCATGTTCCGCATCGTGTTCGCCTCGCTGGTCGGCGGCTGGGGCGCGTATCTCGCGGTGCGGGTGGTACGGCGCTGGCTGTCGATGTCGGAACACAAGAAGGACACGCTGTTCCTGGTCAGCCGCTACTGGGGCGTGCTGCGCCCGGAAAGCGTATTCGGCACGGTGATCCTGGTCTGCGTGATTGCCGTGCTGGTGGGGTTCTTGCTGTTCCCCGACCAGATCGCACAGCTGACCGGCAGCGAAAAATGGTTGCGCGGGCTGCGCGAGGCATATCCGTTTCTGCGGCGTTGAACCAAACCTGAACGAAAGGATCATTCATGGCAATCGGCTGGTTGATGGTTTTGCAGAGCGTGCCGTGGGCGGACGTCATCAAGAACGCCCCCAAACTGGCGGATGGAGCAAAGAAACTGTGGGACGCCGTCGCGGGTGCCCCCGCGCAGCCCGTCGCAGCCAGCCCAGCGTCGGACGCAGCGCCCGGCTCCCCGAATCTGGCCGCCCTCGAAGCCCGCACGCTGGCTCTTGAGGCCGCGGTGTCCGACCTGCACAACCAGATGTTCGCCTCGTCCGAACTGATCAAGGCGCTGGCCGAGCAGAACACCCAACTGGTTCAGCGGGTCGAGGCCAACCGGGTCCGGGTGGTCTGGCTCAGCGCGGCAACCGGGGTATTCCTCCTCGTGGCGATCGCGGCCTGGCTGCGCTAAGGTCAAGCCCAGCCTGCTGCTTACACCGCCTCCAGCGTCGCCAGCGCCCGGCGCGGCTTTATCGCAATGGCAGTTTCGGCGCGGCGCGCAAATGGCAAGGTCCCTATGGCTTCGCTTCCGTTGCCTGCTTTGGCACCAGCTCCGAATTCTGGCTCGGACTGCAACCGGATTACGACATGAAGATTGCCGCAAAATCAAATCCGCCCCCTTAAGATTGATTTCAAATAGACTGGTCTATATACTGGTCTAGATAACGTTCGCATTGCAGGAGAAAGTCATGAAGATTGAAATTGGTTCGTATGAAGCGAAAACCAAGCTCCCCGAATTGCTGCGGCAGGTAAAAACCGGCAAAAGCTTTACCATCACCAATCGCGGGGAGGCCATTGCGGATCTGGTGCCTAGCGCTGGTATGCGGGCAAAGGACAAAGTTGCGGCAGCAGAAAAGCTCAAGGCCTTCATGCTTGCCGATCCGGTGCGTGGTGCAAACATCAAGGAACTCATCGAGGAGGGCCGTGCGTGAGCTTCGTCCTTGATAACTCGGTGACCATGCGCTGGTTCTTTGGCGATGGCAAGCCACAAGAACTTGCCTATGCGGGCAAAGTGCTTGATGCAATGAAAGTCGCCAACGCATTCGTTCCTGCGACATGGGGGCTGGAGGTGGCAAACGTCATTGCCAGGGCGGAAGCAAAAACCCTGGTGACAGAAGCGCGGAGCGGGGCATTTCTTGAGATGCTGGAAGGCGTGGATATCGAGGTGGACGCGGCCACATTCGCTCACGCGCTGTCTGATACCCTTCAACTGGCCCGGCGATACAAGCTGTCCGCTTACGATGCCTCTTACCTCGAATTGGCCTTAAGACTGGGCATGCCGCTGGCCACGCTCGACGAAGATTTGCAGAAGGCCGCAAAGAAGGCGGGCGTGAAAAAATTTGCTTGAATCAAAAGGCTCCGTCCAGCCCGTCAAGACAGGACGGCCAGTCTTCCTCACCGAAGAAGCAGGGGGCGCCATCAAGGTGAATGTGGGGGCGGCGGGGCATGAGAACACAATCAAATTAAGGTGAGCCTGGCCCCTTTGATTCTTCGGTGCTGGTGGGTTTCCTGCTGTTCCCCGACCAGATCGCACAGCTGACCGGCAGCGAAAAATGGCTGCGGGGACTGCGCGATGCGTATCCGATGTTACGGCAGTAGTTGAGCAATTTAGTGGAGCGGTTGACGGCATGGGTTGGAGCCAATGGAAATGGAAATTTTTAAATGTGATGAATGAAAGAATTGACCCCGACTTGGGCGTGACCCCGGCGTGGGCGGATACGCTCACAACCGAACAGATGATTGAAGGGTATTTTCTCGCTACTATAAAGGCCGTGGGTACACTGTTCCGCGAAGACCTGTATGGGCACACGCTCGTCATTATCTACTCAACAATTGATACCTGTGGGCTACTGGACTCTCCACCTTCTCAAACATCCGCTACCGGAGACTCGTTCAAGGCGTGGGTAAAAAGATACATGCTGATCCAACCAGACATTGAGTTCAACGATGTTGACATGTGGGGCGCGCGCTGTTCAATTCTGCATACGTTTACCTCCGAGTCCGGCCATTCAAAGTCTGGCAAAGCCCGTGAACTTCAGTACTACAGTGGGGATAAAGCTGCGCCTCACGTACAGCAGTTTGTTTCGTTCACCAAAACCCACGATGGTGGCAAGCACCTGCCGATTCACTTCGGCGATCTGTGCGAGGCATTCTTTCAGGCAATCAAGGCGTTTGTTCCAGACTTGAATGCAAACTGCCAATCAAGTAAACCGTACCAGCAAAGGCTTCGTAAGATCATGCAGGTACACCCATATGGGCCTGCCTCCTAATATTTCTCTGCAGTTGACCGACTACAGCGGGCTTCGCCCGCTTTCGCCGCCTGCAGAGCTTCGACGTTTGGCACAAGCCTCGGCACACAAATGAGCTTTACTTCCACCATCTATAATTTCTTGCTTTTGTCGGTCGAGTTTATGCCGACTACGCTTGTCCTCTATTTACCTGTCTACTTGTTATTTCCTAGGCTAAAAGTCGGTTTTTTGTGGGCATCGCTCGGCTTCCTCGTTACGGCGACTCTGAGCGCAGCTACAAGTTTGCTGGCAATACCGTTTCTTGGCGCAGTTTCCTACACCCCAGACATCAATAACATGGCACCTTTTTACGTTACTCGCTTTGGCGTCCCGCTGATTTTGTCCGTTGTTATTTGCATGGCCATGAAATCAATATTCAAAGATGGGGACGAAGTCTTGCACTAACACACTCACCACCAACACGACTGGCCTGATAAACACGCCATCGCACCACCGCAGCGACTCAGGGTCTTTCATCATCACATTTCCGTCTCACGAGCTCCGGGTGTGAACCTCAAATAGTAATCGCAACCGTCCAGTCATCACCGCTCTGGTTTTGACTTTCCTCCCCCTCTCAGCCCCGCCGGAAATTGAGCCTGCCGGGTGGATCAGCGACAAAGGTGTCTGAAGTTCTTCTCACAAAAATCAAATTAAAACAGCAAAAGAAGAACGAGTTCTTTGCCGCCCACCCGGCAGGCTCAATTTCCGGGGTTTCGGGGATGTCGGGGTGCGTTTTCTTTGGTTACTTTCTTTGTCGCATTGACAAAGAAAGTGACTAGCCGCCGGGCTACCCCCGGCCA
>NCCT01000095.1 GCA_002279795.1 Hydrogenophilales bacterium 12-61-10
GCCAGCAGCGCCGCGCTGCTCGACCTGCCCCCGAGCCAGGTCTATCCGGTTTCCGCGCAGAAGGCGCTGGTCGCCAAGGTGAAGGGCGACGACGCCCTGCTGGCGAAAAGCCGCCTGCCTGAACTCGAGGCAGCGCTGACGCAGGAGTTGATTCCCTGCAAGCAGGCACTGGTCAGCGAATCGGCCCAGGCCAGCGTGGAGGATGTGGTGATCAAGACCACCGAGCTGCTGGAAACCCGGCTCGCCACGATCCAGGATCAGGTCGACGAACTGCAGGGTCTGCGCGGCAAGAACCGCGACGTCATCCAGCACATGATGGTCAAGGCCAACGAGGACAAGCAGCAGTTCGAACGCGGTCTGGAACAGTTCAACGCCTTGCGCAACGTGTTCGCGACGCAGGTGGAGGCGCTGCGGCAGCGGCTGGGCATGGAAGCGTTACGCAACGAGGTGCGGCATACCCGGCAGGCGATGGAAAAAAGCCATTTCAGCGTGGGCCTGCGCGAGGCAATGGGCCATTTCTTCCGCCAGGTGGACGGCAACCTGGATGCGGCGGCAGAAACCATCAAGGAAATTCGCGCCATGATGACGGCGATGTACCAGAAATTCAGTGACGAACACGGTCTGGCGGCGGTCAACCCGCCGGATCACAGCCTGCACAAATATCGCAAGGAAATGGCACGGCTGGAGCGCATTTTCGATGAACGCTTCAATACCGTATTCAAGATGCTGACGGTGGGGCAAAGCCAGTTGACTGCGCGTTTTTTCGAGACGCTGGCGAGCAAGGTGGTCCAGGTATTCGAACTGGCCAACAGCGAAACCGAATCGTGGCTGAAGGCGCTGATTGCGCCCATGGAAACCCAGGTGCGCGAACACAAGCTTCAACTGAAACGTCGCCTGGAAAGCGTCAGCCGCATCCATGCCGCGACCGAGACGCTGGACGAACGCATTGCCGAACTGGAGGCCTCGATCGGAACCGTGAGCGACCAGTTGGACGGCTTGGCACGCATCAACCTGCGCATCGCCGATGCCCTGGCGGATGAGCTAAACAAACCTGCTCTGGCCAGAACGGCCTGAGCGATTACTTGCTGGCGGTCAGGCGCAGGAATTTCTCCTGCAGCTGCTCCTTGGTTTCCGGGTAATCCGGATTGAGCGGAATGCAATCGACCGGGCACACCTCGACACACTGCGGCGTATCGAAATGTCCGACACATTCGGTGCACTTTTTGGGATCGATGATGTAAATCTCGTCACCCTGCGAAATGGCGTCGTTGGGGCATTCGGGCAAACAGACGTCGCAATTGATGCATTCGTCCGTGATCATCATTGACATGTCATTCTCCGGGTCATATCAGTTTTTACTTATTTTCTCACTTAATCGCCGCGCCACCAATGGGTGGACGAAGGGCGTCACGTCCCCGCCCAGTTGCGCGATCTCGCGGATCATGCTGGCTGAGATGAACATGTATTGATCCGACGGCGTGAGGAACAGGGTTTCGATGTCGGGCTTGAGGTTGCGGTTCATGCCCGCCAGCTGGAATTCGTATTCAAAGTCGGACGCCGCGCGCAGCCCCCGCAGTACTGCGATCGCGCCCTGTTCGGCGACAAAATCGATCAGGAGACCGGAAAACCCCTCGACCCGCACCTGCGGCACGTCGGCCAGCACGTCGCGCGTCATCGCCACCCGCTCCTCCATGGTGAAGAACGGCCGCTTGTTACGCGATTCGGCCACCGCGACGATGACGCAGTCGAACAGCCGCACCGCACGCCGCACCAGATCCTCGTGGCCGCGTGTGATGGGGTCGAAGGTACCGGGATAGACGGCAGTCAGCATGGATTCATCATTCCTTGATCAGTAGCGCGAAATGCGAACGCCCCGCGCGCCCGCTGCGGTGGATGATAAACCCCGGAGGCGCCACGACTGCCGTCTCCTGTTCGATATAGGCATGGCCACCGGGCTTGAGATGGCGCCCCAGATCGCCCAACACCGTTTCGGCCAGCCCGCTGTCGAAGGGTGCACAGGATATCGACCTGACTTGCCCCGAGCACGGTCCGGTTCTTTTCCAGTGCAGCAGTCGCCTTGAGATCGCGTTCGATCATGACGACCCGGTCTGCGCCGCGTGAAGCAGCCTCGAAGCCGAGCGCGCCGCTGCCGGCAAACAAGTCCAGACAGGTCCATCCCGGCAGATCCTGGCCGAGCCAGTTGAACAGCGTCTCGCGCACGCGGTCGGGCGTCGGGCGCAAACCCTCGCCATCAGGAAAATCGAGCAGGCGGCGACGGTATTGTCCACCGATGATGCGCACCCGGTTGGCCGCGCCATGTGCTCGCTGGGGTGCGGCACGCTTAGCGAGCACGCTCTCCTCCCACGATGACCGTCACCAGCTTGTCGGGGTCGATGTGACGGGCAAACGCCTGTTTCACGGTCGCCACATCGACCGCATTGACCTTGTCGACCCAGGTATCCAGATAGTCCAGGGGCAGCTTGTAGAAGCCGATCAGCGACAGGTATTCGAGGATTTTCCGGTTGCTGTCGATGCGTAGCGGGAATCCTCCCGTGAGATTGGCCTTCGCCTGGGTCAATTCCGCCTCGCTGGGGCCGTCGGCGATGAATTGCCGCAGGGTGGTTCGCGCCACCTTGAGCGCGTCGTCGGTTTGCGCCAGCTTGGTCTGCAGGCCAAGCTGGAACGGCCCGGCCTCCATCATCGGCATGAAATAGCTGTAGGCGCTGTAGGCATAGCCGCGCTTGTCGCGCACTTCGCGCATCAGCCGCGAATCGAAGCCGCCGCCGCCCAGCACATAGTTGCCCACGAATAGTGGAAAGAAGTCGGGATCGTTACGCGCTACGCCCACCGCTCCCACCAACACATGGCTTTGCGTGGAGGGAAACGCGATCCGCTGTTCATTTGCCCTCGCCGGCTCAGGCTTCGGCAACGCCGGGGCGGCCGCCGCACTGGACAGGCCACCCGCCAGACGGGCGGCGATGGCCTCGGCCTCGGCACGGGAGATATCGCCCATCAGCGAAATCACGGCATTGGGTGCACTGTAGTGCGTACGGTAGAACGTCTGCACGTCTCCGCGCGTCAGTTTTGCGATCGCTGCCGGATCGCCCGATTCGTCGTGGGCATAGGGATGGGTGCCATAGAGTGCACGATAGAACGCCTTGTCGGCCACGGTGCCGGGGTCGGCCTCCGCCTCGCGGATACCGGCAATGAGTCGCTGTTTCTCGCGCTGCATCACGGCCTGCGGGAAATCGGGCTGTTGCAGCACGCGCGCCAGGATGTCGAGCGCAGCGTCCTTCTCGGCCGCGGACGACAAGGTACGCAGTGTGACGCCTCCACGATCGCGGTCGAACGTGCCGCCCAGCTCAGCGCCCACATCGGCCAGGCGATGCGCGATCGCCGTATCGGAAAGACCGCCGGCTCCCTGGTCGAGGAGAATGTGGGTCAGCTGGGCCAGGCCCGCCTGGCTACCGGGATCGCGTGCGCTGCCCGCGGGGAAGTCCACCGAGATATCGAGAATGGGCAATTCGTGGCTTTCCACGAAGATCACCTGCGTGCCGTGCGGCGTTTGCCAGTGCTGGATGGCCAACGCTGCCTGCGCCGACAGGGGCAGGCTCAGCAACAGTGCGATACAGAAAGCCTTAATTGTCATGGCGGACTCCCGGCACCGCAGGGCGGCGCGTCTGGGGTTGCAACGCTTGTGGATCGAGTATGCCTACGCTCAACTGGTCATCCTGCAGCCATTGCTTCGCTGCGGCCTGCACCTCCCCGGCGCTCACCGTACGCAATTTGTCGACCCTGTGCGCTAGCGCCTCGGGTGGCAAGCCCGCGGTCACGTATTCGCCCAGTTGCATCGCCTGGTAAAACAGCGAGTCGCGCTGGTAGACGTCGGCCGCAATGACCTGCGCCTTCACCCGGGCGAGTTCCGCTTCGCTGACGCCATCGCGCTGGATCCGTTCGATCTGGCCGCGTATGGCCTTTTCGAGTTCGTCCGTCGTCTTGCCCGGCGCTGGCGTCGCGTCGATCATGAACATGCCCGGCCCGCGCGAAACCGCGTCGTAACCCGCACTCGCGTTGACCGCGACCTGCTGCGTTTTAACCAGGGATTTCTGCAGCCGCGCCGAGTCGTTGCCCGATAACACACCGGCCAGAATCTGCAGCGCATACGGCGCGGTGTCCTTCTGCCAGTCTCGCAAGGCCGGCGCGTGCCAGGCCATGAGCAGATAGGGCAATTGCGCCGGCGCCTTGACTTCGATGCGCTTGCCGCCGATCTGCGCCGGCTCGCGTTGCGGCTTGCGCTCGGGCAAAGCGCGCGCAGGCATTGCGCCGAAATATTTTTTAGCCAGGGCGATCACCGCATCGGCCTGCACATCGCCCGCCACCACCAGCGTCGCGTTGTTCGGTGCGTACCAGCGCGCATACCAGTCGCGCGCATCCTGCCCGGTCATGTTCTGCAAATCGTCCATCCAGCCGATGATGGGCCGGCGGTAAGGATGGGTCTGGTACGCATTCGCCATAAGGCGCTCGTACACCACCGATTGCGGCTGGTCGTCGGTGCGCAACCGGCGCTCTTCCATCACCACCTGGATTTCCTTGGCGAACAGTTCGTCGCTGATCACCAGATTCGCCATGCGGTCGGCTTCCAGCTGCATCGACAGTTCCAGCCAGTCTTTCTGCATCTGCTGGAAATAGGCGGTGTGGTCGCGGCTGGTAAACGCGTTCTCGCGCCCACCTGCCGCCGCAATTTTTTTCGAGAATTCGCCTGGCGGAACGGTCCGGGTGCCTTTGAACATCATGTGTTCGAGCACATGCGCCACGCCCGTGGTGCCGTTGAATTCGTCCATCGACCCGGCGCGATACCACACCTGCGACACCATCACCGGCGCGCGATGGTCTTCCTGCACGATCACCCGCATGCCGTTGTCCAGCGTGATATCCGTCACCGCCGCCTGGGCGCTGCCCATTGCGAGCACTAATACGATTCCCCACATGCTCCGCATGTCCATACCTCTAATTGAATGAGCCCGAATAATAAGCCGTAGCCGAATGATAAGATTAGGCGTTCGTCAACCAGCTGTGCTGACCGCCTCAATCCGTGTTTAGTTTCTTCAAAAAATCCAAAACCTCTCCCCCGCCGGAAACGCCGGCTGCTGAACCGGTTACGCCCGAACCAGTTGCGCCCGAACTTGCGGCACCCGAGCCGGTCACGCCTGCCCCCACGGCGCCCGCTCCTGTCGCGCCCGCGCCCCCCGTCATGCCAGCCGTACAGGCTGACGAGGCTGCGCCTGCACGTCCGGGCTGGGCGCAACGTCTCAAGCAGGGGCTGGCCAAAACCCGCGACCGGCTGGGCGGGCAGCTTTCCAGCCTGTTCGGTGTCGGACGCAAGATCGACGCCGAGCTGTACGAAGAGCTCGAAACCATCCTCATCACCGCCGATGTCGGCATCGATGCCACGCAGTCCCTGCTCGACACCCTGCAAAAACAGGTGCGGCGCGAAGGCCTGACCGAAGCGTCCGAGTTGCAGGCTGCGCTGAAGCAGGCGCTGATCGATCTGCTGCTGCCCCTGCAGGCGCCGCTCGCCATCACGCGCCAGCAGCCGTTCATCGTCATGCTGGCGGGCGTCAATGGTGCCGGCAAAACCACCACGATCGGCAAGCTTGCCAAGCTGTACCAGTCACAGGGACTTTCGGTGCTGCTGGCTGCAGGCGACACCTTCCGCGCAGCCGCCCGCGAGCAATTGCAGGTCTGGGGCGAGCGTAACAACGTCACGGTCATCAGCCAGGACAAAGGCGATTCAGCCGCGGTGATTTTCGACGCCATCGCCGCCGCGCGTGCGCGCAACATCGACGTGGTGCTGGCCGACACCGCGGGTCGTTTGCCTACCCAGTTGCATCTGATGGAGGAGATCAGGAAGGTCAAGCGGGTGATCGAAAAAACCGCTCCCGGCGCGCCGCACGAAGTGCTGCTGGTGCTCGACGCCAACACCGGACAGAACGCGGTGATGCAAGTCAAGGCCTTCGACGATGCCCTTGGCGTGACCGGACTGGTGCTGACCAAGCTCGATGGCACCGCCAAAGGCGGCGCGATTGCCGCGATTGCGCAATCCAGAACCAGCCCGGCCCGGCCCATTCCGGTACGGTACATCGGCGTTGGCGAAAGCCTGGACGATCTGCGACCGTTTGATGCACGCGAATTTGTCGAGGCGGTCTTCACGCCATGATCAGCTTCAACCAGGTCACCAAGCGCTATCCCGGCGGACATGAGGCCTTGTCCAGCATCAATCTTGCAATTGAAAAGGGTGAACTGGTATTCCTCACCGGCCATTCCGGCGCGGGCAAGTCCACCCTGCTCAAGCTCATCGCCGCCATCGAGCGCCCCACCAGCGGGGTCGTGTCGGTCAATGGCCAGAACATCAGCCGCCTGTCGCAGCGTGCGGTGCCCTATCTTCGGCGCAACATCGGCCTGGTGTTCCAGGATCACAAACTGCTGTTCGACCGCACAGTGATCGAAAACGTGGTGCTGCCACTCGATATCGCCGGGTTTGATCGGCGCGAAGCGCTGAAGCGCGCACGTGCGGTGATCGACAAGGTCGGCCTGCTCAAGCGCGAAAAGTCGAATCCGGTCAGCCTGTCGGGTGGCGAACAGCAGCGCCTGTGCATCGCCCGCGCGCTGGTGAGCCGCCCCGCCCTGCTGCTGGCCGACGAGCCGACCGGCAATCTCGACGCCGGTTACGCCGCAGACATCATGGCGATGTTCCACGACTTTCATCAGGTCGGCACCACCCTGGTCATTGCCACCCACGACGACCGGGCCATCTCTGCCCTGGGTGGCCGCACCTTGCATCTGGATCACGGAAAAATCACGGAGTGTGCAGCATGAGGCACTGGCTGCGCCACCAGAAACATGCGCTTGCAGCCGCGTTGCGCCGGCTGTTTTCGCAACCGCTGGTCACCCTCTTTACCGCGCTGGCGATGGGCGTGGCGATCAGCTTGCCCAGTGCGCTGTATTTGATGCTGGGCAATCTGAACCGGCTGGCAGGCGACTTACCTGCGCAGCCGGAAATCAGCCTGTTTCTTTCCGCCGATGTCACCCCTGCCCAGAAAAGCCTGATCGCGTCCCGCCTCAGGCAGGGCGATATCGCCGAGGCGCGCCATATCCCGAAGGAAAAGGCGCTTGCTGCGCTGGGTGCCTCCGAGGGCTTGGCCGACATCACGGCAGGACTCAACGAAAACCCCCTGCCTGACGCCTGGATCGTCCGGCCCCGGCAGGTCACACCCGATACGCTCACGCGCCTTGCCGGCGAACTCGGCAAGCTGCCGGGCGTGGCTGAAACCCAGCTCGACAGCGAATGGACCGAACGCCTGCAAGCGGCGCTTGCTATTGGACGGACCGGGGTGTGGTTGCTGGGCAGCCTGTTTGCGATCGCCCTGATGGCCATTTCAAGCAATGCCATTCGCGCCCGCGTGCTGACACGGCGCGACGAAATCCACGTCAGTCGCCTGATCGGCGCGACCCATCGCTATATTCGCCGCCCCTTTCTGTATCTCGGCGCCCTGCAAGGACTGCTGGGCGGCCTCGCTGCAGGGGGCGTGCTGGCATTGGCAGGGGCCTTGCTGCGAGCGCCTGTGGCCCATTTATCCGCCCTGTATGGTGCGAGTTTCCAGCTCCTGCCGCCAAGCGGCGGCGAAATGGCCATCGTGCTGGCCATCACAACCGCAACCGGCTGGCTGGGAGCCTGGATTGCCGTCACGCGAACCTTGCATCAAACCGCCACACCACGCTGACAGACTCGTCGACACCCCAACGGGGAACTTGACACCGTTTTAGCACTCATTAGACGCGAGTGCTAAAATGAGCTAATAGGAGGAAATGCAACCATGAGTCAGTCCATGTCGTTACCTATTCCCTCGGCCTACAGCCAGGAAAGCTACATCCAGACAGTTAACCGCTACCCCATGCTTACGCTCGAAGATGAGCAGCGGCTTGCGCGCGCCTGGCACGACCACGAAGACGTCGATGCCGCCCGCCAGCTGGTCGTGTCGCACCTGCGTGTGGTGGTGAGTGTGGCCCGGCATTATCTGGGTTACGGCTTGCCGCATGCCGACCTGATCCAGGAAGGCAATGTCGGCCTGATGAAAGCGGTCAAGCGTTTCGATCCCGATCGCGGCGTGCGCCTGGTCTCCTTCGCGCTGCACTGGATTCGTGCCGAAATTCACGAGTACGTGCTGAAAAACTGGCGTCTGGTCAAAGTCGCCACCACCAAATCGCAGCGCAAGCTGTTTTTCAACCTGCGCAGCCTGAAACAGTCGCTCAACAGCATGACGCTTCAGGAAGCCGACAGCATGGCGCGCGAACTGAATGTGAGCCGCAAGGACGTACTGGAGATGGAGACCCGGATGTCCGGGCATGATGTCTCGATCGACCCCACTTTTGACGACGGCGAAGAGGGTTACAGCCCACTGGCCTATCTGGCGAGTCCCGACGAAAACCCGGCCCAGCTTCTGGAACGCGAGCAGACCGAACGTCTGCGGCATACCAGTCTGATTGCCGCGCTGGAAAATCTCGACGACCGTAGCCGCCACATCATCAAGGCACGCTGGCTAACGGAGGGTGAGGCCGCGACCTTGCACGAACTGGCCGCGCAATATGGCGTCTCGGCCGAAAGGATTCGGCAGATCGAGGCGCGCGCACTGCAAAAAATGCGAATGGTGATTCCGGTCTAAGCCCACAAGCCTGCCAATAAAAAACCCCCGCCACTGGAATCAGTGGCGGGGGTTTTTTACGCTTAACGGCTAGCGCTTAAAAGAACGAGGCAATCAGGACGGAAAGAACGCTGATCCAGGCCCAGGTGATCAAACCCACGACCAGCACCATCGGAAAATTCTGGAAAGTCATCAGTTGTTTCATGTCGCATACTCCAATCAAAGTTTTGGCATTTTAATTGACTTGTCTTCGCTGCTCAAGCGGCGAGTCGGCAACAGCGGATCGTCATCGTCCATCAAAATACGTTCAGCCGGCCCTTCCATATCGTCAAACTGCCCGCTTTTGATCGACCAGAACACGCCGATCACAATCAACAGGACGAACAAGCCTGACAACAGGAAAAGAAACCCCATGATGCCGTTCATGGTTCGGTCAGCTCCTGAATCTGGTGGTAATGCAGCTTGCCGTCCTGCATCAGTCGCATTTCGACCAGCCAGCGTCCGGTTGCGGGCAGCATAAGTACGCCGGTATAGACTCCGGACTCGACCGTATCCAGCGCCAGGACCGACTCAGGCTCCGCCACGCCCGCGCGCAACAGGCGAACTTCGGCAGCCACGCGCTCAACCGGCAAACCGGTTCGATCCTTGACGCGGACTTGAATCAGGTTCGCTTTGCCAAGACCTTCAAGACCCGACACCTCCACCTGCCAGCCCAGTTGCGACTCGCGATGCGTCTCGCTCAATTCCGATGACACGGCTTTGGCTGCATTTTGACCATGCGGCACCACGCCGGAAAACCCACTGTAAACCGCCCCGCCCTGGCTACCC
>NCCT01000005.1:0-36489 GCA_002279795.1 Hydrogenophilales bacterium 12-61-10
CTCGCCGCCGATACCATCAAGGTCGGCATCCTGCATTCGCTGTCCGGCACCATGGCCATCTCCGAAACCGCGCTGAAGGAAACCGCGCTGATGACGATTGCCGAAATCAACAAGGCCGGCGGCGTGATGGGTAAGAAGCTCGTACCGGTGGTGGTCGACCCCGCCTCCAACTGGCCGCTGTTCGCCGAGAAGTCGCGCCAGCTGCTGTCGAAGGACAAGGTCGACGTGGTGTTCGGCTGCTGGACCTCGGTGTCGCGCAAGTCAGTGCTGCCGGTGTTCAAGGAACTCAACGGCCTGCTGTTCTACCCGGTGCAGTACGAGGGTGAGGAGCTGGAGAAAAACGTGTTCTACACCGGCGCCGCGCCTAACCAGCAGGCGATTCCCGCAGTGGAATACCTGATGAGCAAGGACGGCGGTTCGGCCAAGCGCTTCGTGCTGCTGGGCACCGACTACGTTTACCCGCGCACCACCAACAAGATCCTGCGCGCCTTCCTCAAATCCAAAGGGGTGAAGGACGCCGACATCATGGAGGAGTACACCCCGTTCGGTCATAGCGACTACCAGACCATCATCGCCAAGATCAAGAAATTCGCTGGCGAAGGCAAGAAGACCGCTGTGGTTTCCACCATCAATGGCGACTCCAACGTGCCGTTCTACAAGGAGCTCGGCAACGCCGGTCTGAAGGCCTCGGATGTGCCGGTGGTGGCGTTCTCGGTGGGTGAAGAAGAACTGCGCGGCGTCGACACCAAGCCGCTGGTTGGCCATCTGGCGGCGTGGAACTACTTCCAGTCGATCAAGAACCCGCAGAACACCAAGTTCATCGCCATGTACCGCGACTGGGCCAAGCAGAACAAGCTGCCCAAGGCCGACACGGTCGTGACCAACGACCCGATGGAAGCCACCTACATCGGCATCCACATGTGGAAGCAGGCGGTGGAAAAGGCCAAGTCGACCGATGTCGACAAGGTCATCGCCGCGATGGGCGGGCAGACCTTCAAGGCGCCGGATGGGTTCGTCGTCAAGATGGACGAGAAGAACCATCACCTGCACAAGCCGGTGTTCATCGGCGAAGTCAAGGCTGACGGCCAGTTCAACGTGGTGTGGAAAACCAAGGGCCCTGTTCGCGCCCAGCCGTGGAGCCCCTACATCGCCGGCAACGACAAGAAGAAGGACGTGCCCGACAGCAAGTAATCCTGCTTCGACGCCCCCGGACGGGGCGTCATTCCCGCGCAGCGCAGGCATCCAGCCTGCGCGGGAATGACGGACATTCGATCACGCCACGAAACCCGAGCCATGACACGCATCCTTTTTGTAACCCTTCTCTGGCTGTTTGCCCTGCCTGCAGCCGCTGGTGCCGATGCGGCGGTGCTCGATCCCGCCGTGGTGAAACAGCTGGCGGCGGAAGACTCCGACGCCAGGATCGCTGCGATCCAGCAACTGGGCAGCCAACCCGCCGCCGCCAGCTTGCTGCAGGCGATGGCCGACGATGCGCTGCTGGTCAGCGGCGATACGGTGTTTGTGCTGGACGGCGAACGCGCGCTCGACGCCGCCAGCGGAGCCGAGATCAAGCCGGTGCCGGAAACCTACGAATCGGTCAGCGTCAACAGCCGGGTGCGTTCGCATCTGTCGAGCGTGCTCGCGGCGATGCGCCTGCAGGACGCCGATCGCGGCGTGCGGCTGGCAGCGGCGCAGTCGCTGCAGGGCAGTGCGGACGCCGGGCTGATACCGGTGCTGGCGCAGGCCATGGCAAGCGAAACCGACACCGAAATCAAGGCGGTTTTGCAGCTGGCGCATGCCCAGGCCAGCCTGGCCAGCCCGCAGGTGTCGGACCGGCTGGCCGCCGTGGCGGCGCTGGCCGACAGCACCAGCCCGGCGACGCGCGGCCTGCTGCTGCCGCTGGTCAAGCCGGGCAACGAGCCGGATGCGCGGGTGCGTGCGGCTGCCGCCAAGGCGGTCAAGGCGATCGAGTCACGGCTGGCACTGGGTGAAATGCTCGGCCAGGTGTTCACCGGCCTGTCGCTCGGCAGCATCCTGCTGCTGGCCGCGCTGGGGCTGGCCATCACTTACGGCGTCATGGGCGTGATCAACATGGCGCACGGCGAGCTGCTGATGGTGGGCGCCTACGCCACCTATCTGGTGCAGACGCTGTTCCGCAATGTGCTGCCGCAGTACCTCGACTGGTATCTGCTGGCGGCGATTCCGGTCGCCTTCGCCGCCGCCGCGCTGGTGGGCATGCTGCTGGAGCGCACGGTGATCCGCCGCCTGTACGGGCGGCCGCTGGAAACCCTGCTCGCCACCTGGGGGCTGTCGCTGATCCTGATTCAGGCCGCGCGCGTGATCTTCGGCGCGCAGAACGTCGAGGTCGCCAATCCGATGTGGATGTCGGGCGGCGTCGAACTCATGGCCGGCCTGGTGCTGCCGTGGAATCGCATCGTCATCATCGGCTTCGCGCTGTTCGTGCTGGCGCTGATGTGGGCGTTGATGCAGAAAACCCGGCTTGGCCTGTTCGTCCGCGCGGTGACGCAGAACCGCGCCATGGCCGGCTGCGTCGGCGTGCCGACCGGCCGCATCGACATGCTGGCGTTCGGCCTCGGCGCCGGCATTGCCGGGCTGGGCGGCGTGGCGCTGTCGCAGATCGCCAACGTCGGCCCCGACATGGGCCAGGGCTACATCGTCGATTCCTTCCTCGTCGTGGTGCTGGGCGGGGTCGGCCAGCTCGCGGGCGCGGCGTGGGCGGCGCTGGGGCTGGGCGTGGTGACCAAGTTCCTCGAAGGCTGGTCGGGCGCGGTGCTGGCCAAGATCATGGTGCTGATCATCGTCATCGTCTTCATCCAGAAACGGCCCCAGGGTTTGTTCGCGCTCAAAGGGCGCTTCGTCGAGAACTGATATGCGCACCCCTTTCATCATTCGTTTGCTTTCCGCCATGCCGCGCAGCGGCTGGATCGCGCTGGCGGCGTTCGCTGCCATCACCCTGATCGCGATGCCGGCGCTGCACCTGTGGGTGCCGGAAAGCAGCCCGTTCCATGTCTCGACCTATGTCATCACGCTGTCCGGCAAGATCCTCTGCTACGCCATCGTCGCGCTGGCGATGGACCTGATCTGGGGCTACGCCGGCATCCTGTCGCTCGGTCACGGCCTGTTCTTCGCGCTCGGCGGCTACGTCTTCGGCATGTACCTGATGCGCCAGATCGGCACCGACGGTTCCTACCAGTCGCTGCTGCCCGACTTCATGGTGTTCCTCGACTGGAAGGAACTGCCCTGGTACTGGGGCGTCTCGGATTCGTTTCCGCTGACTCTGCTGCTGGTGCTCGCGGTGCCGGCGCTGGTGGCCTACGTGTTCGGCTACTTCGCGTTCCGCTCGCGCATCAAGGGCGTGTACTTCTCCATCATCACGCAGGCGCTCACCTTCGCTGCGATGCTGCTGTTCTTCCGCAACGAAACCGGCTTCGGCGGCAACAACGGCTTCACCGATTTCAAGCGCATCCTCGGCCACGACATCACTTCGCCGGAGATGCGGGTGATCCTGTTCAGTCTGTCGGCGCTGGTGCTGATGCTCACGCTGCTGTTGAGCCGCTATCTGGTGACGTCCAAGTTCGGCCGGGTGCTGGCGGCGATCCGCGATTCCGAATCGCGGGTGATGTTCATGGGCTACAACCCGCTGCAATACAAGCTCGTGATCTGGGCGTTGTCGGCCATGCTGTGCGGCATCGCCGGCGCGCTCTACGTGCCGCAGGTCGGCATCATCAACCCGTCCGAAATGTCGCCCGCCAACTCGATCGAGATCGCCATCTGGGTGGCGGTGGGCGGGCGCGGCACGCTGATCGGGCCGGTGATCGGCGCTGCGCTGGTCAATCTGTCGAAGAGCTATTTCACCGTGGCCTTCCCCGAATACTGGCTGTTCTTCTTGGGCGCGCTGTTCGTCGGCGTGACGCTGTGGCTGCCGGAGGGCGTGGTGGGATTATGGAAACGAATCAAGGCGCGGAGCGCAGCATGAGCGAGACACGGACAACACCGGCGTGGGACGACAACGCGCCGACTTTCGCCCACATGCGGCAACCCGGGGTCGACACCTCGCACAAGGTCATCCTCTATCTGGAAGAGATTTCGGTCAGCTTCGATGGCTTCAAGGCGCTGAACAAGCTCAACCTGACGATCGACGCCGGTGAGCTGCGCTGCATCATCGGTCCCAACGGCGCCGGCAAGACCACCATGATGGACGTCATCACCGGCAAGACCCGTCCCGACACCGGCACCTGTTTTTTCGGCCAGACGCTGGATCTGACGCGCATGACCGAGCCACAGATCGCCCACGCCGGCATCGGCCGCAAGTTCCAGAAGCCGACCATTTTCGAGAACCACAGCGTGTTCGAAAACCTCGAACTGGCGATGAAGACCGATAAGCGCGCGTGGGTCAGTCTGTTCGCCTGGCTCAACCGCGAAGGCCGCGACCGCATCAGCGATACGCTGAAGCTGATCCGGCTCGATGCCGAGGCCGACCGCCAGGCCGGACTGTTGTCCCACGGCCAGAAACAGTGGCTGGAAATCGGCATGCTGCTGATGCAGGAACCGCAACTGCTGCTGCTCGACGAACCGGTGGCCGGCATGACCGACGATGAGACCGAACGCACCGGCGAGCTGTTCAAGACGCTGGCCGGCAAGCACAGCCTGGTGGTGGTGGAACACGACATGGCCTTCATCGAACAGCTGGGCGGCAAGGTGACGGTGCTGCACGAAGGCTCGGTGCTGGCCGAAGGCAACCTCGCCACGGTGCAGGCCGATCCGCGCGTCATCGAAGTGTATCTGGGGCGCTGAATGCTTAAAGTCGAAACCCTCAATCAATATTACGGCGGCAGCCATATCCTGCGCGACATCGGATTCGAGGCGAAACAAGGCCAGGTCACCACGCTGCTCGGGCGCAACGGCGTGGGCAAGACCACGCTTCTGAAATGCCTGATGGGGCTGGTGCCGGCCAAGTCCGGAAATATCCAGTTCGACGGCCGCGACATCACCGCTGCGCCTTCGTATGCGCGGGTGAAAGCCGGCATCGGCTATGTGCCGCAGGGGCGCGAGATTTTTCCGCGCCTCACCGTCGAGGAAAACCTGCGCATGGGGCTTGCCACGTGTCCCGCCGGCACGCCGATTCCGGAGCGCATTTTCGAGATGTTTCCGGTACTGAAGCAGATGATGAAACGGCGCGGCGGCGACCTTTCAGGCGGCCAGCAGCAGCAACTGGCGATTGGCCGCGCGCTGGCCTTCGGCCCCAGGCTGCTGATCCTCGACGAGCCGACCGAGGGCATCCAGCCGTCGATCATCAAGGACATCGAACGCGCCATCCGCACGCTCGCCGAAGAAGGCAGCATGGCGATCCTGCTAGTGGAGCAGTACTACGATTTTGCCCGCTCGCTGGCCGACCAGTACCTGCTGATGGAGCGCGGCGTCATCATCAAGCACGGCGCCGGCGCCGACATGGAGAAGGATGGCGTGAGGGAATTGCTCTCCGTATGATGCGGCGATGAATCTCGCCGTACCGTCCCTCGACCTGAACGTTGCCCCGGCCTGGCAGGCCCGCCTGGCGCTGGATTTCCAGCGCCGCGATGCCGCCACGATCCTGGCGCGGCGCGAACATTTTGGCCCGCTGCGGGTGCAGAAAGCGCTTTATCCGGAAGGCGAGGGCGTCTGCCACGTCATCGTGCTGCATCCGCCGTCCGGCATCGCCGGGGGCGACGACCTGCACATCGGCGTGAAGGTGGATGCCGGCGCGCACGCCCTGCTCACCACGCCGGGCGCGGGCAAGTGGTATCGCAGCGCCGGCCCGTGGGCGAAGCAGCGGCTGGATTTTGCCGTGGGCGCGGACGCCACGCTGGAATGGCTGCCGCAGGAGAACATCGTGTTCGACGCGGCGCGCGCCGACATGCAGAGCCGGATCGAACTCGATGCAGCGGCGCGCTTCATCGGCATGGACGTGCTGTGCCTGGGGCGACGCGCTTCCGGCGAGACGTTTGCACACGGCGCGCTGCAACTCGATACCCGGGTGCAGCGCGGCGGGCAGCCGATCTGGCTGGAACGCGGGCGGCTCGACGGCGGTTCTGGCCTACAGGTGTCAGCGGCCGGGCTGGCGGGATTCAGCATCAGCGGCACGCTGCTGGCCGCCGCGCCGCGCATCGAACCCGGATTGCTCGCCGCCTGCCGGGCGGTGCCGCTGCTGGAAAGCGGTGCGCAGTGTGGCATTACGCTGCTGCCCGATCTGCTGGTGGCGCGCTATCTGGGGCATGCGTCGGAAGCCGCGCGGCACTGGTTTTTTGCTTTGTGGCAGCTGCTGCGTCCCGCGCTGATCGGGCGCGACGCGCAGATGCCGCGCATCTGGAACACTTGAGACAAACACGATGGAACTGACCCCGCGCGAGAAAGACAAGCTGCTGATTTTTACCGCCGCGCTGCTGGCCGAGCGCCGCCGCGCGCGCGGCCTCAAGCTCAATTACCCGGAAGCGGTGGCCTTCATCACCGCTGGCATCCTCGAAGGCGCGCGCGACGGCCGCAGCGTGGCCGAGCTGATGAGCTACGGCACCACGCTGCTGGCGCGCGCGGACGTGATGGAAGGCGTGGCAGAAATGATCCCGGATATCCAGGTCGAAGCCACCTTTCCCGACGGCACCAAGCTCGTCACCGTTCATCACCCCATCATTTAGGAGCGGCGCATGATCCCAGGTGAAATGCAGATCGAGCCCGGCGAGATCGAACTCAACGCCGGCCGCCCCACGCTCACCATGGTGGTAGCCAACACCGGCGACCGACCGGTCCAGGTCGGTTCCCACTATCACTTTTACGAGACCAACGCCGCGCTGGCTTTCGACCGCGAAGCGACGCGCGGCATGCGTCTCGACATCGCCGCTGGCACGGCAGTGCGCTTCGAACCCGGGCAGACCCGCACGGTGCAGTTGGTGGCCTACGCCGGCGAGCGCAAGGTGTACGGATTTCAGGGCCGGATCATGGGTTCGCTTTAACTGGAGAAACTGAGATGAAACAGAAAAAACTCGCAATGCTTCTGGTGATTTTTTCGCCCTTCGCCTACGCGCATCCGGGTGAACATCACGGCGGCATGCTGAACGCCATCGCGCATCTGCTGAGCGAGCCGGATCACCTGGCCATGGCGTTCATTGCCGTGGTGGTTGGCGTTGCGGGCGCACGGTTTTTCCGCCGCCGCACTGCGGCCAGAACTCTGGCCAAGCGTCGCTAACCCGGCCAACAGGAGACCGTCATGCCCATTAGCATCAGCCGGCAAGCCTATGCGGAAATGTTCGGCCCCACCGTGGGCGACCGGGTGCGTCTGGCCGACACCGAACTGTGGATCGAAGTGGAACACGACCACACGATCTACGGCGAGGAAGTGAAATTCGGTGGCGGCAAGGTGATTCGCGACGGCATGGGACAGGGCCAGCGCGTGGCGGCCGACGTGGCCGACACCGTCATCACCAATGCGCTCATCGTCGATGCCGTGGCGGGCATCATCAAGGCCGACATCGGCCTGAAGAACGGCTACATCCAGGCGATTGGCAAGGCCGGCAACCCAGACGTGCAGCCCGGCATCGACATCGCGATTGGCGCGGGCACCGAGATCATCGCCGGCGAAGGCATGATCGTCACCGCCGGCGGCATCGACAGCCACATCCATTTCATCTGTCCGCAGCAGATCGAGGAAGCGCTGATGAGCGGGGTGACCACCATGCTCGGCGGCGGCACCGGCCCGGCCACCGGCACCTTCGCCACCACCTGCACGCCGGGGCCGTGGCACATCCACCGTATGCTGCAGGCGGCCGATGCGTTTCCGATGAACCTCGGCTTTCTCGGCAAGGGCAACGTCAGCCAGCCAGAGCCGGCGCGCGAACAGGTGCGTGCCGGGGCGATGGGCTTGAAGCTGCACGAGGACTGGGGCACCACCCCGGCAGCGATCGACACCTGCCTCGCGGTGGCCGACGAGATGGACGTGCAGGTGGCGATCCACAGCGACACGCTCAACGAATCCGGCTTTGTGGAAACCACGCTGGCCGCGTTCAAGGGACGCACCATCCACACCTTTCACACCGAAGGCGCGGGCGGCGGCCACGCGCCCGACATCATCCGCGCGGCGTCGATGCCCAACGTGCTGCCGAGCTCCACCAACCCGACCATGCCGTTCACCGTCAACACCATCGACGAGCATCTCGACATGCTGATGGTGTGCCACCACCTCGACGCGGCGATTGCCGAGGACATTGCGTTTGCCGAGAGCCGCATCCGCCGCGAGACCATCGCCGCCGAAGACATCCTGCACGACCTCGGCGCGTTCTCCATGATGTCGTCGGACTCGCAGGCGATGGGGCGGGTGGGTGAGGTGATCATCCGTACTTGGCAGGCGGCGCACAAAATGAAATTGCAGCGCGGCTTTTTGCCCCCCTCCCCCGGGAGCGGGGGCGGAGCTGGGGGAGAGGGCGAAGTTCAGTCCAACCCGCGCAACGACAATTTCCGCGTCAAACGCTACATCGCCAAATACACCATCAACCCCGCGATCACCCACGGCATCGGCCATGTGGTGGGCTCGATTGAGCCCGGCAAACTGGCCGATCTGGTGCTGTGGAAACCGGCCTTCTTCGGCGTCAAGCCGAGCCTGATCCTCAAAGGCGGCATGATCGCCGCGGCGGCGATGGGCGACCCCAACGCCTCCATTCCCACGCCGCAGCCGGTGCATTACCGGCCCATGTTCGGCAGCTTTGGCGGCGGGCTCAAAACCTCTGTCACCTTCGTCTCGCAGGCGGCGCTGGACAACCCCGAAGTGGCCGCGCTCAACCTCGCCAAGCCGCTGATCGCGGTGAAAAACACGCGCACCCTGAGCAAGCGGGACATGCTGCACAACAGCGCCACGCCGGTGATCGAGGTGGACCCCGAAACCTATGCAGTGCGCGCTGACGGTGAGCTGCTGGTATGCGACCCCGCCACGGTACTGCCGATGGCGCAACGTTACTTTTTATTCTGATCATGATCCTGATTGAGCAACACGCTCCCGTGAACACCCCAGCCACCGAGCAGCTGGTTTTGCCTTTCGAGCTGCGCTGCAAATGCCGGCAGCGCACCCGGCTCGCAAGCGGCGAGGAGGCGGGCCTGTTTCTGGAACGCGGCGCTGTGTTGCGTGCGGGTGATCGTTTGCTGGCCAACGATGGCCGCGTGGTCGAAGTGCTGGCCGCGCCCGAGCAGGTGATGGACGTGCGCAGCGGCGACGCGCATCTGCTGGCGCGAGCCGCCTATCACTTGGGCAACCGCCACGTGGCGGTGGAACTGCAGCCCGGCCTGGTGCGCTTTGCGCGCGATCATGTGCTGGGCGAAATGGTGCGCGGGCTGGGGCTGGAGGTGGTCGAATGCGAAGCGCCGTTCGAGCCCGAGAGCGGCGCCTATGGCGGCCACGGCGGCCATGCCCACCCGCACGGCCACAGCGCCGATGGCGAAGGGCGCGGCCCGCGCATCCACGACATGATGCTGCTCGGCCGCCGATGAGCCCCGCTCTGATCCGCCTGCTGCATCTGGTGAGCCCGACCCTGCCGGTCGGCGCCTATACCTATTCGCAAGGTCTGGAATGGGCGGTGGAAACCGGCACGATCAAAAACGAAGCCAGTGCGCTCAACTGGATCAGCGATTGTCTGCAATTCGGCCTGGCGCGGTTCGAGGCCATCTATCTGGCGCACATGCTGGTGGCCTGGGAACACGGAGACATGACGCGGCTGGCCGAACTCGACGCCGAATTCATCGCCAGCCGCGAAAGCGCGGAGTTGCGCGCGGAAACCCTGCAAATGGGCTACTCGCTGGCGCGCCTGCTCACCGACCTGGGCAGCATTACCGCGCCCACCCAGGCCGGCTTCAGCCAGCCGAGCTTTCCGCTGGCCTGGAGTTGCGCCGCGGCCGCCTGGTCGGTTCCCGCCCACGACGCCATCGGCGGCTACCTGTGGGCCTGGGCCGAGAATCAGGTCATGGCCGCCGTCAAAGCCGTTCCGCTCGGGCAAACCGCCGGCCAGCGCATGCTGCTGGCGCTGGGCGAACGCATCCCGCAATTCGCCAGCGCCGCGGCGTGCTGCCCGCTCGACGCCACCGCCAACTTCCTGCCGGCATTTTCCATCGCCAGCAGTCGCCACGAAACCCAATACACGAGACTGTTCCGCTCATGACCCATCGTTCCCAGCCCCTGCGCGTCGGCATTGGCGGCCCCGTCGGCTCCGGAAAAACCGCGCTGACGCTCGCCCTGTGCCAGGCATTGCGCGTGCGCTACAACCTCGCCGTCGTCACCAACGACATCTACACCGAAGAAGACGCGCAGTTTCTGGTGCGCAACGAAGCGCTGGCCGCCGACCGCATCATCGGCGTCGAAACCGGCGGCTGCCCGCACACCGCCATCCGCGAAGACGCCAGCATCAACCTCGAAGCCGTCGACCGCCTCAACACCCGTTTCCCCGGCCTCGACGTGATCTTCGTCGAAAGCGGCGGCGACAACCTCGCAGCCACTTTCAGCCCCGAACTGTCCGACCTCACGATCTACGTCATCGACGTCGCCGCCGGCGAAAAAATCCCGCGCAAGGGCGGCCCCGGCATCACCAAATCCGACCTGCTCGTGATCAACAAGATCGACCTCGCCCCCATGGTCGGCGCTTCGCTGGACGTGATGGACCAGGACACCCGGCGCATGCGCGGCGAACGCCCGTTCGTTTTTTCCAACCTCAAAACCGGGCAGGGGCTGGCGGACATCATTGCCTTCATCGAGCGGGAGGGGATGTTGCGGGCGGGTTGATGCGTGGAGTAGGTCGTTTGGTGGCAACAGGGGCTGGTGGACTGAAGCCGGCTCTTGGCGAGGGTGCAAGTACGGTTGCGTGGCTGTCGCTTACTCGGCCAGAGCTGCCGATGGCGCTGACCAAATCCAATGCCCGGTATCGCGCTGATGGCTGCCGTTGACGCGGTACTCTGCCTGAACGGCAGCTTTGTTCACCGGTGATGGACGGCACCGGCCGAGGATGCGACGGTCTACAATCTAGGTACGACAGTCAGGTCAAGTCTGAACTTCTACACCGTACGGAAGTACGGATACCTATGAGTCTTTCGATTAACAGTTACGCATCTCGGATTGAGCGCCAATGAAGAAAAAGCGGCAAGTTCTCGCGCAAGGTGATAGAGACGGGGCGTGCTTCTTATACGCCATCGCAAACGCTGCCGGAGCATTGAGGGGCAAGGTCATCACACATACCCAATGGCTAAAGTGCATTCGATCCTTGCCGTTCGACATGGGCGACTTTATGGCTGGGCGGGGCACTGAAAAGATAGATTGGAAGCCTCATTACTTAGAAGGCCTTTGCCGTGACTTCCTGGCTGCGCTTGACGTGCGCTCCGAGGTGTCATGGCGAGATGAACTCACATCACCCAAGCAGTTAAGGAACCTCCTGATTACAAACCAGGTGTTCGTGATGGGAGTATATGATGATAACCACTGGGTCACCGTCGTAGATGCTGTTGGTGAAACCATCTATGCCGCCTGTTCATCTGAGGCACTTGATGGTGAGCGGGAGTATCTCGAGACCTCCTCCCCTAGGCTCGCGCGTGTCTACAATAAACAAGGCACGTTGGCTGAGTTGAGGGCCGAGAAAGCCTATGGCTTGCTTATTTCTGTGAGCCACGACGCATAACTAAGCAGCCAACTGCAACCTTGTCTCCCGGCTATGTCGAACGTTGATCGTCTATGTTGGGCCAACAAGCGGACTGTTGCGGCGACCATCCTGTCGGCAGCTTCTGGCCGGGAGGGTGACAGGGTGCCTCCCTGCTAGAAGCAGACACCTGACCGTCCCGTACTAACGTCGACTTTAAAACATGGAAATAGACTTTAGCGACACGTATCGTCGCATACATGAGCTATCGTCCCGCTGTTCTAGTCCAAACAAGATTTATAAATGCCAGATAGCGATGTATTCACCTTTGATGGTGAGGGAGCTGAATTCAAGCTTAGAGTTGCCTGCGAGTGCTACAGTGACTCTGCTCTTGTTCGAGAAGCTCTGACCGAACTACCTGACCTCAATGGGGAGATCATTTGGGGCTCTCCCCGCGTGCCAGACCCTCTCAAGCTGATTGATGCAGATTTGGTTCTGATCGTGTCCAACCGGGCGAATCTGTTGACGGCAATTGGTCGATCGGTAATTTACAAGCACCTAGAGTGGGCGCACGTCCTTATCTATCTTCAGGACGAGGCAGACGTGCCAGACGTACCAACTGAAGCGATACCAGGGCTGGTCCTGCCCCGTTCGCAATTAGCTGCCGGCCTTTTAAATCTGACCAAAATACTTATAGAGCCTGTGATTACACAGGGTCTGGTAGGCATCGACTGGGCCGATGTGCGCACCATTCTTGCCATGGGCGACCAGGTTGTAATGGAAAAAGCATCCGCCGATCAGCCCGAGACGGCGATCAAGGCTGCGGTCAGCCAATTGCAGGCGCGAGCGTCCGGGCGTGCCATCCATGGATTACAGGCCGCGATCTTATGCCACGGGCATAAGCTGGCTATGCGGTTTATAGGTGACTTGCATTGGGCTTGCACGGATATGGCTGGTATGGACACGACCATGATCGTGGCCGCCCCCCTACCTGACTGGCCAGATATCGACTATTACGAGGTAAGGCTCTTTGCCAAGATCGAGTGCACCGGCGCTCGTTGGCCCAGCGATTTACTCCTCGACTTCTCAGACTGATGTCTCGACAAGCTCGACTGGGTTAATCGCTTCATTCGCCACCCCATGGGGTACATGACCTGTTGCCAGCTCGATCTGGTATCGCTCTCGCCACAGCTTTCATTGACGGCATGACTTTCATCCAGATTTAAAAGTGCACGCGATGAAATGGCGATGATGAGCTTGTCATCGAAATTGGTTGGCATTTTGGGGTTCCTTGCTTCTGGTTGTCCATCACTACAAAGCCGAATTCTGAACTTTACCGGGGGCAAGTTGCATGGCTAACCTAAGGCGGGTTCTGCAGCGGTTAATGAACGGATGCGCTCCCCAAATTTCTGGATGCTTACATCCTTTGTCAGCCCATTATGGTTAACCATAAAGGGAATGATTACCACCATGCTTTCGTTTTCATTCTTCGCCCAATACAAGTCACGACCATCAATGACCTCACAGTTGAGTTCAACACCGTCATCAACAAATGCGGCCTTGAAATCTTCCCGGTAGGTAATACCAACACAAACCACAAGTTTGGGGGCATGAGTCGAGCCCAAAGATTTCAGGACTGGAAACCTGTTCGCCCTTATCCAAGCCAAGTAGTCTTGTTTTGACGCAAAACCAGTCGCATCCGCAAACGCATCGTGCCATAACGTGTGTGACGTGTTCTTGAAGGCCAGGGGATACAAATTCATTTTAAAATATCCGCAGTTCCCGGAAGCGAATAGCTGTACTTTTTCAGCGAAGTGCTTGTAAGCTGAAACGCAACCGCCATCAATGGCAGAAAGTAATTTCGCTGCCCGCCAGTTGAAAATGTAATTTAGATCAGTATTCCAGTACTTATAGCCGGGTGAAGGTGCACTGACATCTTCTGCCCAGATTGAAAGGAGTTCTTCAGTGTTTGCTGGATGGCCGCCTCCCCATTCAATCCCGCAAAACCATACGCTGGATTTTTCCGGTGTTCCGATGTCCCCGCCATCACAGCCCGAGAAGCCAAGAGCCCACTTTCTGAATTCTGAATTGACCTTAAATGAGTCCGACACAATTTCCTCCCTCTATTTTTGCTGCAGTTGATATGGTCAAACAATTAACCAGGCTGCGTTCGTCCAGACGCGGCCAAGGCATAAAAGCGATAGGTTCGTGTTGGGATTGGCGCCAGCTAAAGCCGAGTATTCCCGCTCGCCGTGCATCTCTTAAGTAATGCCTGTCCCGGGGTATTGAGCGTTTCCTAAGGAGAGTCCTGTTCTGTGGGGCTGAACGTGAGTTGTACAGCGGTTTCGCTTATGGTCCGCACAAAGCCCAGCAGCTTTAATTCACCCATGAGTGAAACGGCGCACGCATACCCCAACCTGAGTCGCCTTTGGAGCAACGATATCGGGTAATCAATGACGGGCTTGCCGTGTTCCCGCTGCCTCTGTAGTAGTACCTCAAGCGCATCTTGAAGGCTTGGGTTTTTAATGCCCATTTGATGTGCCTATCGTCACAAACCTTCTCCTGCAATTCTTGCCGCATTCAAAATGGTCAAGCGATGCAAATCAACTAGACTGCGCTCGTCTAGGCGGCGGCCAATATAGCCACCTGCAAGCACAAACGCGACTGGCAGACGTTGGGATCGGCACCAGTCAAAGACCATTCGCTCCCGCTCGCCGAGTATCTCCTGGGTGATGCCTGATAGCCCCCCCATCGGGCAATGCTCGTAGGGGTCCATTCCAGCGTTGTACAGGCAGAGGTCGAATCGCGGCGCGTATTGTTCCAATTCTTTCAAACGCCGCTCGATGGTGGGCAAATAGTCCGCTCCGTCCCGTACGATGCAGGACCAAGCACGTTCACTGGGCGGGTATTGGTCGAAGTTGCTAACTGATACGTCAACGTGCCAGATATGCGGATCATCTGCAATCAGGGATTGGGTTCCACCACCGAAATGGGCATCCAGGTCGAGAATGAGAACCGAGCGAGCACCGGCGGATAATGCAACACGCGCGGCAATTGCCAAGCCGTTGAATGTGCAGAATCCTTCGCCGACTTCGCGCCGGGCATGGTGCAGGCCACTGGAAAGCGAACCTGCTGCCCCGTGTTCGAGTGCTGATGCGGCCGCCGCGACGACACCGCCATTGGTTGCAACGGCCATCTGCCAGACTTCAGGATCCCATGAGAATCCCTGTGACTCGGCCAGGTTGCGAGGTGTTCCAGTTTGTATGGCGCGGATGTACTTGGCGTCATGGACGAGAGCCAGCTGGGCGTGGCTGACCGGCGTGGGCTCCTTCAGAGTAATGCTTTGGATGGGCGACTCGATCAATGAATCTGCGAGCCACTTCGCCTTGCGGGTCGTGTCGAATTCATAATCCGTACCAACATAGCTGGGACTGTAGAAGATGCTGAGCATTATTCCTCTACAGCCTCCCTGCAAATGTCGCTGACCGACTCCCCAAATCCTCTCAGCCACCATTCCAGCATTGCCGAGTCCACAACCGTCGCCGTGATTTCATAGGCGTCATCCTGCTCCACCACTTGCTGATCGGCTGACAACGGCGATTCCAGCAAATGAAAGCCTGCCTCCTTTTCGATGCGGAAGCACAGGCGAACATGCCTGCCTTCTCCGTAGCCAAATCTTCCGTCGTCGTCATATTGCTTGAGGTCGAAGCCCTTGGGCCGCTGAAAGGTGAAACCTGATGCGCGAGCCGAATGGATGCGGTGCAGCGCAAGGCTCCTTTCGTTGTCGTAACCATCGAAACGGCAAACAAGATACATACGTGGCCCCTGCTGGGCCAAGCCCAGTGGCATGATGCGGGCCGTGGTTCGCTTGCCGGCGGCATTCTTGTAGTCCACCTCCAGCCACTGGTTGGCATAAAGCGCATTGCTGACCTGATCGAATACGGCTGGGTCGATCTTGGGCGGCAGCAGCGGCTGGCTGGTGCTGACCACACGCACTTTGTCTAGCCATTCGCGTTCGCGCTGGGTTCCCTTGTCCCCCAGTTGGCTGCGTGCCTGGGTGAAGAAGCCTTCCATGGATTTCATCAGCTTGGCGGGCAGCAGGCTGCCCAGGTGCTGCTCGGCGAGCATGAGCAACATGGATTCCTGAGTGCTGAGCGACGGCAAGGACAGGCCCTTGGCAAACTCCTTCCATCTGTAGCGGTAGGGTTTAGTGCTGTCATCGCGTTCGATGTCGTAAACCTCGGACAGCGTCTCCAGCAATCGCTGGATAGTGCGCATGTCACGCTCGTAGCCGGCGTCCGCCAGTTGCTGGTGCAACTCCGGTGCAGTGACCGTGCGGCCCTTGGGGATACGCCGTAACAATTCGAGCGACAGCTGGAGCGTTTCCAGAGAATCAGGACGTCTTGGCATGGGTCAGAGCCCCAGCTCAGTGCGGCCTGCAAACACCTGCCACAGGCGCACCATGGCGTAGGTGTCGAGATTGCAGTAAGCCAGTAGCTGCTGTTCTATCTGGGCCTTGCGCGCCACGCTGGTGTCCGGGTGGATGCCTTCCAGGAAGGCCCCCATCGCCATGCCTCCGTCCTGCACGCCGTCGAGGCTGTCGTAGCGGAGTTCGGGCACCACGGCGGGCAGCACCTTCTTGATGCTCCAGCTGCCTTGCTGGCTGGGGTGGTAATAACGCTCGCGGGCGATGGGCAGCAGATCGACCACCCGAGTGTTGATGGCCAACAACGGCTCGCTCAAATAAGGATAACGTTCTGCCAGCTCGCAGATGCGCGCTTTCTCGAACCCGGCGTTGTATACGAACACCGGTCCATGCTTCCCACAGGCGCCGATTAGCGCATGAGCAAAAAGCTCGGACGGATCATTGCCGGACAGATCAAGGAAAGCCGTTTGTTCCAGCTGGCCGGATGCGTCAAGCGTGTGCAGGCTGAACTGGAAAGTGATCTGTTGGTAGGGCCGGGTGTCTTTCCAGATGGGCACGGCAAACTGGATAGTCTCGAAATCCAGGAAATAGGCGGGGTAGCCATACGCTGCCAAGTCTGCCGCGGCACCCGCAGCATCGAAGAACACCGTGTCAGTCAGGGTGTGATCCTTGACCCGCTGCTGTTTCTCGTTGAGCAGGTCGTCGGGGACAGTCTTCAGGTCGTGCACGCCTTGCATTGCCAGTTCTCGCCTCTTGGCAGAGGGAAAACGGGGCAGCCAATAGACCGGGTATTCCGGCTTTGGATCGTTGCGGCTGCAATAGCCGTAGAAACCGCACTCGAACGGTATGTCGCAATGGTCGCCGGTGTTAGCGGTCGGCTCGGATGGTTCGGAGACGACGTTTTGCGCCTTGGCAATCCAGCCTTTGACTTCTTCGCTTCGAGCGAAGGCTTCTCCCGTCAGGTCATTTTCCTTGAGTAACCCCTTATAGTTTTTATCTCCTGGGTAAACCCATGAACTGTCTATGTGCGCCAAGGCAATGGACGTCAGCGGTACTCCGGCGGATTGGGCCACGAAGGCTTGCACCGCTACGTCATCGCGGTGGTAATCCTTCACGCGGGTGGAGGATTTGACTTCCACCATGCGCCAGACCTGCTTGCCGTCCTTTTGTTCGGGCAGCATGACGTCGGCAAAAGCCAGTGCTCCGCCGGCCGAGAATCCGGCCTCAAAGATGGGCTGTGTGGTGTCCAGCAATCCCGCGCTACGGGCAAACGCGCGATCGAAGCCCTCGTTTTGCACATCGATCAGCGTACCGCGACCCTCGGGGTCGTAAATGCGCTGAGCGATATCGCCCACCTGGAATCCCACCTGAAAGCTGGCTTCGGTCGAGGCGGAGTCCTCGCGCAAATCAGGCCGATGAACCTCTAGCCACAACCGCTTGGGACACTGGCGCAAGGCCATGAGTTTGGATTTTGAAAATGTGCGCACATTGTTCTCTTTTGGCGGTGTAGTGAGCCGAGGTGCAGGGTAACCATCATTCATGGAAACCATTATCGCCATGAATGCGACATTCTGTGTCGCATGGTGATTCTGCACAGGACTTTCCTTCAGGCCCGAGCCATTCATGCGGCAGCGACACATGTCGCCGCATGCCTGAGCAAACTCCCAAGCATCGAATACATCAAGGAAACAAGGTGAATGCTGAAACCCTACACGCCGTCGATACCCTGTATCTGCAAGGCTTCCAGCAAAATCTGCTTGCAGAAATCAGGCGGGCTCGCTTCTCACTCAAACAATATCACCAGCAGGGCGAGTCGCTGGCCAAAGCGGAGGAGTTGCCGCTGGCGTGCCAACAGTACTACGGTGAAATTTCTGCACGCCTGCTGCCGCTGATCAATATGCTGGGCAGCATGCTAAGTGGTTTGGAGTCGGGAGATTTGTCATGGCAAGCTGCCACCCCGACTCTTGAGGAGGATCTCATTGAGGCAACGACATCTGAAGATGACAAGGGGATCATTGGCCGGCTCGATAGTGTCGAGCAGGAAATCCTTGTTGTATTGGACAAGGTCGGTGACTCTCTGGCTGCGCTGCCGCGTTCAATCATTGCTTGGGATGATTGCGGCCAATTCAGGGTACATGCCCTGCTGAAAAGGCTACCTCAAAGGTCATGCTACGACCTTGATATCCCAATTGACTTCCATATCCAGCCGTTTCTTATCGCTGATTACTTTGCCAATAGGAAACGGGGTAAGCGCCAATGCGTTCTATGGCCGCATTACCTAATTGATGAAGTGATACCTCTTAATCTGTACCCACTAATAGAAGATCTTTGGGTAGACATGGAAATACGCGGCGATGGTTACGCTTCCTGGCGCACGCGCGTAGAGGCCACGTTTGGCAAGCTCAATACACCGGTCCTGCCTAGTGCCTCAAGAGGTGAAGCGGACCGCTAAGCGGCCAATCAACGAGGTACCATGCTATCGGAACAAATTTGTGGCACGAGGGAAGCAATGACCGGTCTTGCGATGCGGTTGAATTCGCAGATCTTGAGCAGCCACTGATCAGGAATTCACGCCGAAGACTCAGAAAGCAAGATGACTCGATTCACCCTGGATATGCGATCAACCATATCGGCCGCCGTACGCACGACCGTGAACATGCAGTCATTGAGAGGAAATCTTATGAACGAACGCCAGAAATTCACCCGCCGTGTCTTCGAAACAGCTCTTTTTTTCCGTGACATGTACGAGGAAGGGAACGATGGAAACACCAATGCCATCAAGATATTAAAGCCAACGCCAAGCGTGGAAAATACAGCGGTACGAAAATTTGTTCTTGGTGAACTCTACGAGGCACAGAAACTGAATCTCACCGACGCAGCTATTCAGCTTGCGATCTGGGCCAATGAGCAAGAACAAATGCAATACGACCTCGAGCGCATAGAAGCGGATCTGCGGGCGCTTTGTCTAGTTCATGAACGGAATATCCAGAAAATTAACGGGCAAACCGAACAGGTGATCCAAAGGTCATTTTTGAGAGCGGCACGCTATATCGAGATGGAAGGCACCTTCTCCCATTCGCGCGCGGTCGAAATCTTTGTTCCAGATGAATTTGTCCCCAGAGGGCTAGGGAAAAATGGACCTGGCCACCGAGAGCACGTTGTGCCATGCGTATACCTTCGAGAGAAGTGCTTGGATCTCTTCGCAGGGGACGCTACGGTTGAGCAAGTAGCACAATTTCTACGTCGCTATGTGGTCATCGTAGACATTACAAAGGATGAACAGGGCTGCCTTGATAGAAGCATCGCAAATGGCGGAAAAGGACTCAAAAATTCAATGCCACCTGACTGGAAACTCGATACGGGGTGCATCTTCCAACGCCTGCACGATGCCAATATCGCATTTGAGCCTCCCAAAGAATTTCCAAACTGCACCCATTGAGTGTTGCGCCAAAGAGGAGAGAGGACATCCGTTAGTGAAATACTCCATGGCGGCTTTGGCCGAACTCCAGAGGGATAGGTGAGCAAGTCCGAAGACGGTTCCTGACCGGAGGCTGTCTTTGACAGTAGCCGATATCCGGTTTCCTGCGCCTACCTCAGTCAGCTTAAGAGCCTTTAGCGGGCACATCCGGTCACTAGCCCGAATGACGGATTCGGCCGAGTAACCGCCAGTAGCGGCTATCGACGCGCGCTGCCTCTCAGGGTCGGCATTCACCATCCCTGAGCAACCAATCATCAACCCAAACGCCCGTATCAGAGAAAGAGGACCTTGCATTGCAACATCCGCTTTTTGCGTTTCGCGTCGATTGAAATATTCAGTGCAAGTCCCAGCCCCGAAGTCTTCTTATGGATGCGGTTCCTCATGCCTTGCCGACTCCCAGGCATGGATCGCCTGCTTCCGGGTTTCCCCCCAGTGGTAGCCACCCAATTTGCCGCTTTGCTGGATGACGCGGTGGCAGGGGATCAGGATCGCGACAGGGTTTGCGCCTACAGCTTGTCCCACGGCTCTGGCCGAACCTGGATGGCCGATTGCGGTTGCAATCTGGGTATAGCTCGCCACTTTTGCCGGGGGGATCTGCAGCAATGCTTTCCACACGCTGATCTGAAAGTTGGTTCCGGAAACATGCAAAGACAAGGGGCGGTCCAGTTTCTTTTCTTCGCCGAACATGGCTTGGATAACCGCAAGCGTTCGTTGACGATTTTCATGCACCGTCGCACGTGGCCATGCTTTCTGTAAATCATGCAGGTGGCCATCGGCCTCCGCGTGCGCCAAAAACGCAAAACGACAGATGCCTCTGGGCGTGATGGCAATGAAAGCCTTGCCAAAGGGGGTGTCGTGTACGGCGTATTCAAGCGCCAGACCCGTGCCACCCATCTTGTATTCGCCGGGGGTAACCGCTTCCAGATGGACGAAATGGTCATACAACCGCGAACCGCTGCTTAAACCCAGAGTGTCCGACACTTCAAGCAGCGGCTTGGATTCGCTCAGCAATTGCTTGGCGCGCTCCAGCGTGAGCACTTGCAAGAACCGTTTGGGGGTTACGCCCGCCCAGCGGCTGAACAGTCGCTGGAAGTGGAAAGGGCTCAGGTGTAAGTGCTGCGCGATTTCCTGCAGGGAGGGTTGACTGTCTACCCGATTGACGATGAAAGAAATGGCTTCAGCTATGCGGTCATAGTCGGACATCTGCATTTTCCCTGGCATGTTGACGGGGGCCTGTTCAGGTTCGATTGATGGAAACCCCGCCGTCAGCCAGCAGCGCCGAGCCGGTGGTGAAACTCGATGCATCGGATGCGAGGTAGAGGGCCGATTTTGCGATCTCTTCTGGCAACCCCATACGCTTCAGGGCGTGAAGTCCCTGGACGAAGGCTAATGTGTCTGGGGTATTGGCGAAAGTCCGGCCCATTGGGGTATCCGTGCCGCCCGGCAGGAGGGCGTTCACCCGGATTCCTTTGGGGCCAAACTCGGCAGCGAGCGTCTGCGTGAGGCCGATGATCCCGGATTTGCTCGCGGCATAGGCTGCCATGCCTGGCAGGCCTACGGTGTAACCGACGAATGTCGACGTGAAGATCAGGGATCCGCCGTTCCGGTCAAGCATCGCGGGAAGCTGATACTTCGCGCCGAGGAAGGCGCTCGTCAGGTTTGTCCTGATCGTGTCCTCCCACCCCGAGAGCGACACATCAGGCGTGGCGTTCATCTCGCCGGTCGTGCCCGCATTGTTGAATGCCACGTCGAGGCCACCGAAACGCCCTATGGCTAACTCGACCAAGGCCTGAGCAAAGGCCTCGTCCTTGACGTCGCCGGCAAGCGCGACGGCATGGCCGCCCGCCTGGGTGATTTCCTCAACGAGGGCATCAAGTTCCGCCTGGCGTCGCGCGGTGACGACAAGCCTGGCCCCCTCTCGGGCGAATAGTTTTGCTGTTGCATAACCGATCCCGGAACTTGCGCCGGTGATCAGGGCGACCTTGTTGGGCAGTGCAGACATTTTGCGTCACCTTTCATCGTTTGATTTTCAGACTGGCAAGCCAGTACGGAAGCAATATGAAGGTTTGAACACGTATCTGCGACCCGTATCTTGCTCTGTTTGAACCCTTGGCCTGGACTGCCCCGTGTTCGGTTGGCATTCCGGGCCTAAGGTCCATACGATCAATTCAATGCCCGGATCGACTGCATCGGCGGCACGCGGGTAATGTGCCGCGTGGTGAGCCAGCCACTGGTGCCTACCAATAGCGCGCCGGCCGCCGGCAGCGCAAGCCACAGCCAGGGGTGCAGGCGTACCGGCAGTTCGAACAGGCGATGGGCGATCAGCGCCATGGCGATTTCGGCGCAGGCGCTGGCGAGCAGGCCGGCGAGCAGGCCGAGTGCGATGAATTCGCTCCACAGGCTTTTGGCCAGATAGGCACGTTGCGCGCCCAGGGTGCGCAGCAAGACGGCTTCCTGCTGGCGCGCGTCGAGACTGGCGAGCAGGGTGGCGACGACGACGGCCATGCCGGCAGCGAGCAAAAATCCCAGCAGCAATTGAATCGCGCCGATGACCTGCGCGAACACGGCCTCAATGTTGGCAATGACTTTATCCAGCGCGAGCACGGTGATGCCGGGAAACGCCTTGACGAAGCCGGGCAGCACGCTGGCCTGGTTCGCCGGGACGTGAACGCTGGCGATGGAACTGGCGGGCAGGGCGTCGAGCTGGCCGGGGGCGAAGATGACAAAGAAGTTGGGTTGCATCGAGTCCCACTTCACGCTGCGGATGCTGCCGATGCGCGCGCTGAGCATCTGGTCGCCGACTTGGAAGCCAAGGGTGTCGCCGATGGCCAGATCGAGCTGTTCGGCCATGCCGGATTCGACCGAGATGGCGGCGCCGCGCTGGTTGCCATGCCACTCCCCGGCGAGCACGGCATTGTTGGCGGGCAGGCTGGCGGTCCAGGTGAGGTTGAGTTCGCGCCGCAGCGAGGCGTTGTTGCGTGACTCCGGAGGCAGGGTTGCAGCGATGGGCGAACCATTCTTGCTTACCAGACGGCCGCGCACCATGGGATACAGCGCGGACGCCTGCAGCTGGTTTTGCCGCAGGAATGCCGTGACGTCGGCCTGCTGCTGCGGCGCGATATTCACCAGAAAATAATTCGGCGCATCGGGCGGCAGCTGGGCGCGCCAGCTGTCGACGAGGTCGCTGCGCACCAGCGCCAGCAGGGCGACGAGGAACAGCGCGAGGGTAAAGGCGCCGAGCTGCACGGTGCTGTCGAAGCGGTGGCGCAGCAGTTGCGCCAGGCCAAAGCGCAGCGGGCCGTGGCTGAGTTTTTGCACCGCTTGTCCGCCCAGCAGCGCCAGCCGGGCAAGCAAGAGCAGCACGCCGGCCAGCCCCGCCAGCGCGCCGACGAAGACCGCCACGAGTTTGGCGTCCCCTGCGACCCAGGTGACCAGCGCCAGCAGTGCCGTGGCGCTAGCCCCGACACTGATCCACGCCGCCAGCGGTAGCGGCGGCAGTTCACGGCGCAACACCCGCAGCGGCGACACGCGGATCAGGCGCATCAACGCGGGCAGGCTGGCGCCCGCCAGCGCCAGCAGGCCGCTGACCATGGCCACGCCGACGGGCGCGATGCCGAGCGCAGGCAGGCGGGTGACGGCGTCTGGCAGCACCATCAGCGCCAGCAGCTGCTGCATCATTGCGCCGATCGCCACGCCGAGTAGGCTGCCGAGCAGCCCCAGCGTTAGCAGTTGGACGGCATACAGTGTGCGCAGCTGCGCCGTGGTGGCGCCCATGCAGCGCAGCAGCGCGGCCTGGTCGTAATGGCGCAGCGCGTGCCGATGCGCGGCAATGGCGATGGCCGCTACCGACAGCAGCAGGCTGATCAGCGCGGTGAGCTGGATGTAGCGGTCGGCGTTGGCGAATGCGCCGCGAACGGTTTCCACGCCCTCGCGCGAGCCGATGAGGCGCTGGGTGCTGTCGAGCGTGGGCTTGAGTGCGGCGCTGAACGTGGCCAGCGGTTTGGGTTCGCCGGCGAACTGGTAGAGATAGCTGACCCGGCTGCCGGGCTGCAGCACGCGGGTGGCCGCGACTTCGTCGGCGCGCAGGAAGACGCGCGGCGCGAGGCCGAACACGCCGCCAAGCTGGCCGGGTTCTTCGGCCACCACGCCGGCGATGGTGAAGGGCGCTTCGCCGATCTGCACGCGGTCGCCGACCTGCGCATTCAGCAGCGGCAGCAACGAGGCGTCGACATAAATGGAACCGGGCGGCGGCTGGGCCGGGCGCACCGTGCCGGGCTCGAACGGCCGTGCGGCGATGCGTACGCTGCCGCGCAAGGGATAGGCCGCGTCGACTGCGCGCAGGGTGGCAAGCTGGAAGGCGTCATCCTTGGCGACCATGCTGGTGAATTCGATGGCGCTGCTGGTGGCGAGCGTGTGTTGCGGCCAGCCCGCAATCGGTCGTGGACTGCTCACCAGCAGGTCGGCGCCGAGAAACCCCGCGCCCTGTTCGCTCATCGCGCGCTTCAGGCGGTCGCCGAGGAAACCCGTGGTGGCGACGCTGCCGACGCCGATGATGAGCGCCAGCAGCAGCACGCGCCATTCGCCGCTGGCACGTTCGCGGCGCAATAACCAGAGGCCGAGCCGGGCGAAGTTCATGCCGCGGCAGCCTTGTTGACGTGACCGGCGACCAGGTGAATCCGCCGCTGGCAGCGCGCCGCCAGCGCTTCGTCGTGGGTAACCAGAATGAGCGTGGTGTGGGCGGAGGCGTTGAGTTCGAATAGCAGGTCGATGATGCGCGCGCCGGTCTCTGCGTCGAGGTTGCCGGTGGGTTCGTCGGCAAACACGATTTCCGGATCAGTGGCGAAAGCGCGTGCCAGTGCGATGCGCTGCTGCTCGCCGCCGGAGAGTTGGCGCGGCGTGTGGCCGGACCGTGCAGCGAGGCCGACGCGCTCGAGCCAGTGGCTGGCGCGTTCGCGGGCGTCAGCGCGGCCGGCCAGTTCCAGCGGCAGCAGGATGTTTTCCAGCGCGGTCAGCGCAGGCAGCAATTGAAACGACTGGAACACGAAACCGATGCGCCCGGCACGCAGGCGAGCGCGGGCATCTTCGTCGAGCGCGTTGAGGTTCTGCCCGAGCAGGAACAGCTCGCCGCTGCTCGGCTGGTCGAGTCCCGCCAGCAGCCCGAGCAGGGTCGATTTGCCGGAACCGGAGGCGCCGGTGATGGCCAAGGTTTCACCTGCTTTGACGGCAAGCTCGACATCACTGAGGATGAGGAGCGGTCCGTCGCTTGTGTTCACGCGCTGGGTCAAGGCGCGTGCAGCGACGACGGGGAACTGCGCAGGGTCGGAAGAGGTCATCAAGCGGGTGTCTGATTAAGGTGAATGAATGAATTATCGCGTGTGCTTGCTGCTGTTGTGGGGATTGCCTGGATGGGCGGTCGCCAGTTCGTGCTCGTTGTTGATCGTCGGCGACAGCTTGAGTTCCGGCTATGGTCTGGCACCGGGCACCAGCTGGGTGGCGAAACTCGATGCACGGCTGCAAAAATCCGCCCCCGACTGGCGCGTGATCAACGCCAGCGTGAGTGGCGACACCACGCAAAATGGTGTGCAGCGGCTGACGCCTGCGCTGGATCGGCAGCGCCCGCAAGGCGTGCTGATCGAACTCGGCGGCAACGATGCCCTGCGCGGCATTCCGCCGGCGGAAATCAAGCGCAATCTGCAAACTATGATCCGCCAGGCCAGGGCGGCGGGCGCCTGGGTGGTGTTGTTCGACGTGCCCGTGCTGCCGAATTACGGCAAGCCCTATGCCGATGCCATCACCCGGGTGTACGCGCAACTGGCGCGCGACGAGAAAGTTGCGCGCGTGCCGTGCTTCGTCTGCGGTGTCGGCGTTACCCCGGGCCTGATGCAGGCCGACGGCATTCACCCGAACGAGGCAGCGCAGACGCGGATGCTCGACGCGGTGTGGCCGACGCTGCAGCCGAAACTGCGCTGTCCGGTGAACAAGCCATGAGCGACGTGACGTGTCCCTGCGGTTCGGGACGCACGCTGTCTGCCTGCTGCGGCCGCTATCACGAGGGCGCGCCGGCGCTGGACGCCGACGCCCTGATGCGCTCGCGCTACAGCGCCAATGTACTGGGGCTGGCGGCGTACTTGAAGGCGACCTGGCACCCCGACACCTGTCCCGCAAACCTGGAACTCGATGCCACGCCGCGCCCGCAATGGCTTGGGCTGGCAGTCAAGTCGCACACGCCGCTGGATGCGCAGCACGCCACGGTGGAATTCGTCGCGCGCTACAAGCTGAATGGCCGTGCGTTCAAGCAGCATGAAGTGAGCCGGTTCCAGAAGGTGGACGGACGCTGGCTGTATGTCGACGGCGAGACGGGTAACTAACCCTTATAGCGGGAAGACAGACCAGCCGATGCGCGGCGCCGACTCAGGCCCCATGTCGGGCCACAGGTCAGATCCCCGGCGCGCCGCTCAAATCAGCGGGCGTCCGCGCAGCGGCAGGGCGTAGTAATCGGCCAGACGGTTGATCGCTGCGGGGTTGGTGAGCTTTAGCCGCCCGCTTTTGAGCGTATAGAGCCCGGCAGCCTGCAAGCGCTTCAGCGTTTTGTTGGTGTGCACCAGCGACAGCCCCAGGGCATCGGCAATGTGCTGCTGGTTGAGCGGGATCTGCACCCCGTCCGTGCTCCCCAGGCCGATGCTTTCAGCGCGCTTGTACAGATGGACCAACAGCATTGCGATGCGCTCGGCCGCCGAGCGCCGTCCGACCGACAGCAGGTTTTCATCGACGATCAGCTCTTCGTGCGCACTGATCCAGGTGATGTCGAAGCCCAGCGCCGGATGGCTGCGATACAACTCCCACAAGCGCGTGCTGGGGAATTCGCACAGCACGCTATCCGTCAGCGCCTCCACGCCGTGAGGCGAAGGCTGGCCGAGCTGATCCTGCAAGCCGATGAAATCTCCCGGTAACAGAAAATTGAGAATCTGGCGGCGTCCGTCATTGAGCGTGCGAAAGCGGAACGCCCACCCCGACATCAGGGTAAAGAGTTCGCCAGTGTGATCGCCTTCGCGCGTGATCGCGTTGCCTGCGGCCACGGCGACCTGACGTTTCCTGAAATTCTGGATGAAGCCTATCTCCGCCTCGGTGTTGGACGAAAAGGCGTCGGTGGCGCGCAATGGACAGGATCGGCAGGGGGTTTCAGGTGGCATGCGGGCCTCGCTTGGAGTCAGGCCATGCCGGATAGGGAGTCGTCTGCATGGCCACTATGTCTTAGTTAATTGTGATGTGTTCGCCTGCTCGGTAATTTGTCGTTCACTTTTACGGAGCCGTTGATGCCAGCACCCTATCAATTGATCTATCTGAGTTGCCTTGATCCGGCAACCTCGCCCGCCCGGGTGGCGGAAATCGTCCAGGCAGGGCGTTTGAAAAACGAACGGCAGCAGATCAGAAGTCTAATCGTGTTTGACGGTTGGCGCTTTTGCCAGTATCTCGAAGGCAGCCAGGCGGCCGTCAGCGGATTGTTCGCGCGCATTTGCAGCGACTCCCGGCACACCGATGTCCGCCTGTTGTTTGAAGCCGATTTTACCGAACCCGGCCGCCTCGCGACCCGCAACCTGAGCTATGCCCTGTGTCATGACCACAGCCTGGACCGGATGGAAGCACTGCGCGGAGTCGACGCGCTGGGCCAGTTGCAAAGCCTGTTGCCGACATTCGACCTGGAACCCTGATTGTCGGCGTGTAAGGCGTGTCCGACATTTTTTCAGCCGCGTCCTACCCGGCGTTGCACCCCCATCCGACTGTCGTCAGCAGGGCGGTAGACCACACTGTGATTTCAGGCTGGGTCATCGACCCGCTGCCCGCCGTCCAGGCAAGCGTGCCTGCCGTGCCGGACGCTTGTCCGGTACCCCGCAACCTCAGGAGAACTCTCACATGAAAGCCGATCAGCCACAATCCAAGTCCAGCGTGCAGGGCGAGGGGGATTATCGTTCAGCCGAAAAATACAACCAGAAAGCCCACGATTTTGCCGAATCAGGCAAGGTCGAACAGGCGGCCAAAGAGGCTGCACCGCGCAACGCTGCGGAAAAAACTGAAATGGAAAGAGCCGAAGTCGAAGGGCGCTCACACGCCAAAGGCACGTCCGGCGCCAAGCAGTCCGGGCCGGGACAGCCCAAGCCTGAGAAAAAAGCCCCCGGTATTGATCCGCTGGACACGCCCGTGCCAGAAAAACTGTCCGCCAAGAAGGCCACGCACAAGCCGTGACCGCATCCGCAATCCGCCCTCATCGCAGCCCTTCAATCAAGGAATATTTCTCATGACCATTCTTTCTTCCAGCAGCATTTCCGGCGACAAGGTCGTCAACCGCAATGGCGACAGCCTCGGCGACATCAAGGATCTGATGATCGATCTGGACAGCGGGCGCGTAGCTTACGCGGTGCTCGAGTTCGGCGGCTTTCTCGGCATGGGAAGCAAGCTGTTTGCCGTGCCGTTGTCGGCGATGCAGGTCGACACGCCCAATCATCAGTTCATCTTCGATCAGAGCAAGGAAAAGCTCGAAAACGCGCCCGGATTCGACAAGGACCAATGGCCCGACTTTGCCGATCGCGCCTGGGGCTCGGAAATCCATGCCTATTACGGCGTCACGCCGTACTGGAACTGAGCGGCCCCGGCACGCGCTGATCCGGCCAACCCAACTTCAAGGAGCAAGCCATGCAATATCCAGCCAGCTGGGGTCTCTGCATCCACTGCAAGTGGTGGCAGATCGAACCCGACGCAGCCATTACGAATGACACGAAAGGCCTCTGCATCGATCAAAAACTGCAGCCGTATTTGCTGCGGGTTTCGGGCGATAGCGGCTGCAATCTGTTTGTCGACGGAGTGCCCGCGCGTGCGGTCGGCTCCGGCGACAGCCCGCCGACAGCCAAGCCGGTGCGTTGAACGATCGAAGTGACTACCCGCGCGTCTGGCTGCTTCAGGCGCGCGGTAGCCCCGGCCCTGTTTTAACCCTTACAAGGATGCTTGATGAACGATACCGAAACCACACAAAGCGAAGGCGAAATGCCGATTTACGATGCGGTAAAAAGCCTCAGCAAGGCTGACATCGAACAGACGGTGCGCAAGAACGCAGCAGACCGTCATTTTGACTTGAAGGACGAGCATCTCGACGTCATTCAATCGTTGGTCGAGCACTACAAGCGCGACTGCACCACGCGCGACTGCCTGGCCGCGCACGAGCACATGCGCTTTCTCGAGGAAGCCTACGCGTTCAAGGGCGGCGGTAAATATCTCTACATGCTGTTCGACGCCCTGACGGATACCCGCGGCGTGCTGATGCCGATTCATGAACTCGCCGGTCTGCCGCCGTTGCAACTGGAAACTGATAAGGGCTTTGGTACCGCATACTGAGCGCATTCTCAAGCCGCTTCAGATCGGAATACCGCATGCAGCCACGACGCGTATTAACAGGAGTGGCCATTGTCCTGGCCATGCTTGCCCTGCCGGTCCTGGTGCTGGCCACCATCAGCAACTGGAACTGGCTGCGCGAACCCATCGCCCGCCAGGTACTCGACAGCACTGGACGCACCCTGCAGCTGCGGGGCGACCTGAAAGTCCATCTGGGCTGGCCGCGCACGCGGATCCATGCGGCAGGCGTGGCGTTCTCCAACCCGTCGTGGGCGCATGAAAAACAGATGTTCGAAGCCCGCAACGTCAGCTTCACCCTCGCCATGCCGCCGCTGTTGGGCGGGCGCATCGTGCTCGACGAGGTGTGGCTCGACCAGGCCGTGGCTGAATTCGAACGTGCCGCCGACGGCCGAAAAAACTGGCTGCTCGACCGTCAGCAACGCGATGAAAGCGCGCGCATCACGCTCAACCATGTCGCCATCAAGAAGGGGCGCGTGGGGTATAGCGACGTCAGGCAAAAGACCGCGATCAGCGCCATCGTCGCAACCCGGGAGGTGCCGGAGGGAACCACCACGCCGCTGCAGGTCACCGCGCAGGGACAATACCGCGGACTTGAACTCAAGCTGCAGGGGCAGGGCGCCAGCGTCCTCGGACTGCGCGATGTGAAGACGCCGTACCGGCTTAAGGTGAGCGGAAAAATCGGCCCGACCACGCTGCGCGCCGATGGCACCATCACCAATCTGGCCGGGCTGTCCGCGCTTGATCTCAAGATCGGCCTGAGCGGCGGCAGCCTGGCCCAGCTTTATCCGCTGCTCGGTGTCGTTCTGCCGGATACGCCGCCGTATGCCACGCAGGGGCGTTTGCAGCGCCAGGCGCAGGGCTGGCGTTACGAGAAATTTACCGGCCGGATCGGGCGCAGCGACATCGCCGGCACGCTGCAGGTAGACACCGGCGGCAAGCGCCCCAAATTGACGGCGACGCTGACTTCCCGCCAGCTGAATTTTGCCGACCTGGGGCCGCTGGTGGGCAGCGGCCCCAGGTCGGCAGCAGCGAGTGCAAAGGCGCCTGCAGGACGCCAGGTATTGCCGGCTGCGCCGTTTCGCAGCGCACGCTGGCCGCGGATGGATGCCGATGTGACATACAAGGCAGCGTCGATCAAGCACCCTGCCGCGTTGCCGATCGATACGCTCTCCACCCGCCTGCAATTGAAGGACGCGGTGTTGACGCTCGACACGCTGCGTGTCGGTGTCGCCGGTGGCAGCCTGGCGGGCTTGCTCGTGCTCGACGCACGCCAGCAACCGATTCGGGCGCGCGCCGATCTGAAAGCTCGCAAAATCAGCATTGCCCGGCTGTTTCCCACCTTCGACCAGAACCGGGCCAGTATCGGCCAGGTCAATGGCGATATCGACCTGCGTGGGCGCGGCGATACCGTGGCGGCTATGCTGGGCAACGCTGACGGCAAACTGGCGATGGTGGTCAACGGCGGTGAAATCAGCAAACTGATGATGGAGTCGGTCGGCCTGCATTTGCTGGAAATCCTGCAACTCAAGATCAGCGGCGACAAACCCATCCGCATCCGCTGCGGCGTGGCCGATTTCGACGTCAAGCAGGGCGTCATGCGGCCCAACATCCTGGTGTTCGATACCGACATCTCCCGCATTGCCGGCAGCGGCAGCATCGACCTCGGCAAGGAACAGCTCGACCTGACCCTGACGCCAAAATCGCGCAAATTGAGCCTGGTGGCATTGCGCACGCCGATTCATGTGCAGGGCAGCTTCAGCGATCCGCAGGTATCGCTGGACAAGACGATGCTGGCCGCGCGTGGACTCGGCGCCCTGGCGCTGGGCCTGGTCAATCCCCTGCTGGCCTTGTTGCCCCTGATTGAAACCGGGCCGGGGGTCGACAGCGAATGCCGTCAACTGATCGATGAAGCCAAAACCCCTTGAAAACGAAGGAGCCATGCCGTGAAAACTTTTGCCTGCACCCACTGCGGCCAGCGCGTCTTTTTCGACAGTACACGCTGTGAAAGCTGCAATAGCGCGCTCGGCTTTGTCGCCGAACGTGGCGAGATGGCGGCGTTTGCGATCCAGCCGGACGGCGTCTGGCAGAGGCTCGATTCCGCCGCGCCGACGCTGCGCTATCGGCCGTGCCAGAACTATGCGGTAGCCAATGTCTGCAACTGGATGGTCGGCGCCGATGCGCCCGGCACGCTGTGCCGCAGCTGCGCGTATACCGCGGTCATTCCGCAGTTGAGCCTGCCGCAGAACCAGCGCTACTGGTACCTGCTCGAAGCAGCCAAGCGCCGTCTTATTTATGCCCTGGACGAAATCGGCCTGGCGATTCCGGGGCGCAGTGAAGACCCGCAGCACGGCCTGATGTTTCACTTTCTCGAAGACGCGCCCAGCAAGAAAGTCCTGACCGGACACGACGACGGCCTGATCACGCTCAATATCGACGAGGCCGACGACGTCAAGCGCGAGGCGCGTCGCACCGCGATGGACGAACCCTACCGCACCCTGCTCGGCCATTTTCGCCATGAAATCGGTCACTTCTACTGGCAATGCCTGATTGCAGACGGACCGTGGCTGCCCGCCTTTCGCCAGCTTTTTGGCGATGAGATGCGCGACTACACGCAGGCGATGGAGGCGCATTACCAGGCGGGCGCGCCGACCGACTGGCCGCTCAACTACATCAGCAGCTACGCCACCATGCATCCGTGGGAGGACTGGGCCGAAACCTGGGCGCATTACCTGCACATCACCGAGGCCTTGAACACGGCAGCGCACTGGGGCGTGAGCCTCGCCCTCCCCGAGCAGCCCGCCCCGGATCCTCGCAGGCAGTCCGGCAGACGACGATGCGCAGCGGTTTCGCGCCAGGCTGATCGAGCAATGGCTGCCGCTGGCGCAGTTTCTCAACAGCATGAACCGCAGCCTGGGGCAGCACGACAGCTACCCGTTTGTGCTGGCCGACCCGGTGATCGACAAGCTCGTGTTGATCCACCGCGTGGTGCAGGCGGCACGCGGGCTGTCTGCAACGGACTGGCCGCCGCCGTTCGATGACATCGGACTGCAAGCCGTGCCCGTGGCATCGTGACGGCACCCGTTTGCAGCGGTGCAGCCGCAGACGCCGGGCTTCACGATGTCCTACAGGGTGACGCGCCCGTCACTTATACCGCGGCATGCACACGCTCAATATAGTGAAGCCCTGACATGCTGATTCGGGATGGCGGCAGGAAAACCCTGACAGGTTCCTGTCGACTCCGCAGCCTGACAGGCGCATCAAACGTCTCGCCCGTTCGCAGGTGGTTTGAGCGTCAATCCTGCGATGGTGCACCAGCGTTTTCTGTGCACAACGCGTTTTTTTCAGCAGCAATCAAAAGGAGAGAGCCATGAATTGGGACATTATCGAAGGCAACTGGAAGCAGCTCAAAGGCAAGTTTACCGAGCAGTGGGGCAAGCTCACGGATGACGATTTCGACGTCATCAAGGGCAATCGCGATCAGCTGGCCGGAAAAATCCAGGAACGTTACGGCGTGACCAAGGATGCTGCCGAAGAGCAGGTCAAGCAATGGGAAAGTCGGGCCAATGATGACTGGTTCGACACCGACAAGCGTGCCTGATCCGCTGATTCACCGCAGCTTTCGGGATGCGCCTGTCGTAGCCGCCACGCCGGAAGAAGGCGGGGTGGACGATCCCGCCTTTGCGGCGGCGGAATCCGCGCCGCCGGGCGTGCAGGTGACGGGCCTGGAGCGGTCGTCCAGGTTGCCGTTTTCTGCACGCTTCAAGCACCTGGTGTCCGGCGAACATTCGCTCACCAAGGTGGCCGGCCTGTTCACCAGCCGCAGTCTTGCAGAAAATGCGGCCAGCCAGCTGCGCCTGGAGGCCGGCTTTGACGCGGCGCGCGTGCACCTCCTGGCGCCCTCCGATGCATCGGGGCTGCGAAAGGGCGTGCTGTCCCGCAGCCTCGAGCCGGAACAGGCGGGGATCTGGCATACCGTGGTTCGAGCCCATCTGTTTACTTTCAGCGTCGGTCTGGCACTCGCGCTGCTGGTCTATGCCGGATTCATGCTCGCGGGTCACCCGGCCGTGATCAGCTCGCCCGGCCTCAGTCTGATGGCGCTGTTGTTCTTTGGCGGCATCGTCGGCCTGATGGTCGGCGGATTCCTGAGCCTGCGGCCGGACCATTACCGTGTTTTCGTCGCCGTTCGCCAGGCGCTGCGTAAAGGGCAGTGGGCGGTGATCGCGCATCCGGTGACGCCGCTCGAAATCGAGCAGGCTCTCAGTGGACTGCGCGCACGCAGTTACCGCGTCGTGCGCAGCCTGTGACACGTAGGTGCTGAGTCGTCTGCGAGGCCATTCAAGCCGCCGCCGTGTTCCCTCAAGGCAGCCATCCGGCTGTCCGTCTACAGGAAGAAAATCTGATGACCCGACCCGTGCCTGTTGTGCAGTTTTCCGTTCTTTCCTGCCATGAAGGGCGGCCATCATGAGTGCGAACCCGATCATCGCCATCAGCCAGGCCAGGATCCTCAATCATCCGGAAAGCTACGAAACCATGATGAGGGTCGGCCCCAAGGTCTGCATCACGACCGCGAGCCACCCCGGGTTTCTCGGCTTCAAGCAGCTGATTCAGACCGGCGTCCACTCGCTTGGCGGGCGCTATGGCGGCGGCGCGATCAACATGGGCGAGACGCTCAATCCTGCCGCGATGTACCAGTACACGGTGTGGAAAGACATCGCCTCGCATGAAGAAATGCACCACGATAATTTCGATACCCTGTACGAACTGTGCAACAGCTGTCTGAGCATGGTGGTCGAAGGGCCGTGGGAGGTGTATTACGAAATCGTGCAGTCGGACATGCCGCCGCTGGTCGCGATGACCGACGTGCCAAGCCTGGTCGGCGAGTCGGTTGCCGCCAGGCAGCCGCTGCCGAAAATTGCCCTCGCGCTGCAACGCACCATTTTGCTCGGCGACCATGGGGTAATGCCGGGGCACGAAGCGGCGTTCGAGCAGGGCGTGGTCGACACGCTCCAGTTCATGCAGGCGGCGGTGCCCGGCCTGGTCGGCTGGATGGTGCTGAAGCAGCTTGGCGCATCGGCCATCGGCTCGTTCCAGTACGACCCCGAAGGCATGCACAAGGCCACCCTCGGCGCCAACCCGCCCGCGTACAGAACCAATCATGGCAGCGCGGTGCCCACCGAGCCGCTGATTCCGCCGCAGACCCCCGCGCAGTATCTGGTTCACATGGAATGGGCCTCGCCTGAACTGGCGCACAGCGGGCTGGGTTATGTCATGGTCGATTACGAGTTGCGGCAGATCCACAACGAAGGCGTTTTGCGTCATCTCGACCGCGGCCCGTACTACCTGGTTTTCTCGACCATGATGGAACAGGGCTTGTAGCGCAGAAAGCTTGTTAAATAAGGGCTTTGCAGCGAGTTGATCCTGTTTTCCGCTGACCACCGGTCAGCGGCACTCATTGCATGGCGTGGCTACGTACCCAGCGACGGAAAAAAACGTAAAGCCCGCGTGCTGCCTTATTGCAGATAGGCCGATTCGAACGCCTCCAGCGCCAGCGGCCGGCCCATCAGATACCCCTGATAGGCAAGACAGCCGTGACGTTGCAGAAAAGCGCGCTGCATTTCGGTTTCCACGCCTTCGGCGAGGATATCCATTCCCAAGGTATGACCCAGCGCGATGATGCTCTGCGCAACCAGCAGGTTGCCGGGTTCACGCCCGGCATCGAGCTCGGCTGTCAGCGACCGGTCGATTTTGAGCTGATCCAGCGGCAATGAAGCCAGCGTGGCGAGGGAGCACACACCGGTGCCGAAATCGTCCACCGCGAAGCTCACGCCCAGCGCTTTGAGCGCACGCATTTTGGCGGCCGCAGCGGTCGGCTCAAGGTTGATCAGGCTCTCCTTGAGCTCGATTCGCAGGCGCGCCGGGTCGGCGGCGCTGGCTGCCAGCGTCTGCGCTACCTGCTCGACGAAGTCCGGCTGGCTGAATTCCCGCAAACTGACATTGACCGCGATCTGCAGCGCAGCCGTTTCCGTGCGTTTTGACCAGAGCGCAATCTGCGCGCATGCCCTTTCCAGCACCCATTTGCCGATGGGCACGATGGCGCCAGATTCCTCGGCAAGCTCGATAAAGGCCTGCGGTTCGAGCATTCCCAGTTGCGGATGGGCCCAGCGCAGCAGGACCTCGACGCCGATCAAATGGTGCTGGTGGTCGAGCTGCGCCTGGTAATACAGCCGCAGCTGCTGCTGCGGCAGCGCCAGCTGCAAGGCCTGGTTCAGCGCGCTGCGCGCGTCCTGCTGCGCCTGCATGGATTCATCGTAGAAAAACCGGGTGTTGCGCCCGGCATTCTTGGCTTGATACAGCGCCATGTCGGCCTGCTTCAGCAACTGTTTGATCGGTTTTTGATCGCTGTTGAACAGCACGATGCCGAGACTGGCGCTGCACGGGTATTCGGGGCCTTCCAGATCATAGGGCTGGCGCAGGGTGGCCAGTATCTTGTCGGCGACTTGTCCGGCCTGCTGCGCAGCGTGGTTGCCATCCGGGCTGAGGGATTCGAGCACGACCACGAACTCGTCACCGCCCAGGCGCGCCACGGTGTTTTCCCTTCGGATGCACACCTCCAGGCGACGCGCCACGATGCTCAGCAAGAGGTCGCCGACATCATGACCCTGGCTGTCGTTGAGCGACTTGAAATTATCCAGATCCAGAAATAGCAGCGCGCCGTGTTCTCCGCTGCGACTGCAACTGGCCAGCACCTGGCCGAGCCGGTCGTACAGCAGGCGGCGATTGGGCAGCATCGTCAGGGGGTCGAAATACGCCATGCGGTGGACGTCGGCGTCCACCTCGCGGTTATCCCGGATCTCGGAAAAGCTGGCGACGAAATGGTCGATGCTGCCGTCGGACGCGTACACCGCCGTGAGCACCAGCCATTCGGCATAGCTGTTGTCGTCCTTGTAGCGTCCCCAGAGCGTGCCCTGCCAGCACCCATGCTCGGTCAACGCGCCATACAGCCGCTGGTAAAACGATTCGTCATGGTGGGGGGATTGCAGCAAGGACACATGCTGGCCGACGAGGTCCTGCGATGTATAGCCGGTGCGCCGGGTAAACGCAGCGTTGATGCGCAGCACCTTGCCAGCAGGATCGCTCACCATCATCGGCTCGCGTGATTCGAAGTCGAGCGCGCTGGCGCGCAAGTCCGCCGCGATCGCTTCTGCCTGCTTGCGCGCGCTGATGTCGGTTAGCGCGATTCGCACCACCGAGTCGGCGACTGTGGTTTTCAGGCAGAGGGCATCGACGCGGACAATCAGCGGCGTGCCGTCGCTGCGCATCAGTTCCAGCTCGATATTGTCGGCGGCGTCACCCTGCAGCAGATCGCGTTCTTCCTGCTGCAGCACTTGCTGCAAATAATGCTGCCAGCGGTCCCGGTGGGGGCCTGTCACCCAGGCCGAAAATGGCCGGTCCAGCAAGTCGCTGCGGGCGCTTTTCAGCATGGCGTCGGCGGTGAGATTAGCCTGTTCGATGTCGCCGTTCTGGTTGAGCGTGAG